>JAIKYQ010000017.1 GCA_024683035.1 Eubacterium sp.
CGAAGCCTCGGTCCTTCTGGCCTGCGACATTCCGGAAAAGGTTAACGCCATGCTCCGGCTGGCAGAAGAGATCAAACTGGAATTTTACGGCAACCGCATCGTGATCTTTGCACCGCTGTATCTGTCCAACTACTGCGTCAACGGCTGTCTGTACTGCCCGTATCACGCGAAAAACAAAACCATTCCGCGAAAAAAACTGACGCAGGAAGAAGTCCGTGCGGAAGTGATCGCCCTGCAGGATATGGGCCATAAGCGACTGGCGATCGAAGCCGGTGAACACCCGACGGAAAATCCGATCGAATACATTCTGGAATGCATCAACACCATCTACAGTATCCAGCATAAGAACGGCGCCATCCGCCGTGTGAATGTCAATATTGCGGCCACCACGGTGGAGAACTACCGGAAGCTGCACGATGCCGGCATCGGCACCTATATCCTGTTTCAGGAAACCTATCACCGGGAAGGCTATGAATACCTGCACCCGACAGGCCCCAAATCCGATTATGCCTATCACACAGAAGCCATGGACCGTGCCATGGAAGGCGGCATCGATGATGTCGGTCTCGGCGTCCTGTTCGGCCTCGACAAATACCGCTATGAATTTGCCGGCCTGCTGATGCATGCCGAACATCTGGAAGCTGCACACGGTGTCGGTCCGCACACGATCAGCGTACCGCGTGTCAAACCGGCTGACGATATCGACCCGACCGAATTCGATAATTCCCTGACCGATGAGATGTTTGAAAAGATCATTGCCTGCATCCGTATTGCGGTTCCCTATACCGGCATGATCATCTCTACCCGCGAAAGCGAAGAAGTCCGGAAAAAAGCCCTTTCCATGGGGATCTCCCAGATCAGCGGCGCCTCCCGTACGTCTGTCGGCGGCTATACAGAAGAAGAACGCCCGCACGACACGGAACAGTTTGATGTATCCGACCAGCGTACACTGGACGAAGTGATCTCCTGGCTTATGGACCTGGGATATATCCCGTCCTTCTGTACTGCCTGCTACCGCGAAGGCCGTACCGGAGACCGTTTTATGGAGCTGTGCAAATCCGGCCAGATCCAGAACTGCTGCCATCCGAATGCACTGATGACCCTGGCGGAATTCCTGACCGACTACGCCACGCCGGAAACCAAGGCCAAAGGCATGGCTCTGATCGAAAAAGAACTGGAAACCATCCCCAAAGAAGGCGTCCGTGAAATCGCCCGGAAGCACCTGGTCGATATTTACAACTCCAATGCGCGGGATTTCCATTTCTAAAAATAAACCGTCTTTCAGAAGAACCCGCTTTGGTACATGCCTCATGATCTCCGGCAATAAGATCAGAAAAGGAACTCCGTATGAGTATGCATGACACCCCCGCTTCCGAACGCGTCCATATCGCTTTCTTCGGTGTGCGGAACGCAGGAAAATCCAGTGTGGTCAATGCTGTGACCGGACAGGAACTCTCCGTTGTCTCTGACGTAAAAGGCACTACGACCGACCCGGTACGGAAAACGATGGAACTCCTGCCGGTCGGACCGGTGCTGATCATCGACACACCCGGCATCGACGATGCGGGCGCACTGGGGGAAGAGCGCGTCCGCCGCACAAAGAAAATTCTGAATGAAACCGATCTGGCGGTACTGGTCGTATCTGCACCCGATGGCCTGCAGACGGCAGACCGGGAGCTGCTGGCTCTTTTTGCCCGGAAACAGATTCCGTTTCTGATCGCTTTGAACAAAACAGACCTGCTGCCCGGGAAAACAGCCGATGGTTTTTGCCGGAAAGAAGGGCTCTCCGAAACGCAGGTGCTTCCCGTCAGTGCTCTTTTGCACACAGGGATCCGGGAGTTGAAAGAAGCGATCGGACGTACGGCCGTGGATACGGAAAACCGGCGTCCCCTGGTTGCCGATCTGGTCAAACCGAACGACCCGGTCCTGCTGGTGGTTCCGATCGACAAGGCGGCGCCGAAAGGACGCCTGATCCTGCCGCAGCAGATGGTCATCCGCGGCCTGCTGGATGCCGGCGCCGTTCCCGTGATCATCCGCGATACAGAATATCCGGATCTCATATGCTCAGCAGGCGGTCTTTCCCACGTCGGTTCCGGTGCTGTCCGGGAAACCTGCGGCCCACGTCCGTCCGCACCCGGAATCTGCATGCGACCGGCTCTTGTCATCACGGACTCCCAGGTGTTCGAAAAGATCAGCGCGCAGACTCCGGATGAGATCCCGCTGACCTCTTTTTCGATGATCATGGCCCGGTACAGGGGGAATCTGGCAGAAGCCGTCCGCGGCGCCAAAGCGATCCGGGAACTGCAGGACGGCGATACGGTCCTCATCGCCGAGGGCTGCACCCATCACAGACAATGCGGGGACATCGGTACAGAAAAACTGCCCCGCTGGCTGGAAGGATACACCGGAAAGAAGCTGAACTATGCCACCGCCTCCGGCAGGGATTTCCCCGAAGATCTCCGTCCGTACCGGCTGGTCATACACTGCGGCGGCTGCATGCTGAATGAAAAGGAAATGCTCTCCCGCACGAATCATGCCGTGGATGAAGGGATCCCCATGACCAATTTCGGCGTCGCCATTGCCGAAATGCACGGTATTCTGGACCGCTGTGTGAAACCGCTTCTCTAGACAGGAAAAACACTTCTCCATACAGGCAAACTCAGTGCCCTTTTTCTTCTCAACTGTGCTATGATAGTATGTCTGAAGAAGGGGGCCTGTTTATGTTTCACAAACCACATCATTCCGTTAAGCGCAGAGAAATCGACATGCTGCATGGTTCGCTTGTCGATAAGCTTCTTCTGTTTTCCCTGCCCCTTGCCCTGACGGGCATTCTGCAGCAGCTGTTCAATGCGGCGGATGTAGCGGTCGTTGGCCGTTTCAGCAGCAGCGAAGCCATGGCAGCCGTCGGCAGCAATGCACCGGTCATCGGCCTTCTGGTCAATCTGTTTATCGGTGTTTCACTGGGAGCCAACGTGGTCATTTCCCGCTGCACCGGCCAGAGAGATGCCAAAGCCGTCAGCAGGGCCGTCCATACCTCTATACTGGTCGCACTGTTTTCCGGTCTGCTGGTGGCCCTGCTGGGAGAACTCATCGCGCGGCCGCTGCTTACCGCCATGTCTGTTCCGGGCTCTGTGTTTCCCATGGCCCTGGCGTATCTGCGGATCTATCTGGCAGGCATGCCGGTAATCCTCCTTTACAATTACGAATCCGCCATCTTCCGCAGTCAGGGTGATACGCGCACACCCCTGCTCTGCCTGATCATTGCCGGCATCACCAATGTCGGCCTCAACCTGTTTTTTGTTAAGCAGCTGGGTATGGCGGCTGACGGTGTGGCCCTCGCCACCGTCATTTCCAATGCGGTCAGTTCTCTGCTGCTGTTCCTTTTCCTGCTGCGGTCGGACGGACTGATCCGCGTCCGTTTCCGGGATTTCCGGATCGACCGCCAGCTGCTGCTTCAGATGCTGCAGATCGGCATACCGGCCGGACTGCAGGGCATGGTCTTCTCCCTGTCCAACATCACGATCCAGTCTTCGATCAACAGTCTGGGCGCTGCTGTGATGGCCGGTTCCTCTGCTTCTTTTAATGTGGAGATCCTCCCCTACTATGTCATGAACGCTTTCGGACAGGCCTGCACTACATTTACCGGACAGAACATCGGAGCCGGACAGCGGGAACGCTGCCGTCGGATCCTGCGTCAGTCCCTGCTGCTGGCCGTCGTGTTTTCCTCTGCGATCTGCGCCCTGATCATTCTGGCACGTTATCCGATCCTGCGTCTCTTCAATACAGAAGAAGCCGTGCTGGCCTATGGCTCTACACGACTTCTCTTTATACTGACCGCTTATCCTGTTTATGTTGTCCTGGAGGTCTTTTCCGGCTGTCTGCGCGGCTTTGCCCGCTCCCTGGCCCCGGCCTTGATCACTGTCTTCGGTATATGCGGCACGCGGATCTTCTGGGTCCTGCAGGTCTTTCCTCAAAAGCCGACCTTCCCGATGCTGCTGGCAGTCTATCCCCTCAGCTGGGTCATTTCCGCCGTGATCATACTGCTTTACTACGCCCTGGTGAGGAAAAAACTGTATACCGTGTGATCACCACCGGACCTTGATCTTTTCCAGATGCCAGATATCGTCCACATAGTCCTGGATCGTCCGGTCTGAGCTGAATTTGCCGGAATGGGCGATATTCAGGATCATACTCTTTGCCCAGGCACTTCTGTCCCGGTACTTCTGTTCCACCCGCTCCTGTGCCTGCGCATAGGGACGGAAATCAGCCAGAATGAAATATACATCCGGGTAGCTGCCGCCCTGCTGTACCAGCAGGGAATTGTGCAGATCGCGGAACATCTCCCGGTCGCCGCCGCTGTAGGTGCCGTCAACCAACTGATCCAGCACCCGGCGCAGCTCCCAGTCCTGATCGACGTACTGATACGGATTATAGCTTCCGAACCGCTCGTATTCGATGACCTGCTCCGCGGTAAGCCCGAAGATAAAGGCGTTTTCTTCGCCGACTTCATCCACGATCTCTACATTGGCACCGTCCATTGTTCCCAGTGTCAGGGCTCCGTTCATCATGAATTTCATATTGCTGGTGCCGCTGGCTTCCCGGCTGGCCGTGGAAATCTGCTCGGATACATCGGCAGCCGCAAAGATCATTTCGGCATTGCTGACCCGGTAGTCTTCAATAAAGACCACTTTGATCTTGCCCTGAATGCTTTCATCCGCATTGATCACACTGGCCACATTATTGATCAGCCGGATGATCAGTTTGGCCCGGTGATACGCGGCACTGGCCTTGGCGCCGAAAATAAACGTCCTCGGATAGAACGGCATATCCGGATTCTCCCGGACCTTATTATACAGATACATGACATGCAGGATGTTCAGCAGCTGCCGTTTGTATTCATGCAGCCTCTTGACCTGAACATCGAAAATGGAATCCGGATTCACTTCTACGCCGGTTGTTTCCAGAATGTATTCTGCCAGCCGGACTTTGTTTTCCCGTTTGATCCGCAGAATCTCATCCTGTTCGGACTTTTTATCGGCAGCCGCTGTCAGTTTTTCGATTTTCTGCAGATCGGTGACCCAGGTTTTGCCGACATGTTTGGTGATCCAGTCGGCCAGCAGCGGATCGCCGTGCAGCAGGAATCGTCTCTGGGTGACACCGTTGGTCTTATTGCTGAACTTCTCCGGCATCATCTCATAGAATTCACGCAGCTCACGGGCTTCGAGGATCTCGGTATGCAGCTTTGCCACACCGTTTACAGAGAAACCGCTGGCAATAGCCAGATTGGCCATCCGGACCTCTCCGTTATACAGAATGGCCATCTTGCGGACGCGTTCTTCATCATTCGGATATTTCGTCTGGATCTGTTCTACGAAACGGCGGTTTATTTCATCCACGATCTGATACACCCGCGGCAGCAGCCGTTTAAACAGCTCGATCGGCCATTTTTCCAGTGCTTCCGCCATGATCGTATGGTTTGTGTAAGCGCATGCATGGGAGACAACTTCCCATGCCTCATCCCATTCCAGTTTCTCCTCATCCAGCAGCAGACGCATCAGTTCCGGCACAGTCAGGGTCGGATGCGTGTCGTTCATGTGGAAGACAGCCTTTTCATGCAGCTTGCGGATGTCTTTGTGATCGCGTTTGTACCGGGCGATCGCCGCCTGCAGGCTGGCAGAGACAAAGAAATACTGCTGTTTCAGGCGCAGCTCTTTTCCGGATATGTAATTATCGTTCGGGTACAGCACACGTGTGATCGTACGGGCCAGGTTTTCCTGCTCGACGGATTTCTGGTAATCCCCTTTATCAAAAGACTCCAGCTGGAAATCCTCGATCGCTTCCGCATCCCAGATCCGGAGCGTATTGACGACGCCGTTTCCATACCCGACGATGGGCAGGTCATACGGAACGGCCATGACCGCACGATAGTTGACCTGGCGGAAATGATTGCGCCCCGTTTCTTCATCATAATCCACTTCGATATCGCCGCCGAACCGGATCTCTTTGGCATATTCCGGACGCTTCAGTTCAAACGGATAGCCGCCGTTCTTCAGCCAGCGGTCCGGTTCCTCGACCTGCTGTCCATTTTTGATACGCTGCCGGAACATACCGTAATGGTATCGGATCCCACAGCCGTACGCCGCATAGCCCAGCGTGGAGAGAGAATCCAGGAAGCACGCCGCGAGACGTCCCAGGCCGCCGTTCCCCAGTGCCGGATCCCGTTCTTCGTCCTCTATGGCATTCAGATCAATATGCAGTTCCTGCAGTGCTTTTTTCACCTCTTCATACGCGGTCAGCGCCAGCAGGTTATTGCCCAGATACCGGCCTGTCAGAAACTCCATGGACATGTAATACACGATCTTGGGATCCTGTGTATGCATGGCTTTCTGCGTCTTCATCCAATTGTCAATGATCTGGTCCTTTACCACATAGCAGAGCGCCTGATACACCTGCTGCGTACTGGCATCCTCCAGTGTGGTACGGAAAAGATCTTTGATCTCCTGCCGCAGGGCTTTTTTAAAGATTTCTTTTTTTATGATCATATTCTGCATATTTTTCTCCGTTTCACCATTTGTTGCTCTCTTTTCATGATTCGGGCATGTTTCCAGAAAACGCCCGAAAAATCATATGCTGCCCGAAGTAATACCAATGCGCTTTACTTCGGACAGCCTGCCTTTTCTTAGCATGTTTTCGAAATAATGTCAAGTTCATGTATGTAAATTGCTTTTCTATATACAGTCGGAACAGACGGAACACTCCGCCATCCGGCTTCCGGGATTACGCCGATGACGTCCGTCCGGTTTAAACTTTCTCCACCCCCAGCATCACTTTTTCAGAATTGATATTCCACTCCTTGCTGTATCCGCTCATCTCGCCGATCCGGATCTCGTCGGCCAGCACGTCATGGCTGATCTCATCGGCGTTGTTTTCCAGAATATCCGCAATCTTTTCGTTCCCCTGCGAGAAAACACGGATCCGGTCCATAACCTCAAAGCCGGCTTCTTTCCGCATCGTCTGGATTTTACTGACCAGTTCGCGGACGAATCCTTCCTCCACCAGCTCAGGTGTCAGCGTGGTATCCAGCATCACGGTTACGCCCTGATCTGCCTGGGTCACAAACCCTTCCGACTGGGCGATCTCGATCAGCAGGTCTTCTCTGGCCAGATCGATCTCTTCTCCGCCGGCATTCAGATGCACGCTGCCGGTTTCATTCAGCTCCCGGACAGCCTCAGCACCGTCCAGGGAAGCCAGTGCGCCGCGGATGGCGCCGACCAGCTTGCCGAATTTCGGCCCGACGGTCTTCAGCTGCGGCTTAATGCTGTACTCAACCCGCAGATCCTCGGCAAATTCCATGGATTTAATATTCAGTTCATCCTCGATGATCTCACGATAGAATTCTGAAAGCGTAAAATCTGCCTTGACATACATCTTTGCCAGCGGCTGGCGGTTCTTCATGCCGGACAGATTTCTGGCGGCACGTCCCAGAACTACGATCTGCAGGAGATCCTTCATATTCTCCTCCAGTTCCGCATCGATCCATTCCTGGCGGACAGCCGGAAAATCACAGAGATGAATGCTTTCCGGCGCATCCGGATCCAGTCCGCGAACCAGGTTCTGATAGATATCTTCTGTCATAAACGGGATCATCGGTGCAGCCGCCTTGCAGAATTCCGTCAGCGCGGTATACAGCGTCATGTAGGCATTGATCTTATCCTGCTCCATGCCCTTGGCCCAGAAACGCTCCCGGCTTCTGCGGACATACCAGTTGCTCATATCGTCCACAAAGGCCTCCAGTGCACGGGCCGTTTCCGGAACCTTGTAATCCGAAAGATCATTGTCTGCTTCCCGGATCGTCGAAGCCAGCCGGGACAGCAGCCACTTATCCATCACCGACAGTTTGTCGTATTCCAGAACGTATTTGGTGGGGTCAAACTGGTCGATCTCGGCGTACAGCACATAGAACGCATAGGTGTTCCAGAGCGTGCCCATGAACCGCCGGGAGTACTCCGTCACGGTCTTGCCGCTGAAACGATTCGGCAGCCAGGGGGCGCTGTTGATGTAGAAATACCAGCGGATCGCATCGGCCCCGTATTTTTCCAGCGCGTCAAAAGGATCCACCGCATTCCCTTTGGATTTACTCATCTTCTGGCCGTTCTCATCCTGCACGTGACCCAGGACGATAACATTTTCATACGGCGCCTTATTGAAGATCAGCGTGGAAATCGCCAGCAGTGAATAGAACCATCCACGTGTCTGGTCTACCGCCTCGGAAATAAACCGGGCCGGGAACTGCTGATGGAAGATCTCCTGATTCTCAAAAGGATAATGATGCTGGGCAAACGGCATGGCACCGGAATCGAACCAGCAGTCGATGACTTCCGGCACACGATGCATGGTTTTGCCGCATTCCGGACAGCGGATCGTTACTTCATCAATATACGGGCGATGCAGTTCGATATTCTCCGGACAGTTGTCGGAAAGCTCTTTCAGTTCGGCGATGCTGCCCACAGAATGCATCTTGCCGCAGTCTTCGCAGACCCAGATGTTCAGCGGTGTTCCCCAATAACGGTTCCGGGAAATGCCCCAGTCCTGTACGTTTTCGATCCAGTCTCCGAAACGTCCTTTGCCGATGCTCTCCGGAATCCAGTTGATCGTATTGTTGTTGCGGATCAGGTCGTCACGGACGGCGGTCATTTTGATAAACCAAGACTCCCGCGCATAATAGATCAGCGGCGTATCACAGCGCCAGCAGTGCGGATACTCATGCTCGAAATTCGGAGCGGAAAAGAGTTTGCCCTGGGCGTCCAGATCCTTCAGCACCATGGGATCCGCCTTTTTGACGAAGATCCCTTCATACGGTGTTTCTTTCGTCATGCAGCCTTTTTCATCCACAAACTGCACAAACGGAATATCGTAATCCCGGCACACACGGTTATCATCTTCACCGAAAGCCGGTGCCATGTGGACGATGCCGGTACCGTCACTCATGGTAACATAGTTGTCGCAGGTGACATAATGTGCTTTCTTTTTCTGTTTCTGCGCCGCAATGGCCACGCCTTCATACAGCGGCTCGTATTCTTTGTATTCCAGATCCTTTCCTTTATACTCTTCCAAGATCTCATAGGCTTTGATGCTGTCCGCATCCTGTCCCTCTTCTGCGTTTTCCGCCGCCTTTGCCAACGGTCCCAGAACGGTGTCCAGCAGGTCTTTGCCCATGATATAGGTATAGCCGTCAGCTGCCTTCACCTTGCAGTATGTCAGTTCCGGATTGACGCAGAGTGCCATATTGGACGGTAGGGTCCAGGGCGTCGTCGTCCAGGCCAGGAAATGCACATCCTCGCCTTTGACTTTGAATCGAACAATTGCAGAGCGTTCCTTGACCAGCTTATACCCCTGGGCAACTTCCTGTGTGGAAAGCGGTGTGCCGCAGCGCGGGCAGTAGGGAACGATCTTGAAGCCTTTATACAGCAGTCCTTTTTCCCAGATCTGCTTCAGCGCCCACCACTCGGACTCGATATAGTCATTCTCATAAGTGACATACGGATGATCCATATCACACCAGAAACCGACTGTGGCGGAAAAGTCTTCCCACATGCCTTTGTATTTCCAGACGCTTTCCTTACATTCTTTAATGAAAGGCTCGATCCCGTAGGCTTCGATCTGTTCTTTACCGCTCATGCCGAGCTTCTTTTCCACTTCCAGTTCCACCGGCAGGCCGTGTGTATCCCAGCCGGCTTTGCGGGGTACATTGTATCCTTTCATGCGGCGGTACCGCGGAATCATGTCTTTTATAACGCGTGTCAGCACATGGCCGATATGCGGCTTGCCGTTGGCTGTCGGCGGACCGTCGTAAAACGTATACCGCGGAGCGCCCTCACGCTCTTCCAGACTTTTCTCAAAGATCCGGTTGTCCTTCCAGAACTTCTCTGTCTGTTTTTCCCTTTCCACAAAATTCAGATTCGTATCTACTTTTTTATACATGCGTGCCTTCTTCCTGTGCCATTCCGCATCTATTGCCGGGCTTCGTCATTGCCCGTACATTCCTTATACCATAACTCAGTAAGTATATGAAAAAACCCCTCGGACTGTCAAGTCGGGGATTGTCTTGCCTGCTGTATTCTTGCTGTCTGCAGTTTTAATGCGATGTGAGGCAGCCGGTGGACACCTGTTTTTACCGCTTGCCTGAACCACTCCGCTGAGCTAACTGCCAACTTCGACCGGTCGGCCGGGATGTTCATGAACGATCTATTCTCATCCCGTCCGCCTGATCTGCGTAAGCAGTGGATCTCAGCTGCGTTCCATTCAGAATGCGCGCTTGTAAAAGCATGTGTCCGCCGGCTGCTGTCCACGTTTTGAAAACCAGCATTCCGAGTGGAAACAGGTCCCCATAAGCCGACTGTCGGAGCATGGCCGGCCCTTAGCGAGTTCCGACCCGCCGGGCTACTAAGCTCGCTAAAGCTCACTAAGGGCCCGGCATGCATCGCACGTATGCTTCGCACTTCGTTGCACTCGTGCTCAGCAAGTGCTCGTAGCGAAGCGCGAGCGTGTCGGCGATGGGGTTCTGTATCCGCGAGGAATGCGTCCGTTTATGAGCTGAAAAGCGGTGCATTTCTGATTCTTCCTCTTGCAAATCCCTCTGGAATCCAGTAGAGTAAAGGCACGGGTTCCGTTCGTAAAAGGACGGGCCGTATCATCTGATCTGACGATGGATGTTCATTCATCGAATCACCTGATTGAAACAGTATAACGGATATAAACAGCGTTCTTCATTTGTCATGTCGTATGCATGAAGAAGGAGGTATAACGATGTTCTGCAGCGTTCTATCTGCCGTGATCAGCGGCGTGGATGCTCTTCCGGTTACGGTGGAAGCGGATGTCAGCGACGGTATGCCGCAGTTCACGATCGTAGGGTTTGTCTCGTCGCAGGTGCGGGAAGCCCAGGACCGTGTACGTACGGCGATCCGCAATCTGGGGATCACGCTGCCTCCGCAGAGGATCACGATCAATCTGGCTCCGGGGGATCTGCGCAAAGACGGCACTCGCTTTGACCTGCCGATCGCAGCCGCGGTCCTGCAGGCGATCGGCGTTCTGCCCGCAGACGTGTTTGCTGATACGCTGCTGGCCGGCGAACTGCATCTGGACGGGACTATCGAAAGGATCACCGGTATCCTGCCGACAGTGCTGATGGCGAGAGAACAAAACTGCCGGACCTGCCTTCTTCCGGAAGCAAACACGGCAGAAGGAAAGGTCGTAAACGGTGTCCGGATCAGGGGACTGCAGTCACTGCAGGATTTGCTGGCCTATGGAAACGGAACACTGGAAGACAGGCCAGAGTCAAAGAGACAGCCGGAAGCAACGGAAGAGTATAAAGTCGATTTCGCGGATATGCACGGGCAGGAGACAGTAAAGAGAGCGGCCCTGATCGCGGCAGCCGGATTTCACAACCTGCTGCTGTCGGGGCCTCCCGGATCCGGGAAAAGCATGGCCGCTCAGCGGGTCCCAACCATTCTGCCGGACCTGACCGCAGAAGAGAGCCTGGAAATCTCCCGGATCTATAGTATCGCAGGCATGCTTCCGGAAAAACAGCCCCTG
Organism: Eubacterium sp.; assembly: GCA_024683035.1. Taxonomy (GTDB): domain Bacteria; phylum Bacillota; class Clostridia; order Lachnospirales; family Lachnospiraceae; genus Bilifractor. The sequence goes on from JAIKYQ010000017.1 coordinate 11,593, forward strand.
CTGCGCTGCCGTCCGTTCCGGGCACCGCATCATACGATCACGGCGGCAGCACTGTGCGGAAGCGGATTTCATCCGCGTCCGGGAGAGGTCACACTGGCACACCGCGGCGTCCTGTTTCTGGATGAGATTCCGGAGATGGATAAAGGCACGCTGGAAATGCTCCGGCAGCCGCTGGAAGACCGCCGGATCACCATTTCCCGTGCGGGAGGCGTCTGCACGTATCCGGCATCCTTTTTACTGGTAGCTGCCATGAATCCCTGCCCCTGCGGGTATTACCCGGACAGGCGCCGCTGCGTCTGTACGCCGCGGGATATCCGCAGGTATCAGGCCAGACTGAGCCAGGCACTTCTGGACAGGATCGATCTGCGCTGCGATGTACCGGCGGCCGGGTATACAGAACTGACAGCGGCGGGCGGGGAGACGATGACCTCGGTCATGATGCGCCGGCAGGTGATGCAGGCCTGTGCGATACAGCAGAGACGCTATCGCGGAACCGGCATCCTGTTCAACAGCGAACTGGGTCCGGCCGATATCCGGAAGTACTGTGTTATGGACCGGCAGACAGAAAAACTGGTGGAAAAAGCATTCCGCAGGCTGGGTCTCAGTGCACGCGGCTATCATCATATGCTGCGGGTAGCGCGTACGATCGCCGATCTCGATCACGCGGAGCGGATCCGGGAAGAACATGTCAGTGAAGCACTGTGCTTTCGCTGCGGAGAAGCGCCTGACCTGGATACGGGGACGGGCAGGAGTATTATAAAGGAGGAAACAGAACGCTATGTGTACGGTAATCTGGCCAACAAGGAGTATACGTAAAACAGATCCGGCATTTCCGCCGCACCTGAAGCTCTATGACCGCATGCCGGATCGGCTGTATGTACGGGGAAACCTGCCGGATCCGGAGAAGAAGAGCGTGGCCATCGTAGGTGCGCGGTCCTGCAGCGCCTACGGCAAAGCAGAAGCAGTGCGGTTTGCCGAGACACTGGCGGAAGCCGGTGTACAGATTATCAGCGGCATGGCGCTGGGTGTGGACTCGTGGGCGCATATCGGAGCCATACAGGCCAAGGGCCGGACATTTGCCGTGCTGGGCAGCGGGGCGGATGTCTGCTATCCGGTTTCGCATGAAGAACTGTACCGGCAGATCCTGCAGTGCGGCGGCGGTATCTTATCGGAATACGAACCGGGAACGCCTGCCCGGCCGCATCATTTTCCGATACGCAACCGGATCATCAGTGCGCTGTCGGATATTGTGCTGGTGGTGGAGGCGCGGCGTAAATCAGGCTCTCTGATCACAGCTTCTTATGCACTGGAGCAGGGAAAAAGCATCTATGCCGTGCCGGGCCGGAATCATGATCCGCTCAGCGAAGGCTGCAACCGGCTGATCGCGGACGGAGCCGGGGTGGCCTGGGAGCCGGAACTCCTGCTGGAAGAGCTGGGCCTGGCAGCGGATTGGAAAAAGAAAACAGAAAAAAAGGACAGAAAGAGGAAGCTTTCTGCGGAGCTGCGGAGCAGGGAAGATATCCGGACGGTATATGAGGCGCTGACCAGAGATGAAAAGACCCTTGCCCTGTTGGCGGAAGAGACGCAGCTTTCCGTTTCGGCCGTCAGCCGGGCTCTGGTACGTCTTTGCCTGGAAGGCTATGTGAACCAGTCGGCAGGCCGGGGGTATATACGTGTCTGAAAAGAGTCTTGCAACTTTGCTTTTTTTCCTGTATAGTTTCAAGAGTTCTGAAACGGTCTGAAAATGATTCAATTGTTCAGACACGAAACGAAGGAGAAAAGCACAATGGCGAATAATCTGGTGATAGTCGAGTCACCGACAAAGGTCAAGACAGTTAAAAAATTTCTGGGGACGGGTTATGAAGTGCTGGCGTCGAACGGCCACGTACGGGATCTGCCGAAGAGCAGCCTGGGCATCGATGTGGAGCATGGCTTTGAGCCGAAGTATATTACCATCCGCGGGAAAGGAGACCTGGTCGCATCGCTCAGGAAGGCAGCGGCCAAGGCAGATAAAGTATATCTGGCAACGGACCCGGACCGCGAAGGAGAAGCCATTTCCTGGCATCTTTCCAAAGCACTGAATCTGGACAAAAAGAAAATGCGCCGGATCACCTTTAACGAGATCACCAAGACGGCTGTCAAGGCATCGCTGAAAAATGCCCGGGATATCGATATGGACCTGGTGGATGAACAGCAGGCACGCCGCTGTCTGGACCGTATGGTCGGCTATGAGATCAGTCCTATTCTATGGAAGAAGATCAAGCGCGGCCTGTCGGCCGGCCGGGTACAGTCGGTGGCACTGCGGATCATCGCAGACAGAGAAGAAGAGATTGCGGCTTTTATTCCGGAAGAATACTGGACACTGGATGCGGACTTCCAGGTCGACGGCAGCAAAAAACCGCTGACCGCACATTTTTATGGCGAAGGCGGCAAAAAGCGGACCATTGCAGACGGAAAAGAGCTGCAGACAATACTCGATGAGCTGAAAACGGCATCCTGGGCAGTCCGGGACATCAAACAGGGAGAACGGGTGCGCAAGGCGCCGCTTCCCTTTACGACCAGTACCCTGCAGCAGGAAGCGTCGCGGGTATTGAATATGTCCACAAGCAAGACAATGCAGATCGCACAGCAGCTTTACGAAGGGATCAGCCTGGGACGGGGAGGCGCCGTCGGTATGATCTCGTATCTGCGTACGGACTCCACCCGTATTTCCGAAGAGGCAGATGCGGCGGCCCGCGCCTATATCCAGGAACAGTACGGTCCGGATTATGCGGCAAAAGGGATAGTGGCGGCCAATAAAAACAGGAATGCGCAGGATGCGCACGAAGCGATCCGTCCGACGGATGTGAGCCGTTCGCCGGTGAAAGTAAAACAGTATCTTACCCGTGACCAGTTCCGTCTGTATCAGCTGATCTGGAAGCGGTTTGTGGCCAGCCGGATGGAAGCGGCGGTCTATGAGACCAGCACGGTGCGGATCCAGGGCGGGAAATACACCTTCCATGCTTCCTCCTCCCGTGTAATATTTGACGGCTTTTTATCGGTGTATACACAGGAAGAAGATAAGAAACAGGAAAACGATCACCTGGGGAATATCCGGGAAGACAGTGTCCTGTCGCTGCTGGAATACCATCAGGAACAGCACTTCACCCAGCCGCCGGCACATTATACGGAAGCCACACTGGTCCGTACCATGGAGGAACAGGGGATCGGCCGTCCGAGTACCTATGCGCCGACGATCACCACGATCATTGCAAGGCATTACGTGGCACGGGAAAAGAAAAACCTCTATCTGACGGAACTGGGCCAGGTGGTAAACGATATGATGAAACAGGCCTTCCCCAGCATTGTAGATGTCAGTTTTACAGCCAATATGGAAACCCTGCTGGATGGGGTAGGTACGGGACAGATCGAATGGAAAGTGCTCCTGGAGAACTTCTGGCCGGATCTGTATGCTGCTGTCAAAGAGGCGGAAAAGGAACTGCAGGAAGTAAAGATCGAAGACGAGAAATCGGATGTGATCTGCGAAGAGTGCGGCCGCACCATGGTCATCAAATACGGACCGCACGGAAAATTCCTGGCCTGTCCCGGTTTTCCGGAATGCAGGAATACGAAGCCGTATCTGGAAAAGATCGGAGTAAAATGCCCGCTGTGCGGCGGGGATGTGCTGCGCAAGCGGACGAAAAAGGGCAGACAGTATTTCGGCTGCGAGAAGAATCCGGAGTGTTCATTCATGAGCTGGCAGCGGCCTTCTTCCCAAAAATGTCCGCAGTGCGGCAGCTATATGCTGGAAAAGGGAAACAAACTGGTCTGTGCCGACAAAGAATGCGGGTTTGTCATGAACCGGGAAAAGGACGGAACAGAGACAGCCTGAATATCGTTGCAAATGTATCGAAAAACATAACGCATGAGAAATTTTCTGGTATTTTCTTACAAATTAGGCGAAAATGATCGAAATGTCTTGAACCTCAAAAATAGGCGTGCTATAGTTAGAATGTTATAGAATTAGGGCAAAAATGAGGAAAAATAAATGAGCGTACAGTTGCTGGACAAGACAAGAAAGATCAATAAACTGCTGCACAACAACAATTCGACCAAAGTGGTTTTCAATGATATCTGTGAAGTCATGGTCGAATGTCTGCAGTCCAATATCCTTGTGATCAGCAAAAAAGGAAAGGTGCTTGGCGTGGGGCTGCATCCTCAGGTGGACATGATCCATGAACTGATCACGGATGAAGTGGGTACCCATGTGGATACACTTCTGAATGACCGTTTTCTCAGCGTGCTTTCTACAAAAGAAAATGTCAATCTGAATACACTCGGGTTTGAGGGAGATGAAACCAGTTCGTATACAGCCATCATCAACCCGATTGAAATTGCAGGAGAACGTCTGGGGACGGTATTCATGTATCGCCAGATGCCGCAGTACGATATCGACGATATTATCGTGAGCGAATACGGGACGACGGTTGTTGGTCTGGAAATGATGCGCTCGGTGAACGAAGAGACCCTGGAAGAACGAAGAAAGATCCAGGTTGTCAAATCGGCGTTCAATACCCTGTCCTTTTCCGAACTGGAAGCGATCATTCATATTTTTGACGAACTGGACGGAACAGAAGGCATCCTGGTGGCCAGTAAGATCGCCGACCGTGTCGGGATCACCCGTTCTGTCATTGTCAATGCACTGCGCAAGTTTGAAAGCGCCGGTGTGATTGAATCCCGTTCCAGCGGTATGAAAGGAACTTATATCAAAGTCCTGGATACCTATATCTTTGATGAACTGAAGGAGATCAAGGCCGGCCGCGAAGAAGGAAAATAAGCGGCGGGCAGAGGGGCAGCAGGCCATGGCAGTAATCCCGTTCCGGTCAAAACCACCGTTTGAAACCGTATATGAAGAATGTTACGACCGTGTATACAAGTATGTCTACATGCTGCTTCTTCATAGGGAAGCGGCGGAAGATATCGTAGCAGAAACATTTCTGTCTGCCTATAAAAACTATGACCGGTTTGACCCGGAAAGAGCATCCGTCATTACGTGGCTGACACGTATTGCCCACAACCATGCGATCAATCTGGTGCGTTCCTCGGCATACCGCCTGCGGGCGGAAATGCCGGAAAGAGATACATACGGCGCAGAAGATTCGGATCTGCTGCGTCTGGAAGAAGAAAACGATCTGGTCCTTCAGCTCTACAATAAGTTGGACAAAAAGGATCGCGAATTTCTGAACATGCGCTATGCCATGGAACTCAAGGATGCGGAAATCGCGGAAATCATGGGCATGAATACCAAGGCTGTGAATAAACGGTATCAGCGGCTTCTGAAAAAATGCCGTGACCTGTTGGCGGACAGTACAGGCTCCGCGAAAAAACCATAGTCTCCGTTTGCAACGCTCGCATGTATAAGGAATAATATGACAGAAGCCTCTGTTATATCAGTACGATTTACAGAAGAGGAAGACGGATGAGTAAAGCTAATCTGACGGAAACAGAACTGGAACAGATGCTGCACGGAAGCAGCTTTGCTAATGCAGCGCATAAGGAAGCACTGCGGAATCGGTTATTTGGAAAAGGGGCAGCCTTTATGGAACGATCCTTGACACCCCTTTCCGACGAGGAACTGGAACTGGCAGCGGGGGGAAAGGCAGATACCCCGCAGAATTCCCTGCGGCCGGATGCGGATCCGCCGGAGGAAGAATGGAAGAAACGGATGGGGCTTTACTGGTAACGAAGAGCAGCAGGAGCTCTTTGGCGTACTGCCCGCGCGGTTAAAGACGGTCTCGGAAGTGTGAATGGGTTTCACGGCTTCCGGGTCTTTTTATGGGGTAAAACGAAAAAATAAAAAAACAGTTGCAAAGAGGAAAAAACTGAGTATAATAGGATTCGATGAGTAGCACTCATTAAAACAGAGTGCTAATAAAACCAGAAGAACATGAAGGAGGCAATTACGATGAAGTTAGTTCCGCTGGGGGACAGAGTAGTCCTGAAACAAATGGAAGCTGAAGAAAAGACCAAATCCGGTATCATTCTGACATCTCAGGCACAGGAAAAGCCGCAGGAGGCTCTGGTGATCGCAGTCGGTCCGGGAACCGAAGACGTCAAAATGGAAGTTAAGGTAAAAGATAAGGTTATCTACAGCAAATACGCCGGCACAGAAGTCAAGCTGGACGGTGAGGAGTATATTATCGTAAAGCACAATGACATTCTTGCCGTTGTGAAATAAGCAGGAGGACAAAGATCATGGCAAAAGAACTGAAATATGGAGAAGACGCCAGAGCCGCGCTGATGGTCGGCGTTGATAAACTGGCAGATACCGTACGTGTAACACTGGGACCGAAAGGCCGGAACGTAGTTCTTGAGAAATCCTATGGCGCACCGACGATCACAAACGACGGCGTAACGATCGCCAAAGAGATCGAGCTGGAAGACGGATTCGAGAACATGGGCGCACAGCTGATCCGTGAAGTTGCTTCCAAGACAAATGATGTCGCCGGTGACGGTACGACAACAGCTACTGTCCTGGCACAGGCAATGATCCACGAAGGAATGCGCAATCTGGCTGCCGGGGCCAATCCGATCGTGCTGCGCAAAGGCATGAAGAAGACCACCGACAAAGCAGTCCAGCTGATTGGCAAGATGAGCAAAAAGGTCAACGGAAAAGAGCAGATTGCCCGCGTGGCTGCTGTTTCTTCCGGCGATGATCAGGTTGGCGAGCTGGTTGCCGACGCAATGGAAAAAGTCACCAACAACGGTGTTATCACCATCGAGGAATCCAAGACCATGCTGACAGAGCTGGATCTGGTCGAAGGTATGCAGTTTGACCGCGGTTATGTTTCCGCGTACATGGCAACCGATATGGAGAAGATGGAAGCCAATCTGGAAGATCCGTTCATCCTGATCACCGACAAGAAGATCAGCAACATTCAGGAGATCCTGCCTCTTCTGGAGCAGATCGTGCAGAGCGGCAAGAGCCTGCTGATCATTGCCGAAGACGTGGAAGGCGAAGCACTGTCCACTCTGATCGTCAACAAGCTGCGCGGCACCTTCAAAGTATGTGCTGTCAAGGCTCCGGGTTATGGCGACAGAAGAAAAGAAATGCTGCAGGATATCGCCATCCTGACAGGCGGCACGGTCGTTTCTTCCGAGCTCGGTTTCGAACTGAAGGATGCTACGATCGACATGATGGGAACAGCCAAATCCGTACAGGTCAAGAAAGAGACCACCACGATCGTGGACGGCGCCGGCAAGAAGACAGCCATCAAAGACCGTATCAACCAGATCAAGAACCAGATCGAAGTCACCACTTCTGATTTTGATAAAGAGAAACTGCAGGAGCGTCTGGCCAAACTGTCCGGCGGTGTAGCCGTGATCCGTGTCGGTGCTGCAACCGAGACGGAGATGAAAGAAGCCAAGATGCGTATGGAAGATGCTCTGAACGCCACACGTGCTGCTGTGGAGGAAGGCATCATCGCCGGCGGCGGTTCTGCATACGTCCATGCGACCAAAGAGCTGGAGAAGTTCGCCAGGACACTGGAAGGCGACGAGAGAACCGGTGCCCAGATCGTGATCAAGGCTCTGGAAGCCCCGCTGGCCACGATCGCCGAGAACGCAGGACTGGAAGGCGCCGTGATCATCAACGCCGTCAAAGAGTCCAAACCCGGAATCGGATTTGATGCCTACAACGAAGAGTATGTGGATATGGTCAAAGCCGGTATCCTGGATCCGGCCAAAGTTACCCGCAGCGCGCTGCAGAATGCTACCAGCGTAGCATCCTCCCTGCTGACCACAGAAGGCGCCGTCTCCATCATCAAAGAGCCCACCCCGCCCATGCCGGCAGGAGCTCCGGGAATGATGTAAGCGAGTAACAAGCCTCGCAGTCAAGAAAACAGAACAGCAGCGCGAAGCGCTGTGATACAAAAAGGAACAGCCCTTGATGCTTGCATCAGAAGGGCTGTTCCTTTTTGTATCAGAGAGGTCCGAAGGACCTGTTCTGTTTTCTGTAACTATGAGGCGACAGACGGCTATCGAGCGCCCGAGAGGGCGCGAAGATGACTGCCTCGTTCTGTTTCTCTTTGAATACAGACAGACGGCTATCGAGCGCCCGAGAGGGCGCGAAGATGACTGTCTCGTTCCGTTCTCTTTGAATACAGACAGACGGCTATCGAGCACCCGTCAGGGCGCGAAGATGACTGTCCTATTACTTATTCACGGCCATCTGCTCCTTTTGATAACAGACGGTTATCGAGCGTCCTCTCCCTCTGTTGACTTTCCCGGCACTGAATGTTATACTCACGAAAATACTGGGGGATAATACGCAAGAAAGCGAGGATAGCATGGGACAGATCATCGGTGAAGGCATAACTTTTGATGACGTATTGTTAGTACCTCAATATTCTGAGGTAACTCCGAATTTGGTTGACGTAAGTACAAATCTGACGAAAAAAATCCGTCTGAACATCCCCATGATGAGTGCGGGGATGGATACGGTTACAGAGCATCGCATGGCCATTGCCATGGCAAGGCAGGGCGGGATCGGCATCATTCATAAGAATATGACGATCGAACAGCAGGCCGATGAAGTAGACAAAGTCAAACGTTCCGAAAACGGCGTCATTACGGATCCGTTTTTCCTTTCTCCGGAAAACACCCTGGAAGAAGCCAATGCGCTGATGGGTAAATACCGGATCTCCGGCGTACCGGTTACACAAGGCCATAAGCTGGTCGGTATCATCACGAACCGGGATCTCCTTTTTGAAACGGATTTCAAGAAAAAAATCAAAGAATCCATGACGCATGCCGAAAACCTGATCACGGCTAAGGAAGGCGTGACATTGGAAGAAGCGAAGCGCATTCTGGCAAACGCCCGGAAAGAGAAACTTCCGATTGTGGATGATGACGGAAATCTGAAAGGTCTCATCACGATCAAGGACATAGAAAAACAGATCCGGTATCCGGATTCGGCAAAAGATGAGCATGGCCGCCTGCTCTGCGGCGCAGCCGTGGGAATCACGCCGGATGTGCTGGAAAGAGTACAGGCGCTTGTCAAAGTGCATGTGGACTGTGTGGTACTGGATTCCGCGCATGGCCATTCTGCCAATATCTTCCGTGCGCTGCACGAGATCAAGGCAGCATATCCGGAACTGCAGGTTATTGCCGGCAATGTGGCCACCGGCGAAGCGACGGCCGATCTGATCGCGGCCGGCGCCGACTGTGTCAAGATCGGTATCGGCCCCGGTTCGATCTGTACGACCCGTGTCGTGGCCGGTATCGGTGTCCCGCAGATTACGGCGGTTATGGACAGCTATGAAGCAGCTAAAAAGACCGGTACGCCGATCATAGCCGACGGCGGCATCAAATACTCCGGCGATGTGACAAAGGCTATTGCGGCTGGTGCCGATGTCTGCATGATGGGCAGCATGCTGGCCGGCTGTGATGAGTCTCCGGGAGAGTTCGAACTGTACCAGGGCAGAAAATACAAAGTATACCGCGGCATGGGTTCGATGGCTGCCATGGAGCAGGCACACGGCAGTGCAGACCGGTATTTCCAGTCCAACGCACGGAAGTTGGTTCCGGAAGGCGTGGAAGGCCGTGTGGCGTACAAAGGTATGGTGGAGGATACGATCTTCCAGCTGATCGGCGGTCTCCGGGCCGGTATGGGATACTGCGGCGCCCGGAATATCGAGACTCTCAAAACGACCGGGAAGTTTATGAAGATCTCGGCGGCATCCCTGAAAGAGTCCCATCCGCACGATATCCACATCACCAAAGAAGCGCCGAATTATTCGGTCGACGACTGAGCATACAGGATAGCACTATAAAAAGAACTGCGGCACACCAGGTAAAATACGGTGTGCCGCAGTTCTTTTCCATGCAGTTCCGGGATCGGGAACTTTTATCCGTAGAAGTCTGCTTTTCTTCCCAGTTCGCTGTATCCGAAACTGTTGACGATCGCATCGATCGGCACGCCCTGTTTACAGAGCGGACATTCATTCGGCTTGTAGGAAGTGTATTCCGGCACGTCTTCCGGATGGAAGGCAGCGGTGACAGGCAGGCCGTCCACATCTTCGACGGCGCTGAAGATCGCGCAGGCACCGCTGATGTAGGCGCCGTAATACTGGACGCTGGCTGCGATCGAACGGAGTGAATTACCGGTGGTCAGGGAGCCGAGCAGCAGGAGTACGTATTTTTTCCGCAGTGCCAGCTGTGCCATGTTGTCCCGGAAGATGATCTGGCCGGTCGGGGCCAGCTCCGGTGCGATTACATAAATGGTGCGGTGGGCGTTGTAGGAAAGGATACCGGCTTTAGTCAGTTCTTCAGCCAGATATGTGCCGATGACCTGGGTACCATCCAGGCAGATAATGGAGTCGACCGGCGTATCAACGGTATACCGCATGGCCAGAAGAGAAGCAAGGCCGTGCGCTTCGTTGCAGCGGGATTTCAGGGTCGTGATCTCCATGTAATTGGTAACATGGGAATGGGTTGTGACGAAATGTCCCGGAATGATCTTCAGCTGGACATTTTCATTCATCTTGGCTGGTATCTTGGTATATTCTTTGATCATGGCGCGCTCCTGTTTCTGCCGGTAAACGGCGGTGGAAATAAGGGGTTGCTTTAGTGTACCATATTCTGTACAGGATGAGTAGGATTACAGACGGGCCATACGCCGCAGCATGGCTTCATCTACGGCAAACGGAACTTTGGCCAGCCTTCCCGGGCTCTGCAGGATTTCCTGAATGCCGGTTTCCAGCACCTTGACGGGAAGCTCTTCCGGGCGGGATGTTTTCTGATAATACTTCTCCAGTTTGTCCAGCGAGGCAAAGCCGGCTTTTTTCAGCACATGCGCCGCATCTTTTGCGGAAGCTTCCCGCAGATAACCCGGCAGGAAATACCCGCAGGCTTTTCCATGGGGCATGTGGGTCTGATAGGTCACGGTATAACTCAGTCCATGCGGCAGGCTGGTCCCGGTCTGGGCGATGGCCATACCGGCCATGGCGGATGCATGCAGCATGTTGAGATAATCAGCAGGCTGCGCTTCCCGTTTTCCCTGGATCACGTCTTTGCTTTTGCCCCAAAGCTTCAGCCCGGCATCCGCACACATACGGCTGTACACCGTGGCGTCGGCATTGATGTAACTTTCCATGCAGTGCGCCAGCGCATCCATGGTCGTATCGGCAAGAACCGAGTGCGGCAGAGAGGTCAGGTATTTGCCGTCGAGCAGGGCCAGATCCGCGAACACCGAATGGAACATGGAAAGCTTGGTGCCCAGGTCGTGCCGGGTCAGCACCGATACACCGGTGACTTCCGAACCGGTTCCGCAGGTTGTGGGGATCAGGACGAGCGGAAGCGCTTCGTCGCTGCCCTTTTCATATAAGTAGGAAGCCCGTTTCTCCTTCTGGCAGACCATCATGGCAACGGCTTTGGCTGCGTCCATGGGTGAGCCGCCGCCGATCCCGATCACGAAATCCACATGTTCGTCCAGACCGATGTAGACAGCCTTCATGATGGTATCCACCGAAGGGTTTTCTTCTATTTCATTGAAATGCTCATAGGGGATCCCGGCATTTTCCAGAATCGCCTTCACATCATCGAGCGAACCGTTCTTTTCCGCACTGCTGCGGCCTGTGATCAGGTAGGCGTGGGTGCCCAGAGAGCAGATCTCTTCCGCGTGGTTGGCGATGCAGTTTTCTTCAGCATAAACCCTGGCGGGCATATAGTATTTCATAAAAAAAACTCCTTTCAAAGACGTTATATACTCAGTATACGCCTTTGAAAGGAGATTGAAAAGACAGGGCCGGTCAGAACCTTACTCTTTTCCCTGCATCTTCAGGGCACGCACCTTCAGCGGCAGCCCGAACAGATTGATAAATCCGGTTGCGTCGGTGTGATCGTACAGATCGCCGGTGGTGAAAGAGGCCAGCGAATCGTCGTACAGGCTGTAGGGAGATGTGGTCCCGGCCTTGATGATATTGCCTTTATACAGTTTCATTTTGACTTCGCCGGTCACGTACTGCTGGGTGGAGGTGACGAAAGCCTGGATGGCTTCGCGCAGCGGAGTGAACCATTTGCCTTCGTATACGATCTGGGCAAAATGGCTGCCGAGTGTTTTCTTGGTTTCCATGGTCTCGCGGTCCAGGATCAGTTCTTCAAGCTGGTCATGGGCAGCCATGAGGATGGTGCCGCCGGGAGTTTCGTATACGCCGCGCGATTTCATGCCGACGACACGGTTTTCCACGATGTCGACAATGCCGATCCCGTTGGCGCCGCCCAGGGCGTTCAGCTCTTTGATGATTTCGGCAACCGTTCCCTTCTTGCCGTTCAGAGAGGTCGGCACACCTTTTTCGAAGGTCAGTGTGATCTCTGTGGGGGTGTCCGGGGCTTTTTCCGGTGTGACGCTCATCACCAGCAATTTGTCATAATTCGGTGCTTCAGCCGGGTCTTCCAGTTCCAGACCTTCATGGCTGATATGCCAGAGGTTCCGGTCGCGGCTGTAGCCTTTGCCCATGGAGAACGGCAGGTCAATGCCGTGTGCCTTACAATACTCGATCTCTTCTTCACGGGAGTTCATCCCCCAGACTTCCGGCATTCTCCACGGAGCGATGATACGGATGTCCGGAGCCAGAGCATGGATGCCCAGCTCGAAGCGGATCTGATCGTTGCCTTTTCCGGTTGCGCCGTGGCAGATCGCGGTGGCGCCTTCGGCACGGGCAATCTCGACAAGGCGCTTGGCAATGACCGGGCGGGCCATGGAGGTACCCAGCAGATAGCTGTGTTCATACACAGCGCCGGCCTGCACGCAGGGCATGATGAAATCATCGCAGAATTCATCCACGACATCTTCAATATATAATTTGGAAGCGCCGGAAGACAGGGCCCGTTCTTCCAGATTGTCTTCGGTCAGTTCTTCTTCCTGGCCGCAGTCGATGCAGACGCAGACGACATCGTATCCGAAGTTTTCTTTCAGCCAGGGAATGATGGCGGTGGTATCCAGGCCGCCGGAATAGGCAAGTATCACTTTTTCGTTCATAATAAAGAGTCTCCTTTATGTTAATGTGCTTTTGAGAGGTATCATACAATAAACAGACTGCTTTTGCAACAACCGAAATTAATTTTTATGAATAATATTGCATAATTTTAATACATGCTGTATATTTATGCATAAAAATAGAATGACAGTCGCCTTCCAATTGACATTGCAGGATAACGGGCATATGCTGATATATGTGCGTTCGGCAGGAGACGGCCGGAAACCGTCGGCCGGATAGTTTATAAAAAAGGAAGAGGAACCGTAAAAAATGATCAAAGCAGGAATTATCGGAGCAACGGGATATGCAGGCGGAGAGCTGGTGAGACTGCTGCTGCGCCATCCGGAAGTAAACCTGATCTGGCTGGGCTCCCGCAGTTATAACGGGGAACGGTATGCGGATGTATACAGGAACATGACAACACTGTCTGATTCGGTATGCCGTGATGATAATATGAAAGAACTGGCGGAAGAGGCCGATGTGATTTTTACGGCGACTCCGCAGGGCTTCTGCGCGGGGACAGTCAGTGAGGATATCCTGAACAAGGCAAAGATCATCGATCTGTCGGCGGATTTCCGGCTGAAGGATGTGGCTGTATATGAAAAATGGTATAAGCTGCAGCATGCTTCCCCTGCGTTTATTAAAGAAGCCGTGTATGGGCTGTGTGAACTGAAGCGGAAAGAGATACCCGGCGCCCGCATCGTTGCCAATCCGGGCTGTTATACAACCTGTTCGATCCTGACGCTCTGGCCGCTGGTCAGAGAGGGACTGATCGATCCTGATACCATCATCATCGATGCCAAATCCGGAACGTCCGGGGCCGGGCGCGGTGAAAAACTGGCCAATCTGTTTTGTGAGGTCAACGAAAACGTAAAGGCATACGGCGTGACGACGCACCGTCATACACCGGAGATCGAGGAACAGCTTTCCTATGCAGCCGGTCGCAGTATCTGCCTGAATTTTACGCCGCACCTCATTCCGATGAATCGAGGGATCCTGGTCACGGCCTATGCGGATCTGTCTGATGCAGGGATCCAGGGAGAAGAGATCGTCCGGGCATACCGGGCGCATTACGATAAGGAGCCGTTTATCCGATTCCTGGGCGAAGGCGTCTGTCCGGAAACCAAATGGGTGGAAGGCAGCAATTATACAGACATAGGCTTCTGTCTGGATAAGAGAACGGGCAGGGTGATTGCGATGGGCGCGCTGGACAATCTGGTAAAAGGAGCAGCCGGGCAGGCTGTGCAGAATATGAACCTGCTGTTTGGACTTCCGGAAAACACAGGCCTTGAGATGGTGCCGGTGTTTCCGTGATCGCAGAAAACAATAAAGCAGAACAGAACGAATAAGACAGGAGAGCAGAAAGATGCAGACAGTTGACGGAGGAGTTACCGCAGCGGCCGGATTTCAGGCGACGAGTTGTGCGGCCGGGATCAAGAAAGCGGACCGGCAGGATATGGCGCTGGTATACAGCACCGTTCCGTGCAGGGCGGCGGGAACCTTTACGACCAACCTGGTTAAGGCAGCGCCGGTCCTGTGGGACAGAGAAATAGTCCGGGATGCAGCCTGGAAGCAGGCGGCACAGGCTGTTGTGGTCAACAGCGGCATAGCCAATGCCTGTACAGGGCAGGAAGGATATGACTGCTGCGCCGCATCGGCGCAGGCTGTGGCAGAGGCTTTGCAGATCCCGCAAAAAGCGGTGTTTACGGCATCGACCGGTGTGATCGGGCAGCAGATCCCGACAGAAAAGATCGTGGCCGGCATCCGGCAGATGGCACCGATGCTTGCGGGCGGCAGAGAAGCCGGGGCGGCAGCAGCCAGAGCGATCATGACGACAGATACGCTGCCGAAAGAAACGGCCGTTGCCATAGAACTGGGCGGCAGAACCGTGACGATCGGCGGGATGTGCAAAGGTTCCGGGATGATCCATCCCAATATGTGCACCATGCTCTGCTTCATCACGACCGATGCCGCCATCACGGCAGAGCTGCTGCAGGAAGCCCTTTCGGACTGCGTGCAGGATACATTCAACATGGTGTCGGTAGATGGCGATACCTCTACCAACGATACAGTCCTGCTGATGGCAAACGGGCTGGCGCAGAATCCGGAAATCACGGACAGAAATGCCGATTTTGAAGCATTCCGGACGGCGTTGCGGGAAGTCTGCACGGTGCTGGCAAAGAAGATCGCTTCCGATGGAGAAGGTGCGACCAAACTGTTTGAGACAAAAGTCGTGCATGCCCGGGATAAGGAACAGGCGGTCATTCTTTCCAAGTCGGTGATCACGTCTAATCTGACGAAAGCGGCGATCTTCGGGGCCGATGCGAACTGGGGGCGGATCCTCTGTGCGATGGGATATGCCGGCACGGCATTTGATCCCTCACAGGTGGATCTCTGGTTTGAAAGTGCGGCCGGCAAAATACAGATTCTGCAGCAGGGACAGGCGCTTCCGTACAGTGAAGAGGAAGCGACCCGGATCCTTTCGGAAGGAGAAGTGCGGGCGCTGGTGGATCTCCATGAAGGCGAGGCGCAGGCTGTGGCCTGGGGATGTGATCTGACGTATGAGTATGTGAAGATCAATGCGGATTACCGCAGCTGAATCCGGCAGATAATACAGGAGAAGACGGAACAGAGGGGAAAAGAATGGTCAAGCAGAAATATCTGGAAAAAGCGGAAGTACTGATTGAGGCGCTGCCTTACATACAGCGGTTCAACCGCAGGATCATCGTCGTAAAATATGGCGGGAGCGCCATGATCGACGAAGAACTGCAGAAACATGTGATCGAGGATGTCGTGCTGCTCAAACTGGTCGGATTCAAGCCGATCCTGGTGCACGGAGGCGGCAAGGAGATCTCCCGGTGGGTCGGGAAGGTCGGCATGGAACCGCGTTTTGTCAACGGACTCCGGGTGACCGATGCAGATACGATGGAAGTGGCCGAGATGGTGCTGAACAAGGTAAACAAGACTCTGGTCAGCATGGTTCAGTCGCTGGGTGTCAAGGCAGTCGGGATCAGCGGGAAGGACGGCGGTCTGCTGCAGGTGGAAAAGAAACTGTCCGGCGGAGAGGACATCGGCTTTGTCGGGGAGATCACCAAAGTGGAACCGAAAGTGCTGTATGATCTGCTGGATACGGATTTTCTTCCGATCGTCTGTCCGGTCGGGATGGACGATGCGTTCCGGCCGTACAACATCAACGCCGATGATGCGGCCAGGGCGATCGCCGAGGCGGTCGGTGCGGAAAAGCTGGCGTTTCTGAGTGATATCGAAGGGGTGCTGACCGATCAGAATGATCCGTCTACCCTCATCTCCGAACTGACGGTACAGGAAGCCCGGCAGCTGATCGATACCGGCGTGGTAAGCGGCGGCATGATCCCGAAGCTGGAAAGCTGCATGCATGCGATCACGCAGGGCGTCAACCGGGTACATATACTGGACGGACGCATACCCCACTGCCTGCTGCTGGAAATCTTTACAAATAAAGGAATCGGGACCGCACTTCTGCGGGACGAAGAAAAGAAATACAGTGAGTAAGTCCCGTCTCCGGCACAGGGATGTGAGACTGCTTGCAGAGCTGTGCGCGGGCTTATACGGAAAAAGGAAAGGAAACAGAGTTGAATACACAGCAGATCAGACAAAAAACGGAACAGTATGTCCTGCACACCTACAACCGGTTCCCGGTCGCGTTTACCCGCGGCAAGGGAATGTATCTGTATGATGCGGAAGGAAACGAATATCTGGATTTTGCAGCAGGGATCGCGGTGCATGCCCTGGGACATGCCCATCCCGTTTTTACCAATGCGATCCAGGAGCAGGCAGGACTTCTGATCCATACCTCCAACCTGTATTATCATGACAGGCTGGCGGAAGCGTCGGAAAAGCTGGCGAAGGCAGCCGGAATGGACAAAGTCTTCTTCACGAACAGCGGGACGGAAGCTATCGAAGGTGCCATTAAGGCAGCACGGAAATATGCCTGGCTGAAGGATCATAAAAATGACCATGAGATCATTGCCATGCACAATTCTTTCCACGGGCGCAGTCTCGGCGCGCTTTCCGTGACCGGCAACGAGCATTATCAGGAACCGTTCCGTCCGCTGATCGGTGGGATCCGGTTTGCCTCCTTCAATGATCTGGAGAGCGTGCAAGAGCAGGTAAATGAAAAGACCTGCGCCATTATTCTGGAAACCATCCAGGGAGAAGGCGGGATCTATCCGGCAGAGCCGGCATTTCTGCAGGGGATCCGGCAGCTCTGCGATGAAAACGATATTCTGCTGATCCTGGACGAAATCCAGTGCGGCATGGGACGCAGCGGACATATGTTTGCGTTCCAGGAATACGGGGTGGAGCCGGATATCCTGACAGTGGCCAAAGCCATCGGCTGCGGCATCCCGGTCGGTGCTTTTCTGCTGAATGAAAAAACAGCGGCACAGTCCCTGGTCCCGGGCGACCACGGCACGACCTACGGCGGCAATCCGCTGGCCTGCCGCGCCGTCAGTACGGTACTGGACATCTTTGAAAAAGAAAAGATCGTAGAACACGTAGCACAGACCGCCCCGTATCTGGAGAAAAAACTGGATGCCCTGGTCCGTGAACTTCCCTGGCTTGGTGCGCGCCGCGGTAAAGGGTTCATGCAGGGCCTGGTCGTGACAGGACGTCCCGTCGGCGAAGTGGTACAGGCGGCGCTTGGAAAAGGTCTCCTGATCATCAGCGCCGGATCCGATGTACTGCGCCTGGTACCGCCCCTGATCATTACAGAAAAAGAAATCGACAGATTGTGCGACATCCTGCGCACCCTGTAGCAGAAGGGGCCTGAATTGCCGGGATACCGGATTACTATAGGTTTTAAAACATTAGGTGCAGCCGGCGGACATATACTTTTATCGCTTGCCTGAACCACTCCGCTGAGCTAACTGCCAACTTCGACCGGGCGGCCGGGATGTTCATGAATGATCTATTCTCATCCCGACCGCCTGGTCTGCGTATGCAGTGGATCTCAGCTTCGTTCCTTTCAGAATGCGCGCTTGTAAAAGTATATGTCCGCCGGCTGCTTTCTGCGTTTTGAAAGCCAGCATTCCGACGGGGTACAGGTCCCCATAAGCCGACTGTCGGAGCATGGCCGGCCCTTAGCGAGGTCCGACCCGCCGGGCTACTAAGTTCGCTAAAGCTCACTAAGGGCCCGGCATGCATCGCACGTAAGCTTGGCACTTCGTTACACTCGTGCTCAGCAAGTGCTCATAGCGAAGCGCAAGCGTGTCGGCGCTGGGGTTCTGTATCCGGGAGAAATGCGTCCGTTCAGAAACCTATAAACTCCTGAACACCTCAGTATAGTAATAGTCTCTTGAACATATCGTAATAACTATCTTGTAATTGTTACAAAAATTCGATACAATATATAAAGTTCAGGCATTGCAGGGGACACTGCGGAATTATTCTGCAGGAGGCATGTCCTATGAACGAACAAAAGCGATGCATGATCTTTCTGTTAGCAGCCGTTCTGGCCGGCGTTTTGCCGATCGGAGGATGCGGATCTGTGACAGCGTATCAGTGGAGCCCGGCGGAAAGCGGAACAGACACAGAACTGGAATCGGAACTCTCTGAACCGGAAGAAGAACCGGACATACAGACAGAGGTGCCGCTTCCGGAACCGGAAACCATCTGGGTCTATGTCTGCGGCGCGGTACAGTCGCCCGGCGTCTATGAGCTGCCTGCCGAAAGCCGGGTGTTTGAAGCACTGGCGGCTGCCGGAGGCACACGGAAAGACGCGGAACTGCGTCTGCTGAATCAGGCGGCATTCCTGGCGGACGGCGAGCAGATCACCGTTTTGACGGCGGAAGAAGTCGAAACGGCAGGCGGTGTGCCGGCAGCCGGCGCGGAGGAAGAAGAGGCGGGAGCCTTTTCGGGAAAGGTCAATCTCAATACGGCAGGCCGTGAAGAACTGATGACCCTTTCCGGGATCGGCGAAGCCAGGGCAGCGGCTATCATAGCATACCGGGAAGCCCACGGTCCGTTCTCGTCGCCGGAAGAGATCATGAACATTGAAGGGATTAAAGAAAAAGCATTCAGTAAAATAAAAGAAGAAATTGAGGTTTAAAGATGGCGAATAAAGTTCTGGTAGTGGATGATGAAAAATTGATCGTAAAAGGGATCCGCTTTTCTCTCGAACAGGACGGCATGGAAGTGGCCTGTGCCTATGACGGCGAAGAAGCGCTGAACATGGTCAAGGAGAATGACTACGACATCATTCTGCTCGATCTGATGCTGCCGAAGATGAACGGCCTGGAGGTGTGCCAGCAGATCCGGGAGTTTTCCAATGTGCCGATCATCATGCTGACTGCCAAAGGAGAAGACATGGACAAGATCATGGGCCTGGAATACGGGGCCGATGATTATGTGACCAAGCCGTTCAATATTCTGGAAGTGAAAGCCAGGATCAAAGCCATCATCCGCCGTACCAGAAAACCGGAAAAGACAGAGGAACAGGCCCGGATCGTGGAGATCGGCGATCTGAAGCTGGACTGCGACAGCCGCAGAGTGTTTATCGGTGCCAGAGAAGTCAATCTGACGGCCAAGGAATTCGATGTGCTGCAGCTGCTTGTATTCAATCCCAACAAAGTGTACAGCCGGGAAAACCTGCTGAATATTGTCTGGGGTTATGAATATCCGGGCGATGTCCGTACGGTCGACGTACATATCCGCCGTCTGCGTGAAAAGATTGAAGAAAACCCGTCGGAGCCGAAGTACGTGCACACCAAATGGGGTGTGGGCTATTATTTCCAGGCCTGAAGCGGGGTAAGAAGCGATGCCGGCTCCGGGTATTCATAAACCCGCATCCCGAAGATGGACTTTTCTGAGAAGCATCCGATTCCGGGTGATGCTGCTCTTCTTTATCGTGGGCATTGTGCCCGCGCTTATCATTGAGAACGTAGTTGTACACAGCTACGAGTCCCGTGCTGTATCCCAGCGTACGATCCTGGTAAAAAACCAGTGCGACATGCTTGCCGACCAGCTTGTCCGGCGCGGCTATATGGATAATCCCGATGATGAAGTCATCAACGCAGAATGCGATATGCTGACAAATATCTATAACGGGCGTATCCTGATCATCAACCAGGATGACCGGGTCATTCGGGATACCTACAATCTGGATCTGGGGAAAACCTCTCTCTCGCAGGAGGTCATTGACTGTTTTTCCGGTAAGGAAACCAGTCTGTATGACGATGACCATCAGTACATCGAAATGACCGTGGCAATCCGGAATATCAATTCGGAAGCCAGAGAGATCATCGGCGTTCTGCTGATCAGTGTTTCTACCGTGGAGATCAACAACAGCAAGAATATTCTGGAACGGCGCGGAACCGTCACGCTGGGTATTGTGATCGCGGCGATCCTGGTGGTCGGCTTCTTCCTGTCCAAGGTATTAGTGAGACCGTTCCAGAAGATCACCAGCGCGATCGAAGGGATCACGGACGGGTACCAGGATGAAGATATTTCTGTTTCAGACTATATTGAAACAGAGCTGATCACGGATGCCTTCAACCGCATGCTGACCCGGGTAAAAACAGTAGACGATACCCGGGACGAATTCGTTTCCAATGTGTCCCATGAGCTGAAGACGCCGCTGGCTTCCATGAAAGTGCTGGCCGATTCCCTGAACATGAATCCCGACGCACCGCTGGAGCAGTACAAGGAATTCATGCAGGATATTTCAGACGAGATCGACCGGGAGAATCAGATCATCAGCGACCTGCTGTCCCTGGTGCGTATGGATAAAAACGCCGCGGATCTGAATATCGAAGAGATCAACATCAATGAAGAACTGGAACAGATCCTCCGGAGACTGGAGCCGATTGCGGAAAAGGCCAAGGTGGAGCTTTATCTGGATGCGTTCCGTCCCGTAACGGCGGAAGTGGATGAAACCAAGCTGACGCTGGCCCTGACCAATATCATCGAAAACGCGATCAAGTATAATAAACCGGAAGGCGGATGGGTGCGTATTTCCCTGAACGCGGACAGAAAGTATTTCTATGTGACGATCGCCGATTCCGGCATCGGGATCCCGGAGGACGATGTCGACAATATCTTTGAACGGTTTTACCGCGTGGACAAGAGTCATTCCCGGGATATCGGAGGCACCGGCCTGGGACTGGCGATCACGAAGAGTGCCATTGCCATGCACCGGGGAGCCGTCCGGGTAACCAGCAAACTGGGAGAGGGAACCACATTCTCGATCCGGATCCCGTTAATGCATGTCGTATAGGAGGGCAGGGTGAAGAACAGATTTTTCATATGCATACCGGTCCTTCTGGCGCTGCTTTTGGGAGCGTGCGGACTGCAGGGACAGCCGGAAGCAGAAGACGGGTTTTTCCTTTATTATCTGAATGAAGACCAGAATCGTCTGGAGACCTTCGCCTACGAGCCTGTGGCAACAGAGACCGTGGAACTCATCGATGAACTGATCACCCTGCAGGGCAGCGATCTGCAGAACGGGCATCTGTACAGCCTGTTGCCGGAGGGTGTGACCATTACGGGAAGCACGCTGGATGAAAAGACGCTGATCCTGGATTTTTCCGCTGCCTATAAGAAAATGCCCATCGGCCGGGAAGCACTGGTGCGCGGTGGTCTGGTGCGGGAGTTCCTGCAGATCGACGGAGTAGACGCCGTCGTGTTTACGGTAAAGGGAAACGGTCTTACGGATTCTCACGGCAACGGAGTCGGCTCGATGACAACGAACAGCTTTGTGGAAAATTCCGCAGAAACGATCAATGCCTATCAGAGTGCCGTCATGACCCTGTATTTTACCGATCTGACCGGGACAAAGCTGATCCCGGAAACCAGGAAGGTGTACTATACCAGCAGCGAACCGCTGGAAAGAGCCGTAGTCGAAGAACTGTTCAAAGGTCCCTGGGTCACCGGGAGCATGGCGACCTTCGGGACGGACATCCACATCCTGAGCGTTATTACACAGGATGATATCTGCTACGTCAATCTGGACAGCAGCAGTGTCCGGATCACGGCGGCGCCCGACGTGTCGGAAGAAGTGCAGATCTATGCGATCGTCAATTCGCTGACGGATACCTGCGGCGTGAGCAAGGTGCAGATCACGCTGGACGGGGAGACAAATACCGTGTTCCGGAAAACAGTCAGACTGTCCGAACCTTTTTCCAGAAAGGATTCTCTGATCGAATGAAAAAACGTCCCGTATGCCTGGTGTGTATCGGACTGATGATCGCCATCTGGATCTGTCATACCTGCGGCGTTCCGGTTTTCGGAGAGCCGGCGGTGACTGCGGAAGAACGAAAGCTGCTGGAAGAAGGGCAGCGTGTGTTTCTTTCCGGAAAGATCACTGACCGCAGGATCACAGAGGATACCGTCCGGTATACGCTTCGTCACAGCCGGGTCACATTGCGTGACCGTCACATTTTTTTTCCAAAGCTTTTTGTTTCAACAGAATATCACGGAAGTGCCGCACTGCCGGGTGATGAGCTGGCAGCCTGGGGCGACATGCGTCCGCTGGAGGCGGCCACGAACCCCGGACAGTTTGACCAGGCAGGCTACTATGCCTCCCAGGGCATCTACTACCGCGTCTGGGCAGAAGAAACCACGTGCCGGGAAGGCGGGGCCGGTCTGGCCAGATCCCTTTTTTGTCTGCGGGAACGGCTGACGGCTGCCTATGCCGGGCACATGGCAGAAGACACAGCCGGCATCCTGGCCGCCATGGTGATGGGAGACCGCGCGCTGCTGACAGAGGACAGCCGCCGGAATTTCCAGGTGGGAGGATGTCTGCATCTGCTGGTGATCTCCGGCCTGCACATCATGCTGCTGGGCATGAGTGTTCTGAAACTGCTGCTGTATCTGCGGCTGCCGCAGAAGCCTGCCGGTGCATTGGCGGCGCTGATCATGGTGTCCTACACGGCGCTGACCGGATCGCCGGTCGCTGCCGTACGGGCCTGCCTGATGTTTCTGATCTATCTGCTGGCAAGAGTGAAGCATCTTTCCTATGATTCCGCCTGTGCCATGGCGGTGACAGCCATCTGTATGCTGCTGGTCCGGCCGGGCTGCCTGTTTCATGCGGGTTTTCAGCTGTCGTTTTCCGCTGCGCTGGGAGCTTCGGTGATCGCACCTGTTTTTGGCAAAGCACTGCCCTGGCCCGGCAGTTCAGGCTGGAAGGCAGAAAGCCGAAAGAAGGCCGGAAAAGGAGAACTGGGGAAGAAGATCGGGGAAGCGTTGTGGGAAAGTACGGTTTCCTGGGGCGCCATCCAGCTCACTACTCTGCCGCTGATGATGTACTATTTCTATGAGCTGCCGCTTTGGGGCCTGCCTCTGAATCTGCTGCTGGTTCCCTTTGTGCAGTATATTCTGGTTGCCGGTGCAGCCGGCAGTCTGGGGGCGTTTCTTTTTCCGGGCGCAGCGTCCTGGCTGCTTCTGCCCGTCCATCTGGGCCTGCGGCTGTATGACGGCATATTGGGGTTGGCACGGCGCCTGCCCTGCAGCACGTTCGTCTGCGGACAGCCGGCAGCCTGGCAGATCCTGGTCTATTATGGCGGCTTTCTTTTATTGCTGTATTTCCTGACCGTCGGGAGATCTTCATATGGCAGGATGGGTAAAAGACAGCGGCTGCGGGGTGCCCTGGCCGGGGGTCTGGCCATCCTGTGCCTGATGGGGCGCCGGTATCCTGCTTTTTCTCTGACGATGCTGGATGTCGGACAGGGCGACTGCCTGATCCTGCAGACCGGGAAGCACGTCTTTCTGTCTGACGGCGGGAGCACCAATGTCAGCGAGGTTGGAAAATACAGGATCCTGCCGTACCTGCAGAGCCGGGGGATCGGCAGAGTCGAAGCAGTCTTCCTGTCGCACGATGATGCCGATCACATCAACGGGATCGAAGAGATCCTGGAGCTGGCAGCGGATAAAAAGACCTCTTTGCGGATCGGATATGTTTTCATGCCGGCATGGATGAGCCGGACGGAAGACGGAGCCAGGATCCTTTCTGCCTGCCGCAGGGCCGGTACCGCCGCCGGTCTGCTCGAAAGGGGCGATGGCCTGCAGTGCGGAAAACTGCAGATCGAAGTACTGCATCCTTTTCAGCAGGAGAAAGCAGCCAAGGACAGGCCGTACGGAGGGGCACAGTCCGGAAATGCGGGATCCCTGGTGCTGAAGGTGGGCTTTGATCGGTTCACGGCGCTTCTGACAGGTGATCTGGAACAGGAAGGAGAAGAGGAACTGATCCCGTACCTGGCCAGGATCGACTGCCTGAAAGTCGCGCATCACGGTTCCCGGAATTCCACATCGGAAGCAATGCTGGACGTGCTGCAGCCCGAGCTGGCCCTGGTTTCCGCACCGAAGAAAAGCTTTTACGGCCACCCGCACCAGGAAACGCTGGACCGCCTGCAGGCGGCCGGTGCAGAAATCCTT
>JAIKYQ010000018.1 GCA_024683035.1 Eubacterium sp.
TATAAGAGACCCTTGGAAGAATGCCGGAATATACAGAAACAGAAGAGAAAGATCGCTGTCATCCATGAACGGATATCGAATCAGAGAGATAACTGGTGCCACCAGGAGAGCAGGAAGATAGCCAATTCCTGCGATGCGGTGGTATTGGAAGATATTGATCTGAGAGGACTGGCAGGAGCTCTTCGCCTGGGAAAAGCTACGAATGACAATGGATTCGGCCAGTTCCGGAGATACCTGGAGTACAAGATGGAGGAACAAGGCAAATACGTGATCGTCGTTGACCGTTTTTTCCCTTCCAGTCAGATTTGCAGTGTATGCGGGTGTAAGGAGCCATCCGTGAAGGATCTGAAAGTCAGGAGATGGGTATGTCCGCAATGCGGTACTGAACACGACCGTGATATCAATGCGGCAGTGAATCTGAGAAATGAAGGGATACGGATACTGACAGAAAACAGGATCCCGGTCATATAAGAACCGGGACAGATACGGTACCGCAGGAACTGCGGGAACCGATACGCCTGTGGAGAGAGTGTAAGCCGGGCTTGTACAGCCGCAGTTCTCGGTGAAACAGGAAGCCCCCACTTCAAGAATCTTTAGATTCTAAGTGGTGGGTAGTTCACTTTGCATCTTTTTCATTTTTTTCCTTCTTCCCTCTTTTCAAAGGAAACGCTCCGAATCAATCCTATGGATTGTTAGGGGCGTTTCCTTTTTTAATTTGTCCCAAGTTGGGACATTTTTCCTTATTCATAGCGGTTCGGACAATAGTGTAAACTGTACCCATAAAAATGGACACGAAAGTGGGGGTGAACCTGAATAGTGGACACTGATTAAAAGATGATCCATAAAAATGGACACTGGAGAAATTGCTGACCTGTAATATGGACAAGACCTCAATTGGAAGATGTTAGAATTGGAGCAGAACATCTGCCAAGGAGGAGAACATGCCCAAAGAAACATTTACAGACGAACAGCGCAAAGAACTACAGGCCAAGGACCAACAAGGAATGGTACGACCTCTTCCTGGATATCTTTGAGAGATATACCAAAGCAGGAAAACAGGACTTTATCGAAGATGCGGTAAACAAGGAGATCTATGACTACGCGAAGAAATTCTGGGAACTCAGCCCTGAGGAAGTAGCCAAGGTAACAGACAGAGCCGGCTACAAGCGCATGCCTTATCCGACGGAAGAGGAAATCGAGAAGATGACCGATGCGTACGTTGAAAACCTGACCTACAGGCTCCATCCGATCATCCTGCAGTGTGAGAGAACCATGGCCAGGAGGGCGGAAGCCAGAGCTTTGAAATGGCTGCGTACCGCCTACAACAACCTCAACTACAAGATACCCCTTGAAATGAAGGACACCAACGAGAAGGTGATCTATGCCGGTTATTACTTCAGCTTCAACGATCTGGCGGAAACAGCCGACATCAACATCTGGCAGGGACAGCTGGACAAGGACGGCCGGTTTGAGACCAAGTTCTGCTTCAACGACTGGGTCAATGCCGGTGTTCCGACAACCGTCAGCCTTTATGCCACCGAGAGGGACAGAAACGAAGGAAGAAACCCTGTGGCCACAGCCAGGCTCATCATAGCGAGGACAGCGACGGAAACGAGCTATGTATCGTTCCTGGAAGCCCAGGATCAGCTGGTCTGGGTCATGGACCAGCAGGTGTTCCAATCGAGGCAGGATAACTCTGACACCTGCCATCTGACCCAGGATGAAGTATGTGGAGGAAAGGCTGTGCAGACAATGGCTGTGCCGACCATTATGGGACAGCTGATCGTGCTGGTTTACAGCATTGCCGATACTTTTTTCGTGGGCAGGACGAATAATCCGCTGATGGTTGCCGGCGCCTCTCTTGTTCTTCCGGTATTCAACATCTGCACGGCCCTTGCCGGAATCTCGGGAGTCGGCGGCGGGGCGCAGGTTTCCCGCCTGATGGGGGAGAAGAATCCGGAGGGGGCACGCCGGGTTGCCAGCTTTTCCCTTTGGTTTGCCCTGCTGGCCGGAATGACCTTCTCGCTCATCGTTCTGTTCTTCAACGCTCCTCTGATGCATCTGCTCGGGGCAAAGGATGACGTGCTTATGTATGCAGAGACCTATGCGGTGCTTGTCATTGTTTTCGGCGGGATACCGACGGTGATGGCCAATGTTATGGCCAATCTTCTGCGCAGTACGGGCGAATCAAAAAAGGCAGGCTTCGGCATTATGCTCGGCGGGCTGATCAATATCGGTCTGGATCCGCTGTTTATGTTTGTGCTGTTTCCGAAAGGAATGGAAATTGCCGGTGCAGGTGCCGCCACATGTGTATCCAACTGCATTTCATGTGCGTACTTTATTTATATGATCCGCAGACTCGGTCCGGATTCCGTGATCCGGCTGTATTCCCTGCGTCTTCTTCCCGAGGCGGCACATCTGAAAAAAGTCTTCAGCATCGGCGTTGTTTCATCGATTGCCGGCTTCCTGTTTGACCTGAACTATATGGTGATTCAGAGACTGATGTCGGGCTACGGGGATATTCCGGTTGCCGCAATCGGCATTGTCCTGAAGGCGGAGCGTCTGCCGCTGAATATCGGCGTCGGCATCTTTCAGGGCATGGTTCCGATCACGGCCTATAACTATTCTGCAAAGAACTATAAACGGATGAATGAAACCGTGCGCTTTTCCAGGAATCTCGGCATTGTCTGTGCGCTGGTCAGTATTGTCCTGTACGAACTGTTTTCGCCTTACATCATGCGTTTCTTTATTTCGGAACCGCAGACGGTTGCGCTCGGCACGGATTTCCTGCGTGCCCGCTGTCCGGCTGCCGTACTGATGTTTCTGAGCTTCTTCCATGTGCATCTGTTCAACAGCTACGGCAGGGGAAAGGAAGCGTTTTTCCTGGGCGTCATGCGCTGGCTGGCCTTCAATATCCCGATGCTGTTTCTGATGAATTACATCTTCGGCATGTACGGGATCGTCTGGTCGCAGCTTGCGGCAGACATTTTTACGGTGACTCTTTCCGTTATTGTTTATAATAACTACATGCAGAAATATCATATGACCTGACCGGCATATCAAAAAAAGGAGAAAGCAAATTATGAAAGTGATCAGCACAAGCAATGCACCGGCAGCGATCGGTCCCTATGAACAGGGTTATGTTTCCAACGGATTCGTATTCAGTTCCGGTCAGATTCCGGTAAATCCGGCAGACGGCAGTATCCCGGAAACAATCGAAGGACAGGCGGAACAGTCCTGCAGAAACGTGCAGGCGGTACTTGAGGCAGGGGGAGCGAAAATGGAGAACGTCATCAAGACAACATGCTTCCTGGCAGACATGAATGATTTCGCAGCATTCAACGCAGTCTATGCGAAATTCTTCCCGGGAAAGCCGGCCAGAAGCTGTGTGGCGGTGAAAGACCTTCCCAAGAGCGTAAAGTGCGAAATCGAGGCAATTGCCGAGCTCTGAGGCAGTACGCAGTTATTGTTCTCTTACAGGCCGAAAGGCCTTTTTCATTTGTCTGAAAC
Organism: Eubacterium sp.; assembly: GCA_024683035.1. Classification (GTDB taxonomy): domain Bacteria; phylum Bacillota; class Clostridia; order Lachnospirales; family Lachnospiraceae; genus Bilifractor. The sequence goes on from JAIKYQ010000018.1 coordinate 3,511, forward strand.
AGGACGATAATAAGCAGAATTGTTTTAAAATCCGCATGATCGTTATATTTGACGTTTTTCCGGATAATTACAATGCAATTAGAGATACACAAAATCGAAAGGGAGATCATTATGTCTGTCAAAGAGAAAAAGCAGCACAACTGGCCTTTTATCATTGGGGTCCTTCTCATCTGCGTAGGAATGCAGTTTGCCAACTACGGCAGCGCTCTGTGTGTTTCAGGAGATCTGACAAAGCTCGGCGCAACGCAGTTCTACGTCCTGATTTCATCGCTCGGCACAATGGGTATGATGCTTGTACTTCCGGTGCTCGGCAAACTGACTGCCATCCTTGGCCAGAAGACAACCATCCTGACCGGTGTATGCATTCAGCTGCTCGGCAGGGTCATCATGATGATGGCTCCGGCATGGCCGCTGTATGCGCTCGGACAGCTGGTGCAGTCCATCGGCGGAGGCTTCTACATTTCCGCGGCTTACGTTCTGATGCCGCTGGCGGTGGAAAGGCCGGAACTTCCGAAGTTCTTCGGATATATCGCCGTAGCCAATGCCCTCGGCTCCATGTGCGGACCGCTGATCGTCAGTATGGTATACGCCATGGGCGGCATCTGGTCCAAGCTGGCCCTGATTCTCAACCTCCCGCTCGTAGCCGCAGGTCTTCTGCTGGTTATGAAAGACTGTCCGAATGCGAGAAACAGGGATGCGGCAAAAGGCTATGACCTGCCCGGTCTCCTTCTGACCGTCGTCGGAATCGCATGTCTGGTATTCTGCCTCAATCTGTCCGGAAAGATGTTTGCCTGGGGCAGCGCACCGTGTCTGCTTCTTGCCGCAGCCGCAGCCGCATGCATCATTATCATGATCCGCCGTGAACTGCGGATTGCCAATCCGGCCGTTCCTCTGAAGATGTTCCGCAATGAGCGTCTGACTTACGCATTCATCTGCGCGGCTGTTGCCAGCGCGTATTCAACCTGTTCCGCATCCTACTGCGCGATGTGGATCCGCACCAATTTCCAGGGTCTTCCCGCTTCCACATTCTTTACCGGAACCGGAACTCTGGCACAGGGTCTTGTAACATTCATCCTCGGCCTGTTCCTCGGCGGCTATGTCGGAAAGAAATTCGCTGTACGCTTCCGTCCGTTCGGAATCATGTCCATGGTCACGGCAATGATCGCAACCGGCCTGCTCTACTGTCTGAGATTTACGGGAACGGTTGCCGGCGGAAATCTGGTCCTGCTGGCAAACGGAACGATTCCGGCAGGCATGCTGCTGATTTATCTCGCCACTGCAATCGGCGGCTTCACATCCAGCGTTGCGCAGGGTCTGTATTCCGCATACTGGCAGTCCAATATGCGCAGGGAAGACATCGCAACCGGCTCCGCTCTCTATAATTTCGGAAATACAGGCGGCAGCGTCATCTTCTCGGCGGTGGTCGGCGTCGTGCTCGGCTCCAGCGGAGACTTTACAAGAGCATTCGCAACCGGCTTTGTATTCGCCTGCGTCGGTCTGCTTGTGGCAATCCGCGGCTTCCGCTTCACACCTGAGGAAATTGCCAAAGCTGAAGCTGATTATGCGGCAAAAAAATAAGCATAATCGTGCTATAGAATGCAGATTTGTTAAAGCTATCTAAGATAATAAAAGCTATATTGTAATCAGAAAACCAAAGGAGAAAACATAATGGAAAAGTGTCTTGAAGGAAAAGTCGCAATCGTCACCGGTTCAGGTCAGGGTATCGGCAAAGGTATTGCCATCGGTCTTGCCAGAATGGGCGCAAAAGTGATTACCAACAACCGTAAACCGAACGGACAGAGTGCACAGCAGTATCACAAGGAAGACATGCCTGAGGAAGACTGGAATGAGTTCTGCCGTCTGAAGGGCGATGCGCAGGTCGCTGCCGATACAATTACCGCTGAAGGCGGCGAGGCAATCCCGTTCTTCGGAGACTGCTCCGACTGGCCGACTGCCGAAAAAATGATTCAGACAGCCATTGATAAATGGGGCAGAATCGACATCATCGTCAACAACGCCGCCGGCATGGGCACAGGCGACATTGCTTCAATGGACAAGAAGAACTTCAGCCTGTTCATGGACAGCAGAAACCACGGCGCAGTGGCACTGATGCACTATGCACTTCCTTATATGAAGGAACAGCACTACGGCCGCATCATCAACGTATCCAGCGATGCCTGGACAGGACTTGCAAACAATGACGGCTACAGTGCTTCCACAGCTGCCATGGTCGGCCTGACATGGGCTGCCGCTAAGGAACTGGATCAGTTCGGAATTACCGTCAACTGTGTCTGCCCGCAGGGTGAATCACCTGCACATGCAGTCGAATACAATGCGCTGATCAGAAAGATCACGGCTGCCGGACACGCACCGGATCCGAAAGTCCTGGCTGTCGTTGAAGCAGACCACGGCGATCCCGTCAATCTGGCACCGTTCTGTGCAGTACTCTGCCTGGATGACTACATCAACGGTTCCATCTTCTCCATCAAGTCTTCCGGTAGATTCCAGGCCTATACACAGCCGGCACTCGGAAAGATGATTACAAACGGAGACAAAGGCCCTCTGTGGGATGTTGAAGAACTCAGAAAGGCCGTCAAGGAAGAGATGCTCGGTCCCGACTACAAAGCACCGGGCAAAGCATACGGCTGGGGCAGATAATTACACAGCACTTTCAGCAGGGCCGGAAAACCCGGCCCTGTATCTCACTGCAGATAATTATTCAGAATGAAGCGGGTCTGCCCGCAGAATCCCTTTAGATATTCAGCGTTCTATCGGGATTTTCATATTGCACAAAAAGGAGTTGTATGGAACGTAAAGGAAGAACAAAAATGACAATCCTTCCGGCAGATGTGAGGAAGAACAGCTTTGACCTTGTGATGAAGGGCTATACGGCTGATGAAGCTGCAGAGGAAGCTTCCCGCTGCTTCAACTGCCGCAGTCCGCGCTGCTCTGCGGCATGTCCGATTCATAATGAGATACCTGCATTCATGAAGGCAGCTTCGCAGAAGGACTTCGGGGAAGCGTACCGGATTCTCTGCCGCAATACCGTTTTCCCGGCAATCTGCGGCACAGTCTGCCCGCATGAAGACCAGTGCGAAGGCTCATGCATCAGCGGAATCAAGGGCGAGCCGCTCGCCATCGGCAGCGTGGAGCGCTTTATCGCAGAATGGGCACAGGAACAGGGACTGACAAAACCCGAAAAGCCTGAGCCCAACGGGAAATGTGCCGTCTGCGTTGGTGCCGGTCCGGCATCCATGGCATGTGCGGAAGTTCTTGCACGGAGCGGATGGGCTGTCACGATTCTTGAAAAAGAAGATTATTTCGGCGGCGTTCTGAGCTGGGGAATCCCTTCCTACCGTCTGGCCCGCAGGACAATTCAGGACAAGAAGGAACTGCTGGAATATCTCGGCGTGCAGATTCAGTACAATACCGCAGTCACTTCACTGGAAGAACTGCGGAAATCATACGACATGGTATTCCTTGGGACAGGTGCCTCCATATCCAATGCAATGCGTATTCCTGGGGAGGATCTGGAAGGTGTATTTGCCGCTCCGGATTATCTGTCTGCCGTCAATCTTTCACCGCTGGATGCGGAAGGAAGGCGTCATTTCGATGCGTCCGGAAAGCGCGTGCTGGTAGTCGGCGGAGGAAACGTGGCAATGGATGCGGCAAGAGATGCAGTCCGGCTTCCGCAGACAGAAAAAGTCTGCATTGTTTACCGCAGAAGCGAGCAGGAAATGCCGGCATGCGAAGCGGAACTGAACGACGCAAAGGAAGAGGGCATCGAGTTCAGAACACTTGTCAACCCGGTGCGCTTCATCGGTGAAAACGGACACGTGACTGCGGCAGAATGCGCAGTCATGACACTCGGCGAGCCGGATTCCTCCGGCCGCAGAAGACCCGTGCAGACCGACGAAAGATTTACGATTGATGTGGATACGGTTGTGCTGGCACTCGGATTCTCCAATGATCCGTCGATTGCGGCGGCAAACGAAGGCCTTGATGCAGATAAATGGGGATGCTTCAAGGTCGATGAGAATTACCGTACCAGCTATGACAATGTCTATGCCGGCGGAGACGCACAGACAGGCGCTTCTACGGTGGTAAAAGCAATGAAGGCCGGCATCGCCGCTGCCCGGGATATGGAACAGAGAAGACTGAGGGAAGAGATCTGATTCTATGAAACACTTTCTGATCATGCCGAACCTGACGCGAGAAAAAACATCCGTACTGCTGGAGCGCACGGCCCGTTATCTTGACGGCTGCGGCTGCACGTATACGGTCAGTCCCGAAGGAAAACAGGAGCCGGGAATGAAGTATGACGGACTGCTGTTTATCGGCGGCGACGGCACGATGCTGCGCAGCGCTCATACAGCACTGGATCTTGATATCCCGATTGCCGGGATCAATGCCGGCGGTGTCGGGTATTATGCCAGAATCGGCGAAGATGAAATCGAGGAAAAACTGGAGAGGCTCATCAAGGATGATTATGCGGCGGAATCCTGCACGCTTCTGGCACACAATAAGACGGTACCGGTGGTCAATGATGCCGTTGTAATGGTCAAGGGCGGCGTGGCAGGCTTTCTGGTGGTCAGAAAGAACGGAAAGACGATTTACAGCACCGTCTCTTCGGGCATTATCTTTTCTACAACGATCGGTTCCACGGGAATCAATCTGTCGGCAGGCGGCAGTGTGCTGCAGAACGGAATGGAAGTTATGGAGATCACACCGATCCTTCCCAACCGCGGCATGAAGCACAGCCTGGTGATACCCGTATCAGACGGGGTGGAACTGACATATACGGCGGAAACAACGCTCAGCCTGGACGGAAGGCCGGCAGAACCCGGCAGCGTCCTGCGGCTGAGTGCATATCATAAACAACTGAATATGATCAGCTTTGAATCATAAGAAGGAGGAACAGGAGAATTATGGAACAGTTTCCGAAACTGCTGGAACAGGCAAGAATGGGATCCCTGCGGCTGGAAAACAGAATCATCATGGCACCGATGGGTTCCCTGAACTGTGATTCCAACGGCTACATCACCGACAATGCCCTGGCATTCTATTCGTCCCAGGCAAAGGGCGGCATGGGCATGATCATTGTGGAATGCACGGCAACCGATGACAATCTTTCCAGAGGTGAAGACAATGTCATGTGCCTTTACGAGAACGGACAGATCACCGGCATGGCACGCCTGGCATCTGCGATTCATGATCAGGGTGTCGCAGCAATTCTGCAGCTGTGCCATATCGGCCATCAGCTGTCGCTGGCTGACAAAAAAGAATCGCTCGGACCGTCCACGATGTTTGAAATGCAGGGCGGCATCAAGCCGTTTGCCATCCGCGGTCTGACAATTGCCGAAATCAATCAGATCATCGACGACTTTGCCCAGGCGGCGTGGCGGGCAAAGATGGCCGGCTTTGACGGCATCGAAATCCACGGTGCCATCGGTCATCTGATCAATATGTTCTGCTCACCGCAGTACAACCACCGT
>JAIKYQ010000029.1 GCA_024683035.1 Eubacterium sp.
CTTTTCCAAACTATTGAGTCTCACCGATTTTACCGGGTTCTTTTTCCCGTTTACGGCGGAAGCCAATGTCAATACCGATTCCCCGCAGGCTTTTTTCGCGGCTACGGTTGCCCATGAGCTGGCGCATCAGCGCGGCGTCGCGAAAGAGCAGGAAGCAAATTTCACGGCTGTATTCGCAAGCCTGCTGTACGGAGACCCGGACTATTGCTATTCCGCGTGTCTCCTCGCGTATACGCATCTTTCAAATGCGCTGTATTCCGCAGACCGGGATGCCTGGCAGCATATCTATATCGGCCTGGATGACCGGATCAAGGCAGATTACGCCGAAGACCGCGCTTACTGGCAGCGGTTTCAGACGCCTGCGCAGACGGTGTCAAACGCAGTTTATGAGAACTTCCTGTACAGTTATGATCAGGATCTCGGCCTGAAGAGCTACGGCGCCTGCGTCGATCTTCTGGTGTGCTGGTATCTGGAGGAGGCACAGGCATTTTTCAGTATTTCATAACAGATGCGGACCGACAGTCCGAGGATTTGTGGATTGACGAAAAATGGGAATTGTCCTATAATTATTACAATTACAGGTAGGTATAACCCGACGAAAAAGGAGACGGAAAATGAAGCTTGGCGTTCAGGAATTGTTGATCATTCTGGTGATCGTGATCATTGTTTTAGGCCCAACACAGATTCCGAAGCTGAAAAAAATGTTCAGCAGAAGCAAAAAGAATTTTGAAGACGAACTGAAAGACACAGAGAAAGACAAGCCGGATGACTGAAGCACTGTCTGAAAGTGCATAGAAAATGGGAGGTGCGGTATGAAGATCGGCGCGATGGAACTGATCGTGATCTTTATCGTTGCGCTGCTTGTGATCGGACCGGATAAGCTTCCTCAGGCTGCGAGACGTTTCGGAAGTGCTTTGCGGGAGTTTAAAAAAGCCTCAGCCGATGTAACGCAGGAGATCCGGGAAGATATCGTGGAGCCGCTGGAAGATGTTCAGCAGCCTTTCCGGGATGTGCTGGAGCCGGTGGAAGAACTTGATCGTACGATACGCGGCGATATCAAATCGGTTGAAAAGGATCTGAACAGCATCGGGAAAAAGAAAAAAACGGAAACTGACTCAGCCAAAAAGACAGTGGACGATAATACCGGCAAGGTGGCAGAAGGCGGATCCCCACCCGCAAAGGAATGTGCTCAGGAAACACCTGAAGATGCAGCAGATGCTGTACCGGAAGTAACATCTGAACTGCCGGAAGAAGCAGCCGGACCGGCGGCACAGGAAATTTCGGAAGGAGAAGAAAACGGATGAAGATTGGCGTTCAGGAAATGATTATTGTTCTGATCGTAGTGATCGTTATCTTTGGGCCGACGCAGATCCCAAAGCTCAGCAAAATGTTCGGGAAAAGCGTCAAAAGCTTTAAAGATGGCATGAGCGAAGAGGAAGAACCGATCCCGACGGCAAAAAAAGAATCCGAGAGCGGAGAAACGGAAAAAGAATCAGTCCGGGATGAGCAGGAAGAGCACAAAGAATAAAACAGCTGCCGATGACGGCAGCATGAGTGTATCCGGCCATCTGCGGGAACTGCGCAACCGGATCCTGATCTGTCTGGCTGCAATGCTGGCCGGCTTTGTACTGTGCCTGGCGTTCGCCCCTGGGATCCTCACCATGCTGATGGATATGGGGAAAGATTACGGGTACCGGTTTGTTTATATCGCGCCGCAGGAACTGCTGATGGTTCAGCTGTCGGTAGCGCTGATCGGAAGCCTTGTCGTTGCCTTTCCGGTGATCGCTTATCATATTTACGGTTTCTGCAGTCCCGGACTCAAGACAAAAGAGAAGACAGTCATTATTCTGACGATGCTGGCAGGTACGGCGTTTTTTCTGATCGGCGTTCTTTTCGCGTATACTATTACCGTATCGTTTATGCTGCGTTTTCTGATCCAGTTTACCGGTGTTGTTACGGTATCGGCTTCGATCAGCATTCAGGAATACGTGAATTTTCTGCTTACGGTTTTTATCATCTTCGGTCTTGTTTTTGAGATGCCGGTAATCTCATCACTGCTTTCCATGCTCGGCATCCTTCGGGCAGAGTGGCTGAAAAAAGCGAGAAAAGCAGCGATCGTACTGATTTTTGTTTTAGCGGCGATCATTACACCGCCGGATGTCGTATCGCAGATCATGGTTGCCATCCCGATGATCGCACTGTATGAGGTCAGCATTCTCCTGTGTCGTATGTTTGCGCGCAGGAATAAGAAACAGAATATGGAGACAGAAGGACAGACAGAGTAATCGAGGAACATGATCCGAACGATTGCGCTGCCTGTTCTTTGCATATGGCGGGTAACAAAAACAGAAATCATAGCCGTACATGTTTCAAGTTGCAGATAACAGAAGAAAAAGCAGGTGAAAAAGCAGATATTCATTGACGCAAGGCACGGAATCCTGTATATTTAATTCAATAAGGAAATATTCAATTCAACACAATAATAGATGGAGGATAGCATATGGCGAAACTGGAGATCACACGCAGAGAGTTTCTGAAGGGCATGGCAGCAGGCGCTGTCGGCGTGGCAACAATGGGTGTTCTGTCCGGCTGCGGCGATTATGTCCTGCAGAACAGCAATGCTGCTGCGGAAGCGGAAGCAGCAGCGGCTGCCGCCAAGGAAGCGGCACTTCTGGCAGCAGCAGAAAAAGGCGCCAGTTACACACCCGGCACCTATTCGGCAACAGCTAAGGGTATCGCCAGTGACGTAAAGGTCACCATGACCTTTGACGAGACCAGCATTACCGATGTAAAGATCGATGTTTCCGGTGAGACGGCCAACATCGGTGGCGCGATCGGAGAAGAGATGGAGAATGCCATTCTGGCCGGTCAGACCGCGGATGTGGATGCGGTTTCCGGCGCCACTGTTACGAGCGACGCGATCCGAGCGGCGGCGGCTGACTGCATTTCTCAGGCAAGCGGCAAGGAAGTCGTTCTGACGGAAAAAGAGGAAAAAACCGGCGGGTCTGACTGGCTCGGTGAGGCACCGGAGATCGCTGAGGGTGACATTACCGAAGAACTCAGCACGGAAGTGCTGGTCGTCGGATGCGGTACCGGCGGCTGGATCACCGCCATGTCGGCAGCGGAAGAAGGCGTTAAGGTTCTGGTACTGGAAAGAAACGAAACACCGACTGGTATCCGTGAGGATATCGGAGCTATCAACTCCCGGCTCCAGATGGAGTCCTTTGCCGAATATCCTGAATTTGAGATCGATAAGACCGAAGCGCTGCAGGATATCCTTCGTTATGCCGGCGGCTATGTTGACAGCGACCTGATCAAAGTATGGATCAACAACTCCGGCGAAATGGTCGACTGGCTGACCGATTTGATGGAATCCACAGGCGACTGGTATATGAGTCTGGAAGGCGGCGTCGGCAATCTGGATCATCCTGAGCGCGACAAGGCATATGCCACCGGACACAGCCCGCACAAGACAGAGCAAGGGAGCGAGAAGGGCGTTACTACCAGCTCTACATTCCAGGATTACTGCGACAAGTACGGCGTTGAATGGAAACTCAACTGCCCGCTCGTTAAGCTGGAAATGGACGGCAATGGTAAGGTCACCGGCGTGATCGCAAAAGACGCGGGGGACGGGCATTATGTGCGCGTCAAAGCAAGCAAGGGCGTCATTATGGCGACCGGCGGATATGCTACAAACACGGAAATGATGCTGGCTCTGCAGCCGCACACGATGAAGATGAAGGCCAACGTTCCCATCGGTTCCACTGACGACGGTTCCGGTATTAAGGCCATGCTGTGGGCTGGCGCGGACTTCGACCCGACGCACTGCTCCATGATGTTCAACCGCTGCAGCGTTAAACCGGATGAGACTGCCGGCTATAAGACCAACGGCAAGTGGTACTGGTTCGGCGAGCAGCCGTTCCTGAAGGTGAACCTGAACGGAAAGCGTTTCTGCAACGAGTCCGGTCCCTATGAATTCATGCTGCATTCCATGTATATGCAGCCCGGCCATACCTATGTCGACATTTTCGACGCCAACAACAAGGAATACTGCGAACAGTTTGACGAAGTTGGCTGCTGCCGTCTGTTCAAGTTCCCAAATGGTGCGGAGAGCAATATGCCTTATGACTATGTCTGGGGACAGATGACGGAAGGGGAGAATTCCCATCTCGAACTGGGTTATCTGCAGAAAGCTGATACTCTCGAGGAACTGGCAGAGAAGCTGAATATCCCTGCAGACAATCTGGTTGCCACCGTTGAGCGTTATAACGAGCTCTGCGCCAAAGGCGTTGACGAGGATTACGGCAAGGCGCCGCACCGCATGACCCCGGTCGACACGGCACCTTACTATGGCATTCGTACCTGCGCTTGGCATCTTACCACGCTGAACGGCTGCCGCATCAACACCGATATGCAGGTCATTCGCGAGGACGGAACACCCATCAAAGGCCTGTATGCGACCGGCGACTGTACCGGCGGTTTCTTTGCGCAGACTTACCCGAACCTCTTTACCGGTCTGGCGTGCGGCCGCACCATGACCTTCGGCCGCCGCGCCGCCAAGATCGTATCAAAGCTGTAATCGACACACAGGAAAAGAAGAATCCACCGACACATCGAATCGGTGGATTCTTCTTTGTTAATTGCGAAGACTGTGGATCGGGGCCGGGATGCGTCCGCCTCTGGATATGAATTCCGAGGCTGAACCGGAATGCAGAGATATGACCGGCGCAGAACCCAGGAGGCCGCCGAAATCGATCCGATCTCCGACGTCTTTGCCCACAGCAGGGATCAGACGGACTGCCGTTGTCTTGTTGTTGATCATACCGATCGCCGCTTCATCGGCAATGATTGCCGCAAGCGTTTCTGCCGACGTGTCACCGGGGACTGCGATCATATCCAGACCGACCGAACATACACAGGTCATCGCTTCGAGCTTGTCGATCGTCAGATGACCGTCTGCTGCGGCTCGGATCATGCCGGCGTCTTCCGATACCGGGATGAAGGCTCCACTCAGCCCGCCGACATGGCTGGATGCCATGACCCCGCCTTTTTTAACGGCGTCATTCAAAAGAGCAAGTGCGGCCGTGGTACCATGTGTGCCGCAGTGTTCAAGGCCGATCAGTTCAAGGATTTCGGCTACACTGTCGCCGACTGCCGGCGTAGGCGCCAGAGAAAGATCCACAACGCCGAACGGGACATTCAGTCTGCGGGATGCCTCCTGCGCAACCAGTTGACCCATGCGCGTAATCTTGAAGGCGGTGCGTTTGATCGTTTCGGATACGGTATCGATCTTTTCTCCTTTGCAGTTTCTCAGCGCATGAGCAACTACACCCGGCCCGGATACACCGACATTGATCACACATTCCGGCTCTCCGACCCCGTGGAAGGCACCGGCCATAAACGGGTTGTCTTCCACGGCATTGGCAAAGACCACGAGCTTGGCACAGCCAAAAGGATCGATATCCGCTGTTCTGCGGATGATCTGGCCCATAAGCTGAACGGCGTCCATGTTGATGCCGGCTTTTGTGGAGCCGACATTCACGCTTCCGCAGACAAGAGCCGTTCGTGTCAATGCTTCCGGAATCGAGCGGATCAGAGAATGATCGCTTTCTGTGAATCCTTTCTGAGCAAGGGCAGAAAAACCGCCGATGAAATTGATCCCCAGGGACTGTGCCGCACGATCAAGGGTGAGGGCAAGAGGAACATAATCCGAAGCATGCGAACTGGCC
>JAIKYQ010000030.1 GCA_024683035.1 Eubacterium sp.
CTTTTCCAAACTATTGAGTCTCACCGATTTTACCGGGTTCTTTTTCCCGTTTACGGCGGAAGCCAATGTCAATACCGATTCCCCGCAGGCTTTTTTCGCGGCTACGGTTGCCCATGAGCTGGCGCATCAGCGCGGCGTCGCAAAAGAGCAGGAAGCAAATTTCACGGCTGTTTTCGCAAGTTTGCTGTACGGAGACCCGGACTATTGCTATTCCGCGTGTCTCCTCGCCTATACGCATCTTTCAAACGCGCTGTATTCCGCGGACCGGGATGCCTGGCAGCATATCTATACCGGCCTGGATGACCGGATCAAGGCGGATTACGCCGAAGACCGCGCTTACTGGCAGCGGTTTCAGACGCCTGCGCAGACGGTGTCAAACGCAGTTTATGAGAACTTCCTGTACAGTTATGATCAGGACCTCGGCCTGAAGAGCTACGGCGCCTGCGTTGATCTTCTTGTGTGCTGGTATCTGGAGGAGGCTCGGGCATTTTTCGGTATTTCATAACGGATGTGGACCGACAGTCCGAGGATTTGTGGATTGACGAAAAATGGGAATTGTCCTATAATTATTACAATTACAGATAGGTATAACCCGACGAAAAAGAGACGGAAAATGAAGCTTGGCGTTCAGGAATTTTTGATCATTCTGGTGATCGTGATTATTGTTTGGGAAGGCGAGCAGCCGTTCCTGAAGGTGAACGTGAACGGTAAGCGCTTCTGCAACGAGTCCGGTCCCTATGAATTCATGCTGCATTCCATGTATATGCAGCCCGGCCATACCTATGTCGACATTTTCGACGCCAACAACAAGGAATACTGCGAACAGTTTGACGAAGTTGGATGCTGCCGTATGTTCAAGTTTCCAAATGGTGCGGAGAGCAATATGCCTTATGACTATGTCTGGGGGCAGATGACGGAAGGGGAGAATTCCCATCACGGACTGGGCTGTCTGCAGAAAGCCGATACACTTGAAGAACTGGCAGAGAAGCTGAATATACCTGCAGACAACCTGGTTGCCACTGTTGAGTGTTATAGTGAGCTCTGCGCCAAGGGCATTGATGAAGATTACGGCATGGCGCCGCACCGCATGACTCCGGTCGACACGGCACCTTTCTACGGCATCCGTACCTGTTCCTGGCATCTTACCACGCTGAACGGCTGCTGCATCAACACCGATATGCAGATCATCCGTGAGGATGGGATGCCCATCGAAGGCCTGTATGTGACCGGTGACTGTACCGGCGGTTTCTTTGCGCAGACTTACCCGAACCTCTTTACCGGTCTGGCATGCGGCCGCACCATGACCTTCGGCCGCCGCGCCGCCAAGATCGTATCAAAGCTGTAATCGACACACACGAAAAGAAGAATCCACCGACACATCGAATCGGTGGATTCTTCTTTGTTAATTGCGAAGACTGTGGATCGGGGCCGGGATGCGTCCGCCTCTGGCTATGAATTCCGAGGCTGAACCGGAATGCAGGGAGATGACCGGCGCAGAACCCAGGAGGCCGCCAAAATCGATCCGATCTCCGACGTCTTTGCCTACAGCAGGGATCAGACGGACTGCCGTCGTCTTGTTGTTGATCATACCGATCGCCGCTTCATCGGCAATGATTGCCGCAAGCGTTTCTGCCGACGTGTCACCGGGGACTGCGATCATATCCAGACCGACCGAACATACACAGGTCATTGCTTCGAGCTTGTCGATCGTCAGATGACCGTCTGCTGCGGCCCGGATCATACCGGCGTCTTCTGAAACAGGGATAAAGGCCCCGCTCAGCCCGCCGACATGGCTGGATGCCATGACCCCGCCTTTTTTTACGGCGTCGTTCAAGAGAGCAAGTGCGGCCGTAGTACCGTGTGTGCCGCAGTGCTCGAGGCCGATCAGTTCAAGGATCTCGGCTACACTGTCGCCGACAGCCGGCGTAGGCGCCAGAGAAAGATCCACTACGCCAAACGGGACTTTCAGTCTGCGGGATGCCTCCTGGGCAACCAGCTGACCCATGCGCGTGATCTTGAAGGCGGTGCGTTTGATCGTTTCGGAGACGGTATCGATTTTTTCTCCTTTGCAGTTCCTCAGCGCATGGGCAACAACACCCGGCCCGGATACGCCGACATTGATCACACATTCCGGCTCTCCGACCCCGTGGAAGGCGCCGGCCATAAACGGGTTGTCTTCCACGGCATTGGCGAAGACTACGAGTTTGGCACAGCCAAAAGGATTGATATCCGCTGTTCTGCGGATGATCTGGCCCATGAGCTGAACAGCGTCCATGTTGATGCCGGCTTTTGTGGAGCCAACATTCACGCTTCCGCAGACAAGAGCCGTTCGTGTTAATGCTTCCGGAATCGAACGGATCAGAGAATGATCGCTTTCTGTGAATCCTTTCTGAGCAAGGGCAGAAAAACCGCCGATGAAATTGATCCCCAGGGACTGTGCCGCACGATCAAGGGTGAGGGCAAGAGGAACATAATCCGAAGCATGCGAACTGGCC
>JAIKYQ010000052.1 GCA_024683035.1 Eubacterium sp.
GAGGGAGTTCCCTCAGCAGCGGTTCAGAAAACAGAGCAGGCGGCAGAAGAAACGAATAAACAGGAGACGGATTCTAAAGAAGCCGGGACAGAGGAAGAAAAAGAAACACCGGCAGCACCTGCCGTCAAGACACAGGAAGAAGAGCCGGCGGAGACTGTGAAGACCAACAGCGTGGCGAATCAGAGTCTTGTGGAAAAGCTTTCCGGAGAAGCCAGGAAAAGGGCGGCTGAGGAAAAAAAGCGACAGGATGAAGAAGCGGCAGAGCGGGCGCGGATCGAGGCGGAAGAAGCCAAAAAGGCGGAGGTCAAGAGCCGGGAAGAACTCTCCGAGCTTCCGCTGGATGAACTGACAGAATATCTCCGGAACAAAGAAGTGCCGGAAGAGCTGCTGTATTTCATGGAAGAGTATCCGGAAAGCCGGGAATTTGTCACTGATTATCTGTACCAGCCGGATGAACCGCCTTCCAAGGATATTTCCGCAGAAGTAACACAGGGTGAATTCCCGCATTTCCTGCAGTGGGATGAACGCTGGGGATACGAGGATTACGGCGGGTCCTTCTTTGCGGTCGCCGGATGCGGACCGACTGCCATGTCTGTCGTATACAGCGGCCTGACAGGGAATACCGACATGAATCCCTTTGCGATGGGTGAATGGGCCGAAGAACAGGGATTCTATGTCATCGGATCCGGCACATCCTGGGAGATGATGTGGAACGGGGCCAACATGCTGGGCCTGGCATCCTGGGAAGTGGATATGGACGAAACTACGATCCTGACGACGCTGCGGAACGGCTTCCCGATCATCGCGGCGATGACGGCAGGAGGAGACTTTACAAATTTCGGACACTTTATCGTACTGGTAGGAGCCGATGAGGACGGCAATATTACGATCCGCGATTCCAACAGTATTGAGCGGACCGAACGCACCTGGACATGGGATGAGCTGATGTGGCAGGTTGCCGGTTTATGGGCTTATAATTCCTATTTCTGAAAAGGAGAACTATGGAAAACGAATTACGGTTCGCTGTTTTGATCGATGCGGACAACGTTTCGGAAAAATATATCAAGATCATACTGGACGAAACCGCCAGCAGCGGGATTGCCACGTATAAAAGGATTTACGGAGACTGGACCAGCCAGCGGATGACCAGCTGGAAAAAGATCCTGCTGGACAATTCGATCGTTCCCATGCAGCAGTACAGTTATACGACGGGAAAGAATGCGACGGACTCGGCCATGATCATCGACGCGATGGATATCCTGTATTCCGGCAATGTGGACGGATTCTGCATTGTATCCTCGGACAGTGACTTCACCCGTCTGGTGGCGCGTCTGCGCGAGTCCGGCATGCAGGTGATCGGCATGGGAGAAAGCAAAACCCCGCAGCCTTTTATTTCTGCCTGCAATCAGTTCAAGTATCTGGATCTGCTGCTGGAGCAGCGGCAGCTGGAAGAGGCGGAAGAAGAAGCAGCCAAAGCACCCAAAACAGCGAAGGCCGGAACCAGGAGCAGATCGACAGCTGCCAGAAAGACCAAACAGCAGCAGGACCTGGAAAAGAAACGGCAGAAGGATCTGAACCGGGTGAGGGATACCCTCGATCAGATCACCGAGAAATTCTCCGATGAGGATGGCTGGATCTTTTCCGGCAAGCTGGGAGACCAGCTGTCGAAACGGATGCCGGATTTTGATGTACGGAACTTCGGTTTTTCCAAGTTCACGGCGTTTATCAAATCGCTGGGAACGTACGAATATAACGAGATCAAAGACAGCAACAACCAGAAGCAGATTTATTTCCGCAGGAAATGAAACGGAAACGCAGGGGAAGGTTCGCCGGTTATGAAATTCACCAAAATGCAGGGCTGCGGCAATGACTATGTGTATGTCAATTGCTTTGAGGAAACAGTAGAGGACCCGGCATCGCTTGCGGTGCAGGTCAGCAGAGCGCATTTCGGGATCGGTTCCGACGGTCTGATCCTGCTGAAGCCTTCAGAAAAAGCGGACTGCATGATGGATATGTACAATGCCGACGGGTCCCGGGGCGCCATGTGCGGGAACGGGATCCGCTGTGTGGCCAAACTGGCCTATGACAGCGGGGTGGTCCGGAAGGAACGGATCACCGTCGAGACGTTAAGCGGCATCAAGACACTGGATCTGACGGTCGAAGAAGGAAAAGTACGCTGTGTCCGGGTGGATATGGGTGTGCCGGAACTGACAGCCGAAAAGATCCCGGTATTAAGAGCCGCCCTGTTGAACCATATTCCTGGAGAAAAGTCAGAAAACAGAGAAGCAGGCGGAACAAAGACCGCATACGGGAATGACTGCGTGATAGAAGAGCCGATCCGGATCAACGGAAGAGAGTATTCCATAACGGCCGTATCCATGGGCAACCCGCATGCGGTTGTGTTTTTGGGAGCGTCCGGAACAGGCCTCGATACACTGGAGATCGAAAAAACAGGGCCCTGTTTTGAACGGCATCCGGCCTTTCCGGACCGGGTCAATACGGAATTCATCGAGGTGATCGATGAGCAGACCCTGCGCATGCGTGTCTGGGAACGGGGATCCGGAGAGACGCTGGCCTGCGGGACAGGCGCCTGTGCGGCGGCCGTAGCCGCGATCCTGACCGGACGGGTACCGGGCAGGACCGTGACCGTACAGCTGCGGGGCGGAGACCTTCTGATCGAGTGGGAGGCGGAAACCGGGCATGTCTATATGACCGGTCCGGCCGTGACAGTGTTTACGGGGGAGTGGCCGTAAAGTACCGGGAAAATGCCGAATTGACAGAAGATATAAATGATTTTATTATGGAAATTGACAGGAGAACCGGCGTATATGCAGCCGGCGGACTGCCGTAAATCTGTGTGTGATCAAACGTGTATATAAAGGAGGGAGATGCACCATGAAAAAAGTTCTTGCAATAGCTCTTGTCGGTGTCCTGGCCTTCAGCCTGACGGCCTGCGGCGGCTCCAAAAAGAGTGAAACAGCTGCCAGCAGCGCAGCAGCCGCCAGTTCCGCAGTAGAAGAAGCGGCATCCGCAGCAGAAGAAGCGGCATCCGCAGCGGAAGAAGCAGCTTCAAAAGCGGAAGAAGCAGCAGAAGCTGTTTCCGAAGCCGAAGAGGCAGCATCCGAAGCAGAAGCTGCCGCGGAAGAAGAGCCGGCAGAGGCAGCCGATTATTCCGGACATACGCTGTACGTTGCGAATTGGCAGGCGTACAGTTCCGATCAGGATTATGTCGAAAAAGCCTTTGAAGACAAATTCGGCTGCACGGTAGAGCATGTTTACTTCAATTCTTATGAAGAACTCATGACCACACTGCAGACAGGCGGAAACAAAAAGATCGATGCGGTCGTGCTTTCCAACAACTATACCCAGTATTTCCACGATGCCGGCCTGATCGCCAATGTGGATACGGCGAAGATCCCGAATTACGAGAGCGTCGACCCGGTGTACAAGGATATTTCCCCGTATGCCGTGGATGCAGAAGGAAATGTCTTTGCCTATCCGTGGTGCAACGGCACTTCATCGATCGCCTACAATCCCAACTATGTCGATATTGAGATCAAACACTGGTCCGATCTGCTGGATCCGTCTCTGAAAGGCCATGTCATGGTGCTGGACGGTGACGGCGACGACTGGGTCATCGGCTGCCTGCTGGCCGGAGAAGACTCGGACGACATGGAAAACGTGGACATTGAAAAAGTACGGGCTTCACTGAAAGAGCTGAAAGGCCAGCTGCTCGGCTTCTGGGCATCCAACGATGAACAGCTCATGCCGTGGAAGGCCGGCGACTTCTGGGCCGGCGAGATCTGGTCCGGTCCGTATACCCAGCTTCTGGCGGAAGACCCGGACGGGATCGTGCTGGTGCATCCGGAAGAAGGCACGGTAGGTTATATTGACTACTGGTCAGTCGTAGAAGGCACCGATGAATTCGATCTGGCCTGCGAGTGGATCAACTTCATCGAAAGCGAAGAGTGCCAGTACACGATGGCGACCGGCGAAAGCGAGAATTATCCGGGTGAATACTACACCTACACACCGGTCAACGGCAAGGTCATCGAAGGGCTTACAGACGAGCAGAAGGTCACACTGGAGCTGGATCCGATGCCGACCAAGATCAAACTGCTGCCCTACATTGCCGATCCGGATCTGAAAGATGAATGGACAGACCTGTATAATGAATTTGTCGGCTGACAGGATTTCTTCCTGAAAACCTGTCCCTGACGCGGAATGCCGCCGGAACATCATTCGGCGGCATTCCTGTTCCCTGCCCGATCCAAACCGAAAAAAGGAGACGACATGAAAAAGAAAAAAACATCCGATTTTCGGCCAAACAGTCTGTGGACCCTGCCGAGTGCCGCCCTGCTGCTCTGTCTGACGGTCATTCCGCTGGTCATGCTGCTGGTATTCAGCTTCATGAACCGGAATCTGTTTGCCGGCCAGCCCTGGCCGGGATGGACACTGAAGAACATTACCCGTATGTTCGGGTCGGCCCCGTACTGGAAACTGATGGCCAAATCGCTTGGCATTGCTTCTGTTGTCACGCTGATCTGTATTGCCGCTGCCTATCCGGCTTCCTGGGCGATCGCCAAAATCGTGAAGCCGAAGAATCGCAGCATGTTCATGATGATCGTCATCCTGCCGTTCTTTACCTCCCAGCTGCTGCTGATCTATTCCATGATGAATCTGATCAAGACCGGAGGGGTGTTGCTGACGGCGCTGGACGCCATCGGGATCCACGGCGTATCGACCTGGCTGTATACCAATAAGGCAACGGTCCTGATCCTGGTTTATGAATATCTTCCCTATATGATCCTCTGCCTGTATTCGTCGCTGGAAGGGATCAGCGACAACATCATTCAGGCATCTCTGATCCTGGGGGCCAGCAAGACCAAGACGTTTACAAATATCGTCTTCCCGATGAGCCTTCCCGGGCTGCTTTCGGGTATTCTGCTGGTCTTTGTGCCGGTAGCCGGTAGCTTTATGGAACCGGGGCTTGTCGGAGGAGCCGGCGGTTCGATGGTCGGCTCCATGATCGATACGCAGTATTCCACCTCGCTGAATATGGGGTATGGTGCGGCGCTGTCCTGCGCCCTTCTCATCATACTCAGCGTCATTATGGCGCTGGTGCGGTATTTTGCCGCGCGGGCGGACCGTGCGATCGGAGGTGAAGAAACATGACGAGCAAAGGATTCCGCAGCGCCATGCTGATCTGTATGTGGATCGTGCTGGCCTTCATGTATATCCCGATCATTGCGATCATTTTCATGTCCTTTAACAAAACACAGTACGGCGGCTTCCCGTATGTCTTTACGACGAAATGGTATACGACGCTGTTTACGACCAGCAACCTGCTGCCGGCTGCGATGTTCTCTTTGCGGTTTGCATTCCTGGTGACGATCGTAGCGGTGATCTTCGGTACGCTTTGTGCCTACGGCATGCAGTATTTCAGTCCGAAACTTGCGAAGCGATTCAATACAATCCTGCAGCTGCCGATCATCATTCCCTGGATGGTGACGGCGATCTCTCTGCTGCTGCTGTTTTCCTTCATCGGTGTGGGACGTTCCTATGTGTCCATGTTCCTGGGAAATCTGATCGTGGTCCTGCCGTATGTGGTGCTTCTGGTGAACGGCCGTTTCGTGGATATGGACCGTACGCCGGAGTCGGCAGCATCCCTTCTGGGAGCCGGTCCGGCACGGGTCTTTATGGACGTGACACTGCCGGCTATTGCGCCGGGCATGCTGGCTGGCGGCATCATGGCCCTGATCATGTGCTTCAACAATTTTGTGATCCAGTACTATCTGATTCCTGTAGGGGAAAACACATTGCCGACACTGGTGTTTACCCGGATCCGCAGCGAGTATCAGGCCGATCTGAATGCGCTTTCGGCCATTATCGTCCTTATCGCTGTGGTGGTTGTTATTCTGCTCTCCAAGCTGGGCTTCTCTGCCGGAAGCCTGATGGGCATGGGCGGCGGAAACAAGAAAGAAGGGGGGAATTGAAATGGACGGTTTACAGGTCAATGATTTGAAAAAAACATTTGGTGACCATGAGGTCCTCAAAGGTGTCAGCTTTTCGGTCGAAAGCGGAAAATTCCTGTCCCTGCTCGGCCCTTCCGGCTGCGGTAAATCCACGATCCTGCGTATTATCTGCGGGCTGGAAACGGCGGATTCCGGCGAGGTGCTGGTGGACGGCAGCGATGTGACCCGGGTGCGTCCCGAAAAGAGAAACATCGGCATGGTCTTTCAGAACTATGCATTGTTTCCTTCTATGAACGTAGCCAAAAATGTGGGTTACGGCTTGAAAATGCAGAAGGTTCCGCAGGATGAGATCAACAGGCGTGTGAGCGAAGCGCTGGAAATGGTCAAGCTGGGCGGTTATGAAACACGCCGTGTAAGGCAGCTGTCCGGCGGGGAGCAGCAGCGTGTGGCGCTGGCCAGAGCACTGGTCACGCGGCCCAACATCCTGCTGCTGGATGAACCGCTGTCTGCCCTCGACCGTAAGGTCCGTGCGGAAATGCAGTTCGAGATCCGCAATCTGCAGCGGCAGATCGGTACAACGACGGTCTTTGTTACCCACGACCAGGAAGAAGCCCTGACGATGTCCGATCAGATCATCCTGCTGCATGACGGCAATATCGAACAGCAGGGCGACCCGCATACGATCTACAGCCAGCCGGCTACCGTATTTGCTTCGGATTTCCTCGGCAAGGCAAACCTGCTGGCAGGAAAACTGGCCTGTGAAGACGGAAACTGGTACCTGACCGACGGGAAGATCCGGATCCGGCTGAATCATGTCGGCGGGAAAGAAGGCGACGAGATCAAGGCCGCTGTACGCGGCGAGTATTTTGAGTTCTGCGACGAGGGCGCGGAAGGAGCCAATCCGTTCCATCTGGAGAAAAAGATCTTTACCGGTCTGGCATGGCGGCTGATCGGCCGTCTGGGTGTGCAGCCGATGGATATCTCGGCTCTCGGCACGGCTGTAAGCGAATTGCAGGAAGGACAGGATTATTTCGTGCGGATCCGGCCGGAAAATGTGGTGTATTACAATAATTGAGAAGAAAGCATTTATGAGGTCGTTTTTTGTTAGAAAGATCGGCGATGCATACACGACGTAGATTGATCATAGACACGGATACGGGTTCAGATGATGTGTGGGCTGTTATCGAAGCACTGCGGGCGACAGACCTTGTAAAGGTGGAAGCCGTGACCGTGGTCTGCGGTAATTTCCCGCTGGACCTCTGCGTGAAGAATGCCATGCTGGCCGTGGAAGCGGCCGGCACGTATCTGCCGCCCGTGTACCGTGGGATGGCGCGGCCGCTTCTGGGACAGGAGCTTTTTTGTGCAGAGGACGTGCACGGACCCGACGGCCTGGGCGGGATGAATCTGCCTGCTTCCGCCAGACCTGTGGAAAAGAAACACGCTATGGACGCCATCATCGATCTTGTTATGGAAAATCCGGGCGAGATGGAAATCGTAACCTGCGGACCGCTGACCAATCTGGCCATGGCCATCCTGCGGGAGCCGGCGGTGGCACAGAATCTGAAAAAGGCCTGGATCCTCGGCGGTACGGCAGGGGCAGAAGGGAACCTGAGTCCTGCGGTGGAATACAACGTCGGAACTGATCCGGAGGCTGCCGCTATTGTACTTGCCTCCGGAGTAGACAGTGTCTGGATCACGTGGGATAATGCACGCGGCGAAACAGAGATCACGCCGGAGGAAGTACAGCATCTGCTGTCAGGTGGAACGGAAGCGGGACGCTTCTGTGCGCGGTGTACCCGGGATCTGGCGAAATATTATCACCGTGTGTATGGTACGGATACGTTCGGCGTGATCGACAGCATGGTCATGACGGCGGCGCTGTTCCCGGAAACCATGGAAGAGGTTTTTCCGGCAAACTGCGCTGTGGAGCTGGCGGGAACAGAGACCCGCGGGTATTTCCGGATCGACCGGTCCGGGCAGACCGGCAGAGAACCCAATGCAGCCGTCTGTACACGCATGCATGCCGGAGCCTATAAAGAACACCTGCTGTTTCTGCTGGGAGGAAAACGGGATGAATGATTTTGTGTATTACAATCCGGTACGCGTACATTTCGGACGCAATGCGCTGGAAGCGCTGGCCGATGAATTGGCGGTATACGGACCGCGGGTCCTTCTGGCATACGGCGGCGGCA
>JAIKYQ010000055.1 GCA_024683035.1 Eubacterium sp.
TATTTACAGCAGCGGGAATTTGTCCTTCAGCGCCGGATACAGCTGCCGGAACACCTGGTATTTTTCTTCATAGCGTGCCGCTATTTCCGGTGTCGGCTCCAGCGTATCGGTGATCTTGACCAGTGCACCCGAAGCTTCTGCCACGGATTTGTATTCTCCGCATCCGACCGCTGCCAGTATGGCGCCGCCGTATCCCGGTCCCTGTTCGGTTTCGGGAAGCGTCAGGCGGATATTCAGGATGTTGGCGAATATTTCCTGCCACAGAGGACTCTTGGCACCGCCGCCGCAGATCATACTTTCATTGACGCCCAGGCCGAGTGCTTTTGCGGCTTCCAGGGAATCCCGGATTCCGAAGGCAACGCCTTCCAGGACGGCCTGCGTCATATCGCTGCGGGTGGTGTCCATGGTCATGCCGATGAAGCAGCTGCGGGCAAACGCATCATTATGCGGCGCACGCTCTCCCATCAGATACGGCAGATAGTACACATGCTGGGTGCCCAGTTTCTCTCTCTGAATGGCGCCGTGCTCTCCGTCATAGTCTCTTGTCTGCATGATATCGCTCAGCCACCATTTGTTGCAGGAAGCAGCCGAAAGCATACAGCCCATCAGGTGGTAGCCGCCGTCCGCATGCGCAAAGGCATGCAGGGCGCCCGCCGGATCTTTGCAGAACTGGCTGGAAGAAATGAAGATCGTCCCGGAGGTGCCAAGGGAAATATTACAGGAACCTTCTCCCGTCGTTCCGGTACCCACTGCTGCCGCCGCGTTGTCTCCCGCGCCGGCCACGACCTTGACAGAGGCGGACAGTCCCAGCTTCTCAGCCACATCCGGACGAAGCGTTCCGACGACATCAAAGCTTTCAAACAGCTTCGGCACCTGTGCTTCTGTCAGATGGCAGATGGACAGCATCTCGGGGCTCCAGCGTTTATGTTCCACGTCTACAAGCAGCATGCCGGACGCATCCGAATAATCGGAGCAGAACACACCAGTCAGGACATAGTTGATATAATCCTTGGGCAGCATGACTTTATCGATCCTGGCAAACAACTCCGGCTCGTTCTTTTCCATCCAGAGCAGTTTCGGCGCGGTAAAGCCGGCGAAAGCAATGTTGCCTGTATAGGCGGAAAGCTTATCTGTTCCGATCTCCTGGTTGAGATAATCGGTCTCCGCCTGTGTACGGCCGTCGTTCCAGAGGATCGCCGGACGCAGCACATGATCGTCTTTGTCCAGAGCCACCAGGCCGTGCATCTGACCGCCCGCGCCAATTCCGGCCACCTGGGAGGCATCCTCCCCTTCCAGCAGTGCCGGGATCGCTTTATAGATCGCACGGATCCAGTCTTCCGGATTCTGTTCCGACCAGCCCGGATGCGGGAAAAAGAGCGGATACTCTTCCGAAACGATCTTCCGGATCTCGCCGGTTTCCGTCATAAGCAGCAGTTTGACAGCAGATGTTCCTAAATCAATGCCGATATATAACATGGGATACCTCCTTTTCTTTACTCCGTCTCTTTGTATATATTCTCATTTTTTTCAGGATAACGCAACGCTTTTTATCCATATGGCCAGGGGCCAGAAACCATGACCTTTCCATAAACAGGCTGTTTATGAGAAATGTATGATTCCTGACCCCTGTCATCCGACAATATACCGGTTTTATCCCAGAGCCTGCACCCGCTCGTAGAATCCCTGCAGCTCATGGAAGTAGGCCTTATACAGCGCTGCATGCTTATCATAGACCACGCTCTTTTCTTCGTGCGGTGTAAACTCTTTTTCCACATGCACATGATCAATTGCCGTCTGGCGCAGATCCTCATACAGCCCGATGGCATTGCCGGCCAGAATGACCGCTCCCCACATGGCCACATCCCCGCGGTTCAGAATGCCGTAAGTCTTGCGGTGCGCATCTGCACACATCTGCGGCCAGATCGCGGATTTGGCCCCACCGCCGATCAGGCTGACTTTATCCATGGCATATTCCGGATACATGGCTTTCATGCGCTCCAGCGAAATACCGAAATCGTAGGTCAGACTCTCCATCAGAGCTTTATAGAAATGAGCCTTGGAATGACTCCAGTCAAACCCCATCCACATGCCGCGCAGGCTCTCAACCAGCGGCATGGCACTGCCGGACAGCAGGCCGATACTCATCAGTCCGTTGCAGCCGATCGGGATCTCTTTCATCTCGGCTTCGATCTGGGCAAAAGCTTCTTTCAGCGGCATGCCTTCCTGCTGCACAAACGCATCGATGAACCAGTCCAGCGTGATCCCGGAACCGGTGATAAAGTTTTCCACCAGGAAGTCTCCGGGAACAGCCGACGGGATTGCGTCATAGCGGCGTTCCTCCATATCCGGACGCCACTCTTCCACACAGCAGCTTACCGCACCGTAAGAGCCGGCTTCGAAGATCAGGTCTCCGGGATGCACGATCGCCGCGCCCAGGCAGCCGGCCGGCTTGTCGCCTGCTCCGGATACCAGCGGGATGCCGGCTTTCAGACCGGTCTGCGCTGCCATCTCCGCGTTCAGATGGGCACAGATGGTATTGGAATTCACAATACGCGGCAGCAGATCCTGATCCAGCCCTACCGCATCGCAGATCTTCTTTGACCAGACCCCGTTCTGCACATCCGCCAGTCCGGTCCACTGTGTGTAGGTACGGTCCATGGCCGCTTCTTCCACCGGGATATCGCCCAGCTTGCCGATCACATATCCGCTGATCATCAGATACTTGCGGATCTTCGCACTCTCCTCCGGAAATTCTTCCCGGAACCATTCCGACTTCGGGGCCATCTGCGGGAAGTTCGTTCCGCCGGTTACGAAGAAATCGTCTTTCAGTTCCTTCATCTGTTTCTGGGCATAAGGCATATACCGGCTGTCCAGCGAACACGACCAGGTCGTGATATCATTCCAGTCCTTGTCTACGCCCATAAAACCGGACATCTGGCCGGTAAAGGAAATCGCTGCGATCTCTCCCGCTTTCTCCCCGACCTGTTCCGTTACTTTTTTCATACAGGCCAGAACGGAAGCAAACAGTTCTTCCCCTTTCTGGATAAAGATCCCCGGACCCGGCCGGTAATCCTTCACCGGCTCCATGGCTACGGCAATGCAGTCACTGCCAGCCGTATATACACCGGCCTTGATAAAACTGGTTCCCAGATCGATCGCCATAAATAACGTATCCGCCATGTTTTCATCCTCCTGTTGTTGCTTTGTTTTCTTTACCTGTATCTGTCATTCCTGTTCCGTCAGTCTTGCTCCATGAAATCCTGCAGTCTCCTGTAGAGTTCCAGATACTTCCGATACGGCTTTTCATACTGTTCGTGCCGGCCTTTATTCGGAACATACTGCTTCTGTATCCTTACCATGGTATCTGCCGCCTCCTGAAAAGAACCATAGCATCTGCCGTTCGAAGCCGCCAGCACACAGCCGCCTAAGACTCCTGCTTCGTTTTCTTCATTGACCGCGATGGTCTTGTCTGTAATATCGGCGATCATCTGCATCCATACCGGATCCTTCGTCACACCTCCGCACCCGACGATCAGATCCACATCGTATCCCTGCCGTATCTGGTTGTCGATGATATTTCTGCTTCCAAAGGAAATCGACTCCAGCAGCGCACGATAAACCTGTTTCCAGGAATGCTGGATATTCAGCCCGTAAATGACTCCTTTGGCATCCGGATTTTTATAGGGTGTCCGGTTTCCCTGAAAGAAATCCAGGATTGTGATTCCGTCCGCGCCGGGTTCCGTTTCCAATACGGCTTCCGCCAGAGTTCGGTACGGCTGATCCGGA
>JAIKYQ010000137.1 GCA_024683035.1 Eubacterium sp.
CACTAAGGGTCCTATCTCGTAAGTCTCTAAAAACGCTCGGAAATGCACTGCTAAGATGTAATTCCGCCCTAGAGCTCTGTCCACTTATCGCATGTACGCAGGTATTACAATTGTTTCCTTAATAATTAACAGATCCATCTATACAAGAATATCCGTTTTAACTACACCGAGATATCTGCTTTGATCCCAAGGAGGTCTTTGTATTTTTCCAGCAGCGGGTGTATGACGTCTGTCAGGTAGCGCTCAGTCTGGTAGGCGGCACAGCCGGTATACCGGGCCGGATCGAGGGACGCGCGGATTTCTTCTTCTGTCAGATGAAAATCCGGGTCGGCCGCAATACGTGCCGGCAGATCATTTTCCTTGCCTTCGACTTTGACGGTCCGGCCGGCTTCCATGGACAGCTGCCGGATCTTTTCGTGCAGCTCCTGCCGGTCCCCGCCGGCTTTGACGGCGTCCATCATGATATTCTCCGTAGCCATGAAAGGCAGTTCGGAAAGCAGCCGCTTTTCGATAACTTTCGGATAGACCACCAGGCCGTCGACCACGTTGAGCATCAGATCCAGGATCCCGTCTGTTGCCAGGAAACCTTCCGCTATGGACAGCCGCTTGTTGGCGGAATCATCCAGGGTCCGTTCAAACCACTGCTCTGCCGATGTCATGGCCGGATTCAACGCATCGATCATCACATAGCGGGACAGCGAAGCGATCCGTTCGTCGCGCATCGGATTGCGCTTGTACGCCATGGCCGAAGAACCGATCTGTCCCTTTTCAAACGGCTCTTCCACTTCCTTCAGATGCTGCAGCAGGCGGATATCGTTGGAAAACTTATGCGCACTGGCAGCGATGCCGGCCAGTATGTTGACGACCCGTGTATCGACTTTCCGGGAATAGGTCTGTCCGGAAACCGGATAGCACGCGTCAAAACCCATCTTCCGGGCGATCTTCGGATCAATCTGGTCGACTTTTTCCTGATCCCCTTCAAACAATTCCAGAAAACTGGCCTGGGTGCCGGTCGTACCTTTGCAGCCCAGCAGCTTCAGCGAACCGAGCACATATTCCAGGTCGTCCAGATCCATGGCAAATTCCTGGATCCAGAGCGTGGCCCGTTTACCCAGCGTCGTCGGCTGCGCCGGCTGGAAATGGGTAAAGGCCAGGGTCGGCTGCTCTTTCTGCGCCTCGGCAAAATCGGCCAGGGCCGCGATCACGTTTACCAGCTTTTTCCGGATCAGCTGCAGAGCATCCCGCATAATGATCAGATCCGTATTATCCCCCACGTAACAGGAGGTGGCTCCCAGATGGATGATCCCCTTGGCCTTCGGGCACTGCACACCGTAGGCGTATACATGCGACATGACATCGTGCCGGACTTCCTTCTCCCGGGCACGGGCCACCTCATAATTGATATCTTCCGCATGCGCCTTCAGCTCATCGATCTGTTCCTGCGTGACCGGGAGACCGAGTTCTTTCTCCGTTTCCGCCAGTGCGATCCAGAGTCTGCGCCAGGTCCGGAACTTCATATCCTGTGAAAAAATAAACTGCATTTCCTTACTGGCATACCGCTCAGAAAGCGGACTGTTGTAGCGGTCTGTCGCACTCATACCTTTCCCTCCTGCCATACAGGTTTTCTTCTGCTGTGCATCACGAAAAAGGCATGTGGCATGCCTTCTTCCTGAAACCTCATTTACCGTTCCTGATTATAAGCTATCCTTAAGTTAAAAGCAATAAAACAATAAAAAGCTTTATTTTAGCTCGTTAATGTGCTACCATGTTATCGTATTACTCAGCAATAGATTGGAGGATTTAAATATGAAAAAAATTCTTTGCATGCTTCTTGTACCGGCTCTGCTCCTGACTTCCGCAGCGTTTTCCGTATCGGCTGAAGAAGAGACTGACGCCAAATATGTTTTCCTGGAAGAAGACCTCGGGGTGGAATCCTATGCCATCGGCTTCCGTCAGGGCGAAGACGAGCTGGCTGAAACCGTCAGCGGCGCGGTACAGGCTCTCGTGCTCAACGGCACCTATGACGAAATCGGCTCCAAATATCCGGATATCAAAGATTATCTGTGCCTGACAGCAGACGGCATTGATGAATCCGCCCTTCCCGAAGAAGGTTCCGGCGACAGCAGCTTCACCTTCAAACACGGTTTTGACCTTGACTATCCGCCGTACTCCTATCTGCAGGACGACGGCACAGTCGGCGGTTTTGACGTAGAACTCTGCCAGGCCGTCTGCGATTACCTGGGCTGGGGCTATGAAGCCGTTCCGTTCAACTGGGAAGCCAAAGACATGGAGCTGAACGCAGGAAGCTGCGACTGCATCTGGTCCGGTTTCACCAAAGAAGGCCGTGAAGACAAATACACCTGGGGCATCACCTATTCCAACAACACCCAGGGTATCCTGGTAGCCGCCGACTCCGGCATCACCACGCTGGATGATCTGGCCGGCAAGATCGTGGGCGTACAGATCGATACATCCGCTGCCGACATGCTGGAAGATGCCCGCAAAGATCTGGCAGATACCTTCGCAGACCTCAAGGTCTATGAAACCTACACCGTCGCGTACAACGATCTGAAGGCCGGCGCCATCGACGCCATCGCCATCGACATGACCGCAGGCGGTTTCCTGGTTGCCAACGACGGCTGATCTTCGGTTCGGTCTTTAATTTCATGCAATCATCCGGTGCCTGAGCTGTCAGCCAATTAGCTGCACGTTGCTCAGGCACCTGTGTCCGGATCAGCCTGTCTTGATAGAAACGGAGGAACTTCTTTATGTCCTGGTCCACAATGCTCTCCGCCATGGGAGAGGGCATGCTGCGCACCTGCGCCATCTTTTTTCTGACTCTGCTGTTTTCCATTCCGCTCGGCATGGTCGTCATGCTGCTGCGGCGCTCACGCTTCCGCTTCCTGCAGTGGCTGATGAAAATCTACATCGCCATCATGCGCGGCACACCGCTGATGCTGCAGCTGCTGGCCTGGTATTTCGGTCCGTACTATCTGTTCGGACTCTCGATCCGCGGCTATCGCTTTACCGCGATCATCCTCGGGTTTTCCCTGAACTATGCCGCCTACTTTGCCGAAATCTACCGCGGCGGTATCGAAGCGATCCCCGCCGGCCAGTATGAAGCGGCCGACGTACTCGGCTACAGCAAAAGCCAGACCTTCTTCAAGATCATCCTGCCGCAGGTTATCAAAACGATCCTGCCGTCCATCACCAATGAGGTCATCACCCTTGTCAAAGATACCTCACTTGCCTTTGCGCTGGCGTACAACGAAATGTTCGCCATTGCAAAGCAGATTGCCGCCTCACAGACCTCCTTCACTCCGTACATCGTGGCCGGCGTATTCTACTTTATTGCCAACTACGTGGTTGCCTTTGTTATGGAGCGGATCGAGAAAGCATTCAACTATTATAAGTAGGGGGTGTCCATATGGTTTTGGAAATGACAGGAATCCAGAAGTCCTTCGGTTCTTTAAATGTCCTGAAAAATATCTGTCTTCATGTAGACTCCGGTGAAGTCGTCAGTGTGATCGGTCCCAGTGGTTCCGGCAAAAGCACTCTGCTCCGCTGCGCTACGTTTCTGGAGACCATCGATGCCGGCGAAATCCGCTATCTGGACAAGCCCGCCGTCACGACCAACGCGCAGGGTGCGGCCGAATATGTCAGTGCTTCCGAACTGCACAAACTGAAACAGTGCTTCGGCCTGGTCTTCCAGCAGTTCAACCTGTTTCCGCACTACTCCGTCCTGAAAAACATAATGGACGCACCGCTCCATGTGCAGAAACGTCCGAAGGACGAAGTGCGGGCCGAGGCGGAAGAACTGCTGCGGAAAATGGACCTTACCGGACGTGCCGATGCGTATCCGTATCAGCTCTCCGGCGGGCAGCAGCAGCGTGTCGCCATTGCCAGGGCGCTGGCTATGAAGCCGGACATTCTCTTTTTCGACGAACCCACCAGCGCGCTGGATCCCGAGCTGACCGGCGAAGTCCTCAAAGTCATCCGACAGCTGGCTGAAGAAAAAATGACCATGGTCGTCGTCACCCATGAAATGCCCTTTGCCCGGGCTGTCAGCAACCGCGTCATCTTTATGGACGGCGGTCTGATCGTAGAAGAAGGCGACCCGGAAAAGGTCTTCGGTAATCCGGAACAGGAACGCACACGGCAGTTTCTGCGGAATTATCAGCAGTAAAACACCTTACAGCGATACGGATCATGACAAAAACACTCAGTTATGTCCTGATGGACCCAACCAAAAACCAGACCATCCTGGTGGAAACACCGGTCCCCGTACAGGAACAGCCGGCAGTCGCCTCCAGGCTTATGCAGGAGGAACCCTCTGCCGAGCAGGCAGGGTTTCTTTCTGTTCCTGCGGATGTTTCTTCCTCTTCACCTGCGACCTCCCTTCGCATGGCGGGCGGTGAATTCTGCGGCAACGCCGCCATGAGCGCCGCCGTGTATTATGCCATGCATGCCGGAATGACAAAGGGGCGCGTAGCGGTACAGGTGTCCGGCACGCCGGATCCGGTCACTGTGACTGTTTCCGCCCGGCCGGAGGATGGACTGTGGGAAGGAATCGTAGATATGCCGCGGCCTCTGTCTATGGAACGGAAAACCCTTTTCCTGAAACAGGCAGCCTTTCCGGAAGATCGGGGTCTTTTTCCGGAGACATGTGCTTTCCCGGTCGTGACCTTCCGCGGGATCACACACATCCTGCTGGACGGAGACCCTCCCGTGGAGAGTGAAAGAGAAACAGCTGAACTCCTGGCAAAAACCTGGTGCACGGATCTGCAGGCCGATGCACTGGGCCTATTGTTCCTGAACAAAAAAAAGAGCAGCCTGACGCCGCTCGTCTATGTAAAAACTGCCGATACGCTTTTCTGGGAAAACTCCTGTGCCAGCGGTACAACAGCCGCAGGCGCCTGGCTGGCCAGAGAAACCGGACAGCCTGTGAACCGTATCTTCCGACAGCCGGGAGGCACTCTGGAAATCAGCGCAGAACCGGACGGCCCGCTGCTTCTGAAAGGGACAGTCCGCTGCCAGTACAGAAAAACGGTTGTGCTGTAACTTGCCTGGGTGTACATGTTCATGTTGCTATAGGTTCCTGAACGGACGCA
>JAIKYQ010000150.1 GCA_024683035.1 Eubacterium sp.
TCCATATCGGCCAGTTTGAACTGGATCGCCTGCAGAGCAGCGATCGGTTTTCCGAAGCAGATACGCTGTTTGGCATAAGCGGCAGCTTCATCTACGCAGCGCTGTGCCAGACCGACGGCGCTGGCGCCGACGAACGGACGGGCCAGATCCAGTGTCTGCATGGCATAGATGAATCCTTTTCCTTCCTGTCCCAGCAGGTGGTCGGCGGGAATACGTACGTTGTCAAATACCAGGGAAGCGGTATCAGAAGAACGAAGTCCCATCTTTTCCTCGTGCTTGTCAACAGAAAAGCCTTCACGATTGCGCTCTACGATGAAAGCGGAAATGCCTTTGACGCCGGCTTCCTTGTTGGTGGAAGCGAACACGACAAAGATATCGGCATAGGTGCTGTTTGTGATGAAGCATTTTGTGCCGTTGATGACATATTCATCACCGTCCTTCACGGCTGTCGTACGGGTTGCACCGGCATCAGAACCGGCATCAGCCTCTGTCAGGGCAAAAGCACCCAGACCGCCGCCGACGATCACGTCTGCATACATTTTTTTCTGGGCGTCGGTACCATGCATCAGGACCGGTTTCAGGCTCAGGGTTGTACCCATCAGAGTTGTGGCAAAACCGAGGTCATATTTGGCGAACTCTTCCATAACAGCAGCGACTGTGACATAGTCTACTCCGCCGCCGCCATATTCTTCCGGGATCTCCAGGCAGTGATAGCCGATCTCCATAGCCTTCTTAACGGTTTCCAGCGGGAAGGTGTCGTTCTTGTCCCATTCGGCGGCATAAGGCTTGATCTCTTTTTCACAGAAATCATGCGCCATGTTTACGAGAGCCTGCTGATCTTCATTCAAGATGTAACCCATTTTGTAATTCCTCCTTGGCTTGATGAGAATAATTGTGTTCTGTGATGTATATAGCAAAACTGATGCCAATCCTGGCAATATATGCTGCGGCGGCCGGTATTCGGCAGATCTGCCCTGAAATCACTTGATTTGACGGGGCTGCTGGTAATATGTGCTGTCTGCGTTGCCGCCGGGCTGTCGCGCCATTTCGGTTCCCTCGTGTAAAAAGGGATCCATCCGTCGGTGCGTGTGGTTAAAAAGTAAACAGTACAGTGCTGTGTACTGTCATCAGATGATGTGTAGCTGTTTCGCCTGCTCAGTCAGTTCATCGCGGTAATCCGGATGGGCCAGGCTGATGATGGCGCGGGCGCGGTCGTCCATGGTCAGCGACTTCAGGTTGACACATCCGTATTCCGTTACGACATACTGGACATCGGCACGCGGCGTTGTGACAGCCGTGCCGGCCGGGAAGGAGGAAACGATCCGGCTGCTCGTTCCCTTTTTATTTGTCAACGTGGAGGTCAGTGCAATAAATGATTTGCCGCCCTTCGACATCTGTGCGCCGCGCACATAATCGATCTGGCCGCCGGTAGCACTCTGCTGGTTGCCGGCCAGGCAGTCCGCGCAGACCTGCCCGTACAGATCGATGGACATGGCGGTATTGACACTGATCATATGGTCGTTCTGTGCAATGACAACGGGATCGTTCACATAGGAATACGGTGCGAAATACATATCTTCATTGTGGTCAATGAATTCATACAGAGCCGGTGTGCCGATCGCGAAAGCGGCTACGCTTTTTCCGGGCAGCAGTGTTTTCTTTTTGTTGGTCACGACGCCGGCTTTCATGAGTTCCATCATGGAATCTGTCATCATCTCGGAATGAATGCCCAGATCGTTCCGGTCCTTCAGGCCGAATCCGACGGCATTGGAAAGGCTTCCCAGACCAAGCTGCAGCGTAGCCCCGTCCGGGATCTCGTCAACAATAAACTGTGACAGCGTTTTGATGGTATCGTCGAACGGCAGGTTGGGGATGGCAAACAGGTCGTCGTCTGCTTCTGCAACAGCAGTCACCTGCGATATATGGATCCGGGTATCGCATCCTAATGTATAAGGAACGTTTTTATTGACCTGGACAATGACGGTATCAACCATGGTACGCACGATTTCCGAGAAAGCCGGGAATGCACCGTAGCTCATGTATCCTTCTTCATCGGGCGGTGTTACTTCAAAGAAGGCCACATTGGGCTTGGCCACGTCACGGCACCACCCTTCGATCTGGGACAGGTGCAGTGATGTAAAGCGGGTCTGGCCGTTTCTTATACCGGTGCGTTCTCCGGGGCCGGCAAAATAACTGGTCGTCGAAAAATGACCGGCAGCTTCTTTTTCAAAGAAAGGCAGGATACGCGGCGTCAGACCGTGGCAGATCACAACATCTTCCAGTTCATCCTTTCTTTCATATAAAGCGCTGCATAACTGAAAGGCAATGCCCGAAGCGGTTCCGATAAAGATACGGTCTCCGCTGTTGACCAGTTTGACTGCGTCGGCCGGAGTCTGTCGTTTTTGCTGATAGAGTTTTTTCCAATCCATATCCATAGCAGTGAGATCCTTTCTGTAAGCGTGAAGGGTTTCTTTTGCTTTATAACTGCAATTTCAATGCCAGAAATAAAAGCGGATCCGGAAACGCTGTGCAAGAGGCTTATATGGAAGCAATCCTGAAACGATCGCATCTGCACAGCGGTACAGTGTGCCGGCGCCATCAGCCTCATCCTGTATAAAAAGTAGTCGAGGCAGGGAGAATCGATAAAAAAAGTATACACAGCAGCGTCAGAGAGAGCGCGGTACGCCGGGCAGCAGGATATGGACAGGAAAAGGATGTGTATCGTAAAAGCCTGTAAATACAGGCTGTCCAGAGATGAAGTATGAAAAGTTCCCGTGTTTAGAAAAAATTGGCATGTGATTTGCTTAAACAGGTATGGTACCTGAAACGCAGGATGCGTTTTCAATCACACACAACAGCCGACACAACACACACAGAAGCTGACGTAAGCACACACACAGTCATGGAGGATTACAGTATGGTTATTCCAGAAATTAAAAAACCGCTGGTGACAGCCGAAGACTATGTACAGAGTCTTCGTGATATGAAAACAAAGATCTGGGCCTTTGGCGAGTGCCATGAAGATGTTCCGGACAATCCCCTGTTCATTCCGCATGTGAATGCAGTGGCAAAGACATACGAGATGCCGTTTCCGGTAAAGAGCCATCTGACCGGAAAGACGATCAACCGCTTCAATCATATTCATCAGGGAACGGATGATCTGGTTGCCAAAGTCAAAATGCTGCGCGCACTCAATAACAAGACGGCTTGCTGCATCCAGCGTTGTGCGGGCATGGATGCCATGAACGCCACCTACATCGTGACGTATGAGATCGACAAGGCAAAAGGCACCAATTACCATGAGCGCTTTAAAAAGTATGTGGAATACATCCAGGATTACAATCTGGTCGTTCTCGGCGCCATGACAGACCCGAAGGGTGAGAGGAACAAACAGCCGAACCAGCAGGCAGATCCGGATCTGTTTTTGCATGTTGTGGAAGAAAGAGAAGACGGTATCGTCGTCCGCGGTGCGAAAGCCCACTTCACCGGCGTTTCCGGAGCCCACTCCATGCTGGTGTTCCCGACACAGAATCTCAAAGAAGACTGTGCAGATTATGCGGTCGTGTTCTCCTGCCCGGTCAACACACCCGGCATCACGTACATTTTCGGACGTCAGACGAACGACAACCGCAAACAGGATCCGGAGCATCCGATCGACCAGGGCAACTTCAAGTATGCGACCGTCGGCGGCGAGTGCCTGGCTGTTTTCAATGATGTATTCATTCCGTGGGAAGATGTCTATCTGTACAAAGACTATGAATATGCCGGCATGTTTGTGGAAGCCTTTGCCTCTGCCCACAGACAGAATTACGGCGCCTGCAAAGGCGGTATCGCTGATGTTCTGGTTGGTGCTGTCTATGCACTCTGCCTGGCAAACGGCGTAGCCAAAGCCGGTCATATCAAAGATAAGATTGCCGATATGATCAATCTGACAGAGACCCTGTATGCCGGTTCCATCGCCTGTTCTTATGAAGGAAAACCGACGGAGTCCGGTGCATGGCGTGCCGATACCATGCTGGCGAATATCACGAAACACAACACCACAAAGTTTGTGTATGAGATCAACCGGATCGCACAGGATCTGTGCGGCGGCATCCTGGCAACACTTCCCTCGGAAGCGGACTTCAAGCATCCGGAGATCGGCCCGATGCTGAACAAGTATTTCGCCTGCAACCCGGATGTCATGTGCACGGAAGATAAAGAGCGTCTGCTGCGCCTGGTCGAATGCCTGACCGGCGGCACAGCCTCTGTGGAAGCCATGCACGGTGCGGGCAGCCCGCAGTCTCAGAAAGTCATGATGATGCGTGACGCCAATCTGATGAAAAAGGCAAAACTGGCCGGCGACGTCGTAGACTGCGCGTTCGTTGACCGTTTGTAAGGAAGGAGAACGGCCTGTCTGCGGCAGCATGTCTGCCGCAGGCAGCCGGGACCAGACAAAAGGAGGAAAACAATGGAATACAATTCTATCGTACTGACAAAGGAAGAAAACATTGCCATCATCCGGATGAACAATCCCAAGGCAATGAATGCGCTGGAAGACGAACTGTCCGCAGAACTACTGGATGCATACAAGACCGTTGCAGCGGACGAGGAGATCGGCGCTGTGATCCTGACAGGAGCGGAGAAAGCATTCTGTGCGGGCGGCGACCTGAAGAAGCTGAGCAAAGGGTTTGAGTCTGCAGAAGCAGGATACAACTATATGAAATCCTTCCGTGAGATGGTCATGACCTTTATGAACATGCCGAAGCCCACGATCGCTGCTGTCAACGGGTTTGCGGTAGGCGCAGGTTTTTGCATCGCCATGCAGGCAGATCTGATCCTCGCGTCTGACAAGGCAAAATTCGGCATGGCGTTTGCCAACGTCGGTCTGATCCCGGATCTGGCCGGTATGTATACACTGCCGCGCCTGGTAGGTCTGCAGAGAGCCAAGGAACTGATCTTCACCGGCCGCACGATCGGTGCGGAAGAAGCGAAGGAGATGGGGATTGTCAACCGGATCGTGCCGCATGACGAACTGCTGGATGAAGCGAAGAAGCTGGCGAAAAAACTGGCAAACGGCCCGCGTGTCGCGCTGCGCATGGCGAAAAACGTCATGAACGACTCCATCAACATGACGCTCGAGCAGCTGCTGGATCTGGAGCCGCACGCCCAGGCGATCTGCTTCCAGAGCGAAGACCACAAGGTCGGCGTCCAGGCCTTTTTCAATAAGGAAAAACCGGTATTCATCGGTAAATAAACAAAATAATCTTGCAGCAGGCTGTTCTGCTGCAGCACAGTAACCTGTTGATTTTGACACTTGTAAAACACACACTGATCACAGAATGAAAAAGGAGAAAAATCATGGCTAAAGTAGAAATCAATATGCCTCGTTTCGGAGCACAGATGAAAGAAGGAAAGATCCTGAAATGGCTGGTCGCTGTCGGCGACGAAGTATCGGAGGATGACGCTCTCCTCGAGGTCAAGGCTGAGAAGATGGACGCGGAAGTAGAGTCCCTGTACGATGGAAAAATCGTAGAAATCATTGCCAAAGAGGGCGAAACCTATCCGGTTGGCGCAGTACTTGGCTATATGGAAGCGGAAGACGAATAAAAGTTTCACTCATATATCTCCTACTATATCTTACACAACTCCATGATGGCGGCGGTCTTACACATTCGTGAAGACCGCCGTTTTGTCGGTTTGCGCCAGGGTGTTCCGGGTGTTTCCGTCTGTGCTGCAGATCATGGAAAGAACAGACTAAAAAGTAGTCTGCCTATGACTACTAAAGATACGAATGCGAGCTGTTTTCTTCTTCAGGATGAAGGAAAAGCCTGTATTTATGCGTTTT
The DNA here is from genome assembly GCA_024683035.1 of Eubacterium sp. Classification (GTDB taxonomy): domain Bacteria; phylum Bacillota; class Clostridia; order Lachnospirales; family Lachnospiraceae; genus Bilifractor. The sequence goes on from JAIKYQ010000150.1 coordinate 5,828, forward strand.
TCTGTATGAGTGAAAACTGGCATATTCTTTGCAATTAATCAGATGGCGGCACGGGTTGCGGAGGAATAATGCGCACCAGGTGCAAAAGTAACACGGGAATGGCTGCCGCAGACGGTATAACCGGTCGGCAGCCGATATCACAGGAAAGAGAGGAAACAGGATGGAAGGCACTATGAAAGCGATGGTTCTGGAAGAACCGAAGAAGCTTGTGTTGAAGGAAATGCCGATCCCGAAGATCGGACCGCGGGATGTTCTGCTGAAGACAAAGTATGCCGGAATCTGCGGCAGTGATTTCCCGATTTATAAAGAAGGGCTGTTCGTTCCGAAACTGCCTCAGGTGATCGGCCACGAAGCCAGTGCCGTGATCGTGGAAAAAGGAGAACTGGTCGAAGGATTTGAAGTTGGTGACCGTGTTACAGGCACAAATATTCAGTTCTGCGGGCATTGCCCGGCCTGTCTGGCCACGCCGGAAGGCGAACTGGCCTGGGGATGTGAAAACATTGCCTCCCTGGGGCTTGGGTTCGGCGTACAGGGTGTATTTGCCGAGTACTTTGTCATTCATGATGTACTGCCGGGTATTTCCTTGTTCAAGATCGATGACAGTGTCGATGACCTGGAAGCAGCGATGTGCGAACCGATGTGCACAGGCGAAGGCTGGTGGTCCGTGCCGGATCCGCAGCCGGGTGCCAGGATCGTGATCATCGGCGCCGGCATCATAGGCGAGAGTATCCTGCAGCAGGTCATCCATGTACCGGATGCTGAAATCGTGATCGTCGATTATTCCGATCTGCGTCTGCGTGTCGCAAAAGAGATGGGGGCACATCACATAGTAAATCCGGCCAGAGACGGCGACGCATTGGATTATGTGATCGGGCTCTGGGGCAATAAAGAATTCCTGTACAACTACGGCGAGCGCGTCAGCGGCAACGCCGATATCGTTTATGAGTGTTCCGGCAACGCAAAAGCCTGGGCTCAGGCGATTCAGATTGCGAGACCGGGCGGCAAGGTCGCTACGGTCGGCACCTGTGAAGGCATGGCCGAGGTTTCCCCGCAGTGGATCCAGCTGAAACAGGTACAGCTCCTCGGCGGCCTGTACGGCGGCATCGGCCAGTCCGTCGCGGACATCAATGCCGGCAAGCTGCGGGTCCGGGAGCTTGCCACGCAGGTCTTCCCGCTGGAACAGCTGGATGAAGCCTTCCAGGTGGCAATGGATGCGCAGAAGTCCATCAAGGTCATCATCAAAGTCGATCAAGACGCACCGGATTATCCGTACAATAAGCAGCCGTACTGAAACACCGGAAAACAGTCAGCCATACCGAGAAAAATCGGAAAACCGGCCGCAGGAAAACCGGCCGGAAACAGATCAGGAGGAGAACATCTATGAAATATTCAAATGAAGAAATGATGGCCATGTACCGCACGATGGTGCAGGGTCGTCTGTTCGATCTGGAACTGGACCGTCAGAACAATCAGGGAAAACTCTCGGGCATGTTCCATTTCAGCACCAACCAGGAAGCGATTGGCACAGCCGTCGCACATGCCCTGAAAGAAGACGAGCCGTTCATGCCGTCACATCGCTGCCGTCCGCTGCATTTGTACCGTCTGGATATGCGGACCTTCCTGGCTGAGCAGGTTGGCCTGAAGAGCGGCTACAGCAAGGGTACCGCCAGTGACTTTCATCTCTGCATGCCGGAAGTCGGATTTGTGCCCAATCCGTCTATTCTGGGAGCCGGTGCGCCGATTGCCTGCGGTTACGCGTTCGCGCTGAAGCGCAAACATCCGGGCAAAGCCATGATCCAGCTGATGGGTGACGGCACATTCAACGAGGGTGTTGTTCATGAAGCACTGAACTGGGCGGCGATCCAGCAGCTGCCGCTGGTGTTTCTGGTAGAGAACAACGGATGGGCCATGAATACCGATCCGCGCTACTACCGTGCGAGCGATAACATTGCCGACCGTGCCCGTGCCTGCGGACTGGATGCCGTCGTGGTCGACGGCAACGACCTGATGGCAATGCGTGAAGTTGTAGATGTGGCCCTGGAGCGAGCCAGAAAGGAATCCCGCCCGTCTCTGATCGAGGCGGAGACCTATCGTGTCAAAGGCCACTTCAACGGCGATACCGGCTGGTACCGTGATCCGGAATATCATGCGGAAATGATGGAGCGGTATCCGGATCCGATTCCGCGCTTTGAAAAAGTTCTGATCGAGAACGGCATTGCGACGGAAGAAGAGCTCAAAGAGATCACCAAGACGATGAAAAAAGAGATCCGGAAGATGGCCAATGAAGTATACGAAGAATCTCTGGATCCGGCAAACGGTGTGGATATTGAAGAAATGCTTCGCCCGGAGACCATGTGGGCGAATCCGATGGAGGGACTGCAGTGATGAAAAAGATAACATTGAACAACGCTCTGGATGAAGCGTATCTCGAAGAAATGCAGCGCTGTGAGGATGTCATCCTCTTCGGTGAAGACGTACAGACCGGCTGCGGCGCCACCTCTCATCCGATCCTGAACCAGAATTTCGGCGATGACCGTCTGATCCCGATGCCGATCACAGAACAGCTGATCTGCAACAGTGCAGTCGGTATGGCATTGGCCGGCATGCGGCCGATTGCAGAACTCGGCTTTGAAGATTTCCTGAGCCTTGGCTTTGACGCTCTGGTCAACCAGGCTGCAAAGATCCGTTTCTGGTCGCATGGCAAAGTCAAATGCCCGCTCGTCGTGGTCACCACCGGCGGCGTAGGTGCCGGCTGCGGCTGCAACCATTCCCAGAAAGCAGAAGGATGGCTGTCCAATGTTCCCGGACTGAAGATCCTCTGCCCGACAACAGCGGCAGACACAAAGGGAATGATGAAAGCAGCGATCCGTGACGACGATCCTGTCCTGTTCCTGGTCAACCGCAGTCTGCAGTATGTCGAGGACGAGATCCCCGAGGGAGAATACGTTGTTGAGCTTGGCAAAGCCCGCATCGCCCGTGAAGGCGCGGATGTGACTGTCGTCTGCTGGCATCGTCCTTATGTGTACACCATGGAACTGGCGGAAGAGCTGGCGGCCGAAGGCATCAGCCTTGAAGTCGTTGATCCGCGCAGCATGTGTCCGTTCGACAAAAAGACGATCATCGAATCCGTAAAAAAGACTGGCCGCCTGGTCGTTGCACACGAGGCACCGTACAAATTCGGACCCTGCGCCGAGATCATTACATCGGTCGTAGAAGAAGCCATGGACAGCCTGAAGGCTGCTCCGGTCCGTGCCTGCACACCGATGACAGCGATTCCGTCCCTGAGTCCGGAGATGAAAACGGTCGTTACGAAAGACCAGATCAAGGCTGCCATTCTTAAAGTAATGGGAAGATAACCGGTCGTTTCCAGAATGAAAATTTGAGGAGAATAGAAGATGAATCCCAAAACAAAGAAAAAACTGTTTTACGGGTGGATCGTGACAATTCTTGCAGGACTTACATACTTTGGATCAAACGGTCTGCTTTCTGCATCATCCGGAACGATCATATCCCAGCTGCTGGTCTATAAGGGATGGGATCCCACATCCGTTTCCTTTACTTATACGATCAAAAGCTTTATCGGTCTGTCTCTGCCGCTGATCGGTCTGTGTATCGCAAAGTTCGGTCCGAGACTGACGATCTGTGTCACAACGATCATTACGGCGATCTGCCTGGCGGCAACAGGATGGGTCAGTACGCCGCTGGCATTTATCCTGGTTTACGGTGTGGCTGTGTCCCTGTCCATGCTGTTCAATGACCAGCTTGCCTGTTTCACCGTCGTCACGAACTGGTGGGAACGAAAACGAGGGCAGCAGTCCGGTATTGTCCAGGCCATGGGCGCTCTGGGCGGCGTCGTATTTCCTCCGCTCATCACGATCCTGTTCCTGCATTCCGGCTGGAAGCAGTCGCTGGTTATCATGGCAGTCGCGCTTGTCCTTATTACGGCACTGCCGCAGTTTATCTGGATGAAAGATAAGCCGGAGCAGATGGGCCTTCATAAAGACGGCATGACAGATGAAGAAGTGAAGGCATTTGACGAAGAGATCAAGAAAGCGGCTTCCAATGCGGATGCAGCAGCGGATAAAGAATACCGTACACCGTATGACTGGGATACAAAAGATGCTGTCCGCACACCGCAGCTGTGGCTGCTGGCTCTGGCCTGGGGTTTCTGTGCATTCGGTTACTGTGTTGTCATGTATTTCGGCATGACCCATATGATCATGAACGGGTTCGGCGATGTCCAGGCTTCCACGATCATTTCCATCATGAGCGCCGCGATCCTGATCGGGGCCCTGGTTCTGGGACCGGTGGTCGACCGTGTACCTGTCAAGTATTGCTATGCACTGATGGTTGCCTTCCATGGCATCGGTTTCCTGGTATGTGAGCTGGGTATTGCTCATGCGCATTCTTATGCACTGGCTGCAGCGGGTGCGGTGATCGCCGGACTGGCGGACGGGCCGATCCTCTCGGCTCTGATGAATGCGCTCTGCCGTTTCTATGGCCCGAAGAATTATGCGAAGATCCAGCCATACTGCAATGTGGTGACGACCCTGCTCTGCTCGGTGTCCTCTCTGCTCTGCGGATGGGCGCTCAGCAACACCGGATCACTTTCCATGGCATTTTACATCTCTGCCGGTGTCTGCTTCATCTTTGCTATCATTTCGTTCTTTATCCGGGCTCCGAAACTGAAACCGGAACAGATTGAGAAATATAAGGCAAGAGACATCAGAGAAGCAGAAGAAGCTGCTGCAAAAATGAAAGGCTGAAAAAGATCCGGGATGAGGGATGATCATGGGAAAACTTACTTTCAATAAACAGTGCATCATTGCCGGCATTCTTTATCTGATCCTTCTGGTCTGCGGAATACGGTTTTCCATGCCGAGGCTGATCGATATCGGATGGGTCTGTGTCGGAGCTCTTTTCCTGATCAATCCTGCAGTCCCGGATAAATACAGGGAGAAGAAAAATGCGGTATTGGTCGTAAGGATCATAGCCGTCGCCGTGATCGCCGCAGGTGTTTTTCTCAGATAGTGTGTAAGAATAGGGCAGCTGCACGGGAGACCGTGTATCTGCTCTTTCTTTTTTCAATGTCAGTGAAAGAAAAATGAAAGATAAGAACAGGATCCTGATTGGATGTATCATATATTATGCCGTCAGTATGGGCATGGTCGGAATGGCAAACGCGTCGTACGGGCTGCTGCCCGGGACATTTCATGTCAGTGTGTCGGCACTCGGATTCATTACCATGATATGCCCGCTGGTTTTCATGACTAGTTCCGCTCTTTTTGCCTGGGCAGACAGGCTGATCGGGCTGAAAGGGATGTGTTTTCTGGGAGTCGGAGTCGTTCTGGGAATGGGAGTGAGTATCGGATTGCTGAAGAGCATGGCGGCAATCCTGCTGATGTACATTTTGCAGGGAGTCATTGTAGGAGCCACCTCCGTTGTGCTTACTTCGACTATTGTTTCCCGCTGCTTCCGGGAGGGCGTTGAAAGAAAACTCTCGCTGGTTCTGGGCGCCGGTATACTGGGAAGTGCCCTGTGCCAGTGGATCTCCGGCCCGCTGTTTGAGACAGTCGGATTTCAGAAGGGGTATTTCATGGCCTGCGCTGCAGCATCGATGATCCTTTTGCTTGCAGCCGTGTTTCTGATACGGATCCCCCGGAAGGCGGAATTCCCGGACACAGGCAGGGAAAGAGCAGAAAGCACTGCCGGGAAGCAGCTGTATAAAAACAGCATCTTCCGATTCTGTGCACTGGGGCGCATCTTTGGAAACGCGGGTGTCGGCTACACCATTCTTTATGCCACGCTGCACTTTACAAAAACCGGAATGTCCTATCCGACTGCAACCATGATCCTCAGCATGATGACGCTGGCTTCCGGGTTTTTGTCGTTCTTTAACGGCAGGATGATTGAAAAAATGACATTGCAGCGGTTTGTCATGCTGGTATTCGGGGCTGCCGCGGTATGCCATATTCTGATGGCAGGGTATTCCGGAGCACAGTTTCCGGCGGTGATCGTGCTGATCATTCTTTCCTATGCCTTTGGCGCGCCTACGGGAAACATAAGCGTGCTTTCTGTAAATCAACTGTTTCCTGCACCAGAGATCACAGAGGCAAATGCAAAACTGTATGCTTTCGGCGGTCTGGGGTGCATGGGTTTTAATCCGCTCTGCGGGACCGTTGCCGATCATTTCGGATACAGAAAACTGTTTCTTATGCTTGCCGCATTTACGCTGCTGTCTCTGCTCTGCTATCTGGCAGCGATACGGGTTCACAGAACAGGAAAAGAAAAACGGTAACTGTCCACATTTCGGAACAGTTACCGTAAACACGACGCAGAGTACAGGGGTATTTATTTGGCTACGTAACCGCCGTCCACAGCAAGCACCTGACCGGTGATGTAGCCGGCTTCGTCACTTGCGAGAAAGGTTACGGCGTTGGCAATGTCCTGCGGCTGTCCGAATCGCGGAAGGATGCAGTCCTTCTTCAGCATTTCTTCTACGCCGGGGTTTTCACTGAATATTTTTTTCACTGCCGGTGTCATGGTCGTCGTGGGACAGACCGCATTGCAGCGGATATAATAAGGTGCATAATCTACAGCTGCGGCGCGGGTAAGTGAATTAACGGCTCCTTTTGCGGCTGTGTAGCCGGTAACGCCGCACTGCGCGACCAGACTGGATACGGAAGAGATGTTCACAATGCTGCCGCCTTTTTCTTTCATGTGAGGAATGACCGAATACATACCGTAAAAAGGTCCGTTCAGATTGATGTCGATCAGCAGGTTCCAGTCTCTCTGCAGATCCATCTGTTCCATCGGCGCGCCTGACTGCGCCAGGCCGGCACAGTTCACCAATACATCCAGATAACCTTTTTCAGAGATGATCGTATCTATGACCGTCTTCCAGTTGGCAAGACTGGTAACATCCAGCCGGGCAAATCCGGCCGTGCCCAGTTCTTTGGCCAGTGCGGTGCCTTTTTCCTCGTTCAGATCACAGATGTAAACAAATCCGCCTTCTGCCGCCAGCTTTCTTACGATCGCTTCGCCGATTCCCGATGCGCCTCCCGTCACCAGGCAGACCTTGTTTTCCACACGTTTCATAATAAGTCCCTCCTTTGCAGTTCTAACATATGCAGTAAATGAGCGGTCTTTATGCAGGTATCTGTTATTTGAGACCGTATTTTTCCAGTTTGATGTAAAAATTCCGTTTGGATATGCCCAGCATCTCGATCGCTTTCGAACGGTTTCCCTCTGTCAGGCTCAGAACGGTGCGGATCGTGTCATCCTCCGCTTTTTCCAGAATCTTATGAAGGTTATACTGCCCTCGGGAATCCGTATCTGTTTCCGGCTGCATACCACCGGCAAGCTGTGTCGGCAGTACATCGGTTCCGATCTCCTCGCCCATGGAGAGGATCGACATGCGTTCTACACAGTTCCGCAGTTCCCGTATATTGCCGGGCCAGTCATATGCCACGAGAGCATTCTGTACGTCGACGGAGAAATGCTGCTTCTGTACCTTCCGATCGTTCAGTGTTGCCAGAAATTCATTGGCAAGGAGCAGAATATCGTCTTTACGCTCGCGCAGAGGCGGCAGATGGATCGGGATCACACAGATCCGGTAGTACAGATCTTCGCGGAAAGTCCCTTCCTTCACCATTTCTTCCAGATTGCGGTTGGTGGCCGTGATCAGTCGGAAATTCAGCTGGATGGGTTTGGAGCCGCCGATGCGGGTGATCGATTTATCCTGCAGGGCGCGGAGCAGCTTTGCCTGCATGGCAAGGGGCAATTCACCGATCTCGTCCAGAAACAGGGTGCCGCCGTTGGCCAGTTCGAATTTGCCGGCACTGCCGTGCGGATTGGCACCGGTGAAGGCACCTTTTTCATAGCCAAACATTTCACTCTCGATCAGAGTTTCCGGAATCGCAGCACAATTGACTTTTACGATCGGTCCTTCCGTCTGGGAAGAGGAGGCGTGTATCGCGTCGGCGATCACTTCCTTGCCGGTGCCGCTTTCGCCAAGAAGACAGATGGAACTCATGGTTGGTGCCACATGCGCACACATTTTCAGCATCTTCAGCATCTGCGACGATTCGCCGACTACGGCATCGAAGGCCGGCGGCAGAGCTTCGCGCTCGTTCAGCTGACGCCGCAGGTCACGGCTGAGGATCTTGTAGTAGCTCAGCTCGGCGTGCATTCGCTCGAATTCTTCTGTATTGTATTCGATCACAACGATGCCGAAGTATTCATTCTGCAGATACAGGGGATGGATATCCGTGAACACGTTCCGCTCTTTCTCAGAACCGGGGGAATTCAGCCATTTTTCAAGTTTCTCTTCTGACTTCAGATATTTGGCCAGAATGGCGGTGTCTTTGAAGTCAATGTCATAGATATTGATGTAGGTATCGTCTCCGGCCATCCCAAATTCAGCAAACTGTTTACCGTAATAGTTAATGTACTGTTCATTGTAATACAGGAAGCGTCCGTCTTTCCGGATGATCAGTACCTTGGCGTCCATACGATCGAGAATGGATGTAAACAGAGTCAGGGCGTCAGTACAGGGCAGGTCAAAAACCGGTGCATTTCGAGTTGGCATGCATAGTCCTCCTATGTGTATCTTTTTTATACAGTTAGCGCCTTTTTTATCCTAGCTGTACTAGATAGTGCAAAATCAGTGCCAAAAGCAGATATGGTTTTATTGCGGGTAATACTGCGGAAAAACAGAGGATAACCGGATCTGTGATCTGTCATGCTTTTTGGCATAAGACTTGCATGAATAAAGACAGATCTGAAACAGAACGGCTACTGGTATTCAAAGTATACACGATTACAGGAGGAAAAGAAATGGCTTATATCGATGATGAAGGACGCCGTGTAAAGGAAGCAATGCCGCTGGAAGGACTTCGTGCCGCCATTACGGAGAGCATGACGAGAAGCAAACGGGATTTCCCGCAGGGAACGGGCTCGGCCGAGCTGGATATCACAAAGCTGATCCAGTTCCGCAACGAAGTGAACGAAAAGCTGAAAGAGTCCGGAAAAAAGATCACGTTCGGCGATCTGTATGTCAAGGTCGCAGCCTGCGCCATGGAGGACAACATGGATCTGAACGGCGCCCGCATCGACAACCAGCTGATCTACTATGATGACATCAACATCGGCGTAGCCGCTTCCATCAACGGTGTGCTGATCAATCCGGTCATCGAGCATGCGGACCAGAAGGATATTGAAGAAATATCTGCGGAGCTTTCCAAAGCATACGGCTATCTGAGAAAAGGCAAACTGATGCGCGTCAAACTGGAAGGCGCTACCTTTACGGTCAGCAATCTGGGCACATATCTGATCGACGACCAGCATCCATTCCTGGTACCGCCGCAGGCCTGTATCTTCGGAATCAGCCGCAACCGCGTCCTGCCGGTCTACAACGACAAGATGGAGATCGTACCGGCAAACCTGACCCTGTTCAGCCTGACGATCGATCACGGGTTTACAGACGGCGTAAATGTCGCGAAATTCCTCACCAGTGTGAACAAGGTTCTGCAGGATCCTTGGACCTATATGTATCATAAAGCAGAACCGAAGACGGAAGAAGCGGATGTCTAAAAAGTAGACGTTCCAGATAAAAACGTATACACCAGAAAATACGGAGGACAAAAATATGAAAACATATCAGGCAGCCGTGATTGGCGGCGGACCGGGCGGATATATTGCAGCGATTCAGTGCGCACAGCGTGGGCTGAAGACCGTACTTGTGGAAAAAAGAGATCTGGGCGGCACCTGCCTGAACCGGGGCTGCATCCCGACCAAGACGCTCCTGCACGGCGCAGAAGTCTATTATGAGATCAAAGAGAGCAAGGGACTGGGGATCGACATCACGGGAGAGGTCGGTTTCAAATATAAAAAGATGGCGAAGCGGAAAGACAAAGTCGTCAAACAGCTGCGTTCCGGCGTGGAATATCTGGTATCCAATCATGGCGCGGATATCGTTGCCGGAGAAGCAGTCCTGACGGGTGCGCATACATTTACAGTCGGCGAAGAAGAATTTGAAGCCGAAAAGATCATTCTGGCTGCCGGTTCGGCACCGGCACAGATCCCGATCCCGGGCGCGGATCAGGAAGGCGTTCTCAATTCGGACTCTGTGCTGGAACTGACGGAATGCCCGGAATCCGTCACAATCATCGGCGGCGGCGTCATCGGCGTTGAGTTTGCGACCTTGTTTGCGGATCTTGGTACTCCGGTAACGATCGTGGAAATGCTGCCGACGATCCTGGCCGGTAATGATCCGGACATCTGCTCTACGATGGCTTATCTGCTGGAGAATAAAGGCGTGACGATCCATGTCGGAGCGGCGGTCAAAGAGATCCGCAGCGACATGAGCGTAGTCTTTGAAAAAGACGGAGAGACACAGGAAACAGCTCCTGCATCCAACGTCATCATGGCGATCGGACGCCGTCCACAGACGGCAGCGCTGAATCTGGCAGCTGCGGGTGTCGAAGCGACAGAAAAGGGATTCATCCCGGTCAACGAATATATGCAGACCAATGTGGAAAACATCTATGCGATCGGCGATATTACCGGCAAAGTCCAGTTGGCGCATGTGGCAACAGCCCAGGGTGTGATCGCGGCCGATCATGCCGCCGGTATCGCAAGAGCGATGGATTACAGTGCCGTGCCGGGATGTATTTATACATCTCCGGAGATCGCCTGTGTCGGCCTGACGGAGGAAAAAGCAAAAGAAGCGGGCCGGGACGTGAAAGTGGGTCAGTTCAATCTCTCCGGAAACGGCCGGAGCCTGGCAGTAAACAGCGCAGACGGCTTCGTGAAGCTGATCGCCGATGCACAGACCGATGAGATCATCGGCTGTCACATCATCGGTCCGTATGCTACGGAAATGATCGGTGAAGCAACAGTAGCCATTCAGAATAAACTGACAGCCGAACAGCTCGGCAACACAATCCATGCGCATCCGACAGTGAGCGAGAGCATTATGGAAGCAGCCCATGATATTCATGGCCTGTGCTGTCATAAGGCGTAAAAGGAAATACAGTATGATCTTTTATGAAAGCGATTCACATGACCCCTACTGGAACTTGGCCCTGGAAGAGTATGTTTTTCACTCGCTGCCGCGCAAGGACGATTATTTTCTGCTGTGGCAGAATGATCGTGCCGTGATCGTAGGGAAATTCCAGAATACCGTGGCAGAGATCAATACAGAGTATGTCGAAGCACACGGTATCCGTGTCGCCCGGCGTCTGTCCGGCGGCGGCGCCGTCTACCACGATCTGGGAAATGTCAATTATACATTCATTACAGATGCAGGCAACAGGGAGGAACTGAATCTGCATGCTTTCTGTGAACCGCTTGAGACCGCGCTGCAGAAGCTCGGCGTTCCGGCAAAAATCAGCGGACGCAACGACGTACTGATCGAGGGTATGAAATGCTCCGGCAGTTCACAGTATCTGCGGCGCGGGCGGGTCATGCACCACGGCTGCATCATGTTCGATACAGACCTTACTGTCCTTTCCCGGGCGCTGCAGTATCGTCCGGAAAAGTATGTCTCCAGAAGCACGGAATCTGTGCGCAGCCGCGTGACGAATATTTCCGCTTATATGGATGGATCCGTAACGGTGAGGCAGTTTATGGATCTGCTGAAGGTCTATATGGCGAAAGGACATGATCTGAAGCCGGGGACATTGACGGCAGAAGACCGTGCTGCCATTCAAAAGCTCCGGGATGAGAAATACAGCACCTGGGAATGGAATTTCGGGGCCTCGCCCGCATATGATGCATCCGTAAGCGAGTATGTGGAAGGCTGCGGGTTTATTGAACTATCCTACAACGTGGATAACGGCATCATCCGGGGTTTCCGCAGTCAGGGCGATTATTTCGGAGCCATCGACGCAGAGGATCTTCGGAACCGGCTTATCGGGACCCCCATCCGCCGGGATGCACTCGAAAAAGCACTTGCGGGAGTTGCAATAGAAACATATTATGCGGGACTCTCGAAGACACAGTTTCTGGATCTGCTTCTGAAGTGATGCCGCTCAATCCTGTTCCCACAGGAAAGCGGTGGCTTCGTACAACTCCTGAAAATCAACGGTACATGTTCCATCCCAGATCAGAACAGGGACGACTGCATCAAATCCATAAATGACAGGAGCGTCCAGACTCTCGAGATCGTACTGGATGATCTTCTTTTTCTCGGGATCGATGATCCAGTATTCCCGGACACCGGCATTCCCGTATTTATGGAGTTTCAGCTGCATGTCTTTCTTGCGTGTTGAAGGAGAGAGTACTTCAATGACAAGATCGGGCGCGCCGAACACGCGTCCGTTTTTATATTTGCTTCTGTCGCAGACGACCAGTACATCCGGCTGAACAACGGTTTTATCGTCTGCATCCAGCTGCACATCTACCGGAGAGATAAACGGATAGCACGGACCCTTATGGGTCAGGACATGATCCAGAAACTTTTTATAAATAAATCCGCCGATACTCTGATGGATCGTCGTGGGCGAC
>JAIKYQ010000043.1 GCA_024683035.1 Eubacterium sp.
TCCCATGGCATTTATGAATATGGGCAGCGCCAGAGTGAAGAGTTTTCCATTTCCGGGCAGGACGCTGAAGTTCTATACAGCGCTGGTCGTACGCAGGGAAAGCGCAGAAGGGAGACTGCGGGATCTGATCCAGGACCTGACGAGAGAATTGGAACTGACTCCGGTCATACGGTGAGTACGGCCGCAGCGGTGCACAGGAAGAAGATGTTGAGACAGAGGATCAGGTACAACCTGAGGTTGAAACAAATCGCCTAAAAACTGATTCCGGGGAGAGGAAGGATCTGCTATGTTGTGTACAGAGCAGATTTTTTTCGGAAACAGATCTGCAGAACGGAACACGTGGGAGCCAAAGAGCAGGGAGGAACGGGAATGTTGACTGAACGCGAGAATATGGAGATCTGCTGGAATCACGAGCAGCCGGAATGGGTGCCGATGATCAATACGGCAGCGCAGATGATCATCACGCCGGAGATCAATGACAGGCCGTTGTTCATGGACGGTACCGATGATTTCGGTGTGCAGTGGGAGCTGGATAAGGCGCATCCGGAACTGATGACCCATGTGAAACCGGGATGCGAACTGTTTGACGATATCTGTGACTGGGAAGACTATGTGAAGTTCCCTCACGCCAAAGAGATCGACTGGGAGCCGGCCCGTATGCGGACAAAGGCCATGTGGGCGAAAAAAGACCAGCTGCAGGGCTATTTTGTCGGAAACATGGGGGCGTTTGAAAAGATCTGTTCCATGATGGGCCATGTCAATGGCCTGATGGCTCCGTATGACGATGAAGACGCGTATCAGGCATTTGTGGATGCCTATGCGGATTACCGGATCGAGCAGTTCGAAGTCCTGAAAGAGTATCTGGATATCGACTTTGTCATGATGCACGATGACTGGGGCAACCAGGAAAACATGTTCATGGATCCGGATCAGTGGCGTCAATTCTACAAGGAGCCGGAACGCCGCATGGCAAAGGCAGCCCATGATCTGGGCATGCATTACATGCATCACAGCTGTGGGTATATCCAGCAGATCGTACCGGATCTGGTAGAGGTCGGCGTCGATGCCTGGCACAGCGTGCAGCCGAGCAATGATCTGAAGATGCTCAAGGAGACGCTCGGGGACAAGCTGATCTTTGCCGGCGCAGTCGATGCGCAGGTGACGGACCGTCCGGGTGCCACCGAAGAAGATATCCGCGCCGAAGTACGCCGCGTGATCGATACGCTGGGCAAAGGCGGCGGTCTGATGGCTTCTTCCTCCGTCATGTTCTCGACCGTGCCGAAAGTGGACGGCATCATTGATGACGAAGGAAAGAAATACGGACAGTATAAGAATCTGCATTGGGATTGATCAAAAGCGGATCGAAAAAGAAAACAGCCGCCGGAACGCAGATGGTGCCGGCGGAAGAAAACAACACACGATAAGGTAGGAAAGGAGCTGCATCATGACAGGAAAATGGGATCTGGTTGTTCATACGTTTATGGGTGACATGACATCGCACATGGAGTACAAGGTAGACGGAGAGGTTCTGACCGGCACAGGCGAAGACGCTGCCAATGGCGCTGTTGCCCAGATCGAGAACGGCACATTTAAGGACGGTGAATTCAGCTATCAGCTGACGATCAAGACGGCTGTCGGCGAGATGACCAATACGCTGACCGGCAAAGTCGAAGGCGACACACTGACCGGCAAATCCAAAAATGCGATGGGCGAATTTGATGTGACCGGAACAAAAGTGGGCTGATCAGCAGCAGGCAATATATAAGGTATCAGGCCGGAATTCTCAGAGGTTTCTGAGAGACCGGCCTTTTTCTTTGCGCAGGCGGGTACAGGGTAAGATCATGCGGGAGATGGCAGAAACCGGAAGGAGAGCAGGAGATGCAGACGGATGTCATCATCATCCGGATCACAGTCCAGCAGTTCACGGATACGCTGCAGACGGTAGGTGAGTGTGTTGCGGTGCAGGTGCAGGGCTTCTGCCGTGCGTGACTGGCTGCGTTCTTTTGTAAGATATACCTGCAGTGTACGGGTGAATTCCGTGTGGTGGATCCGGTCATAATCCAGCAGCTTCCGGACAGACGGATGGATCAGGTTCACCGTCATATGATCCCGGATCGTTTCCAGCGCAAAGGACAGGGCAGCCTGCTCAAAGAAAAACAGAGGATGCTGTGTGTCGGCATGGCAGCCGGCAGCATAAAGCGCTTCCTGATACCGGCTGCGGATTCCGGAAAAGTCCGTAAACGGGGTGCTGCATCCGGCGCTGCAGTTGTTGTTTTTCAGGAAGATGGTCAGCTCCTGAAGAGCGTTCTCGCGGTTCTTCTTCTCAGGCAAATTATACAGTACGCATATATACTGCTGGTGCAGGATCGCCAGCAGATTCGGAAAAGTCAGATTGAGTTCTTTGCAGAGATGGGAAGCCAGCAGGGCCTGGTCAAACGGTACTTTGACGGCCAGGATGTATTTTTCGTCAGAAAGCGAATGGAAGCGGAGCTGGAATCTTCGACGGAACAGTTCACCGGCGCCGGACTCCGAGATCAGTGCTTCGCGGAACAGGGAATCGGTCATAAGTGACTCCTGCTCCTGGGAATGGGCCAGATACCAGAGCTCGATATCCTGGCAGAAAATGTGAAACAGATCGATCGTACTCTGGGGCAGCGCCGTATCCCTTTCCACCATGCAGCACAGGCCGATCCATCTGTTCCGGAAAAACATATTGTAATTGTAGCTTGGATTCGGAATAAACGGAAGGTCCATTTTATACAGGCCGCGGTTAGTCATATGTTCCGGGAATTCCCGGTTCAGCCTGGTCAGAAAGGCCAGGTCAGCAGTACCGTTATCGAGCATCATATCCCAGAGCGGGTTTACCGTTCCGTGTCCGAATCCGGAAGAAAGGGCCAGCGCATACTGGTTGGAATCCAGAAGATACAAAGGTTCTTTTATGAGTTCTCCGGCTATGTCCAGTATTTCAGAAGGACGGATGTCCGATGAGATCGACTCCAGCAGCCGGACGTTCCAGCGCTGGTAGAACTCAAAGGCATCCAGGATCCGGTTCATGACTTCATCCAGATCCGAGGTGTGGAGCAGGACCAGGTCGTTTTTATTGGTACAGATCACGTCATCATTCCCCTGCACATAGAGATCCCGCAGGCGGCCGATGTACAGACAGGTATCATCTCCCGGAGAGTCCGAGGAAAACAGGCGGACGGTTTCTATGTTCAGTCCGCCTTCCCGTACCTGCAGTTCCGGGGAGTATTCTTTCAGCCATTCTGTAAAGATCCAGATGCTGAGTTTCATGAGGGTCGGCTCCTTTCACTGATCCATGGCAGGTCTCTTTTTTAGTTTCGTATATTTTGACCAAAAAGGCAAGAAGATTATGCGGTAAACTGGTCTTGATACACGTTTATTAAATCGGGTTTTTCTCCTATATTTTGAGTATGGAAACACATGCATGCATGAAAAGAGCAGTGAGGAGGAAAAAGGATGCTTACAGGGATTGAGAACTTAAAAGAAACCATGAAAAAGGATGGCCATCCGGACCGGTTTGTCAAACAGTATGAGTTTTTGCATATCCTGCTTCCGGACACTTACTATATGGGGGATTATCCGCTTCCGCCGAATCCGGGTGAGGGATATGACCAGTACGGCGTGTTCTGGAAACTGCCGGCGGGACAGATGGGCGCTTTTCCCGTACATGACGAAGAGCACAAGGTGATCAAGGACATCACAGAGTGGGATAAGATCCTGACGCATATTCCGGTTGCACCGCCTGTTCCGGAATATTGGGGGATGGTAAACGGATTTGCTTCGCAGGCCATTCCGGGTGAGCAGTATGTCACCGCATTTCATTCTCAGGGTGTATTCGAACGTTTCCATGCATTGCTGGGTATGGACGATGCCATGATCGCCATGTATGAAGAACCGGAGTGCGTACACGATCTGATCGACTTCATTACCGAGGCGGAGCTGGATTTCGCCAAGAACATTTTGGATCATGTGCCTTCTGTCAAGGCGCTGTTCCATCATGACGACTGGGGATCAGACGTCAATTCCTTCCTTTCGCCGGATATGTTCGACGAGTTCATCCTGCCGGCCTATAAAAAGATCTACGGCTATTGGAAAGAGAGAGGAATCGAACTGATCGTCCATCACAGCGACTCGTTTGCGGCCAACCTGGTGCCGGAGATGATCGATATGGGCATTGATATCTGGCAGGGAGTCGTTCCGAACAACAACATCCCGGAACTGCAGGAAAAATATGCCGGCCAGATCACCTTTATGGGTGAGATTGAGACACGCTATATCGATCTGCCGGACGTGACGGACGAACAGATCGCGGAAGAGGTCGAACGGGCCTGCCGTAAGTGCAAGGGTCCGGGCTTTATTCCCTGCCTTACAGCCGGTATGAATGTCAGTGCATTCCCGGGTGTTTATGACAAGGTGAATGCGGAAATCGACAGAATGAGCAAAGAACTGTTCTGAATTACAGCGCCAAAATACCGAACCCATGCAAGCTCGCCTGCAGTTGGGTGAATCGTCAAAGTTTAATAAAGGAGAAAAGCCATGAGCGAAAACAACGCCGAAATGATGCAGCCGGCGCCGGAGTTTTTTGAACGTATGCAGCTGTATATGGATACGCTGGAGTGCAAGCGGGTCGACCGGATCTGCGCGGCACCCATGATCATGTATCTGCCGATCTATCTGTACGGCGGCGTTACGGTGCATGATATCATGATGGATTACAGTAAAGCAAACGACTGTTACATCCGGTATCATCAGGAATTCCAGCCGGATCTGGGCTGGGGGCCGCAGGCGATCTATCCGGGTGCGGCGCTGGAAGGACTGGACTGTCAGTACATCCGCTGGCCGGGCAAACAGCTCAAGGATCTGAACGCCCCGTTCCAGGTCGTGGACCGGGAAGAGGGATATATGGATCCGGAGGAGTACCTGGAATATGCAGAAGATCCCAGCGGATTCATCATGCGCAAGCTGCTGCCGCGCCATTATGCAGCGTTGAAAGGCTTGGAAATGGCCGATTTTTCCAACCTGATCTGG
This sequence comes from Eubacterium sp., assembly GCA_024683035.1. GTDB lineage: Bacteria > Bacillota > Clostridia > Lachnospirales > Lachnospiraceae > Bilifractor. The sequence continues at coordinate 5,053 of JAIKYQ010000043.1, forward strand.
CAGGGCGGTCTGTACGGCATGATCCCGTTTGCACTGCCGCCGGTACAGCAGGCATTCGGCGCGCTGGCTGAAGCAGGCGGAAAAATGATGAAAATGGCAGAAGACGGCGGGAAGCTGGTCGGTATGCTGGCCGGCATGGGGTGGCCCAGTGCCTGTGACCAGGGACTGTGTGCGCCGTTTGATGTCTTCAACGATACTATGCGCGGCTTCATGAATACGACGATGGATGTCATCGAGTATCCGGATGAGCTGCTGGTGGCGCTGGAAGCCTGCACAAAGATCCAGGTTCGGAGCATCAAACAGCAGTTTGCCCGTTCTCCGTTCATGAAGAATGTGGTCTTCTTCCTGCATAACGGGTTCGATTCGTTCATGAGCCGGGAGCAGTTCGAGACCTTCTACTGGCCGGGACTGCTGGCCTGTGTGAACACGGTTGTGGAATGCGGCGGTATCCCGAATCTGTATGTGGAGGACAGCTACGACTCCAAGATGGATATCCTGGCCCGCGATCTGCCGGCCGGAAAATGTGTGGTCACGCTGATCAACTGCAACGTGGAAAAAGCGAAAGAACTGTTTGCCGGCAAGATCTGTCTGTCCGGCGGCGTCAACGGCGTGCTGCTGGAGCACGGCACGGTGGAAGATGTTGTCAAAGACGTCAAGGCAGCGATCGATCTCTGGGCGCCGGGCGGCGGTTATTTCCTGAACTGCGACGTCAGTCTGGACCGCGCCAAACCGGAGAATCTGCATGCCCTGTTTGAAACAGCGAGGACTTACGTCAAATATTAAAGAAATGCTTATTTAACAAAATGTGAAAGCGGGCAGAGAGCATACTTCTGCCCGCTTCTGTTTTTCTTCGGCCATTACGCTGCCATGCCTGATACGGACTGTCAGATTTCGATTTTGGCACCCATCAGTTTGGCAAACTCGCGTACGATGGCGGTGTCTCCCGGCCAGGCAGGAGAAGTGACCAGATTGCGGTCGACAACAGCCTGATCGACAGGAACTTCCACATAGGTACCGCCTGCCAGGGTGATGTCCGGTCCGACAGCGGGATAGGCAGTTGCCTGATACCCCTGCAGAACGCCGGCGGCGGCAAGAACCTGCGGACCGTGGCAGATGGCAGCGACCGGCTTGCCGGCAGCAAAAAATTCCCGTACGATCTCCAGTACGCGGGCATTCAGCCGGATGTATTCCGGAGCGCGTCCGCCCGTGATGAACAGTCCTTCGTAATCCTCTGTTTTGACAGCGTCGAAATCGGCGGTGAGGGCAAAGTTATGTCCGCGCAGTTCGGTATAGGTCTGTTCTCCCAAAAAGTCATGGACCGCCGTGGCAACGGTTTCTCCGGCTTTCTTGTCCGGGCAGACCGCGTCTACCTGATATCCCAGTACGCCGAGAGCCTGGAACGGCACCATCGTTTCATAATCTTCCGTGAAATCTCCACAGAGCAACAACACTTTTTTGGCCATGATAATACCTCCTGTTCAGGAATGACCGGTTAAAATTTGTCAGAAACAGTATAGCATTTTCACAGATAGATGGCTATTTCGTTTTGAATCCGTATAGGACAGTGCTGCATCGAAACAGATCGTTAAAGGCCGGATGTCGTTTTGACAATACGTATCACAAAGGGATTATCCAAATGGGTAATCGCGAAGAAAAGATATAGACCAAAAAGATAAATATAAGATAAATAACGGTAAAATAACGGTTGACGGACGAACGATAAAGGCATAAGATAAGAGGGACAGGAAACAGGCAGGAATGCCGGCGGAAGGATCATGCTGGCATACGGGAAGGAGGCAGGCAGATATGACCATTGAGCAGATGAAAGCCAGGAAGAGGGAATTGGGGCTGACAAGTGAGATGATCGCGAAGGCTGCGGGCGTACCGGTCAGTACGATCCAGAAGATATTCGGCGGCATTACCAAAGCCCCCAGAAAACTGACGATCGAGGCTATAGAAAAAGTGCTGAAGCCGGAGGCGGAGAAGCGACAGGATCCGGAATATCGGGAGCAGACGCCGAACGCAGGCACAGCAATACGTGAACCTTCCGGCGCCTATAGTGCTCAGCCGGAAGAAAAGCGGCACACGATCGAAGAGTATTATGCCTTGCCGGAGGATCAGCGGGTAGAGCTGATCGACGGCGTGTTTTATGACATGGGAGCACCGTCGATGATCCATCAGAGGATTTTGGGAGATCTTCATATATTGTTCCGGGAGTGTGCGGACAGGCACGGTATGCCCTGTGAAGTGTATCTGTCTCCCTGCGATGTGCGCCTGGACTTGGATGACTACACGATGGTGCAGCCGGACCTTCTGGTGTTCTGCCATGAATACGATCCGAATGCGATCCGATATGAAGGGGCTCCGGATCTGGTCATTGAAATCCTGTCTCCGTCGACCCGCATGAAAGATATGATCCTGAAACTGCATAAGTATCAGAACGCCGGTGTAAAGGAATACTGGATCGTGGATCCGAAGCATCAGACGGTAACCGTGCATTATTTTGACACGGAAGAATATGATCCGGAACAGTATACATTCAAGGATGAGATCCCTGTCAGGATTTCGCAAGGAAACTGCCGGATCGACTTCTCGAGAGTCCGGGGATGACCGGGAGAGTATAGAATGACCCCGGTCAGACGTAAAAAAGAGGGAACCTGCAGCATTCTGACAAACGTCTGTGCAGGTTCCCTTTTCTGTTATCCGGTTCAGCGTACGGAGCCGGTCATCGCTTTGATGTTTCTCGCGGTTCAGCGTACGGAGCCGGTCATCGTTTTGATGTTCTGCCGATTCAGCGTACGGAGTCGATCATCGCTTTGATGTTCTCCGGCTTGGCGTTCAGCGGGACTTCGCAGCCGCTTCCCAACATGAAGCCGCCCTTTTTCATACCCATGTTGATGAGCTTGTCGCAGTAAGCGGAGACATCATCCGGGGTGCCGGTCCAGAGCATGGAAGCGGGTACGTCGCCGCGGATCGACTGCCAGCCGCCCAGGATCTCGTAGGCTTTTTCCATATCGGTTTCGCCGTCCAGCTCCAGATGGATGCTGCCTTTCGGAACCTGTGTAAAGTACTCCAGCATCGGTGTCCAGTTGCCGTCTGCATGGATGACCAGAAGAAGACCGGCGGCATGGAAGCGTTCGATCATGCCTTTCAGACCCGGCCATGCATATTCCTCAAACATATCCGGAGAAAGGAAGGTGGCGGA
>JAIKYQ010000026.1 GCA_024683035.1 Eubacterium sp.
CTTTCGGCGCGGTGTATGGATGAAGAGGAAGGAGCGCTTTCTTCCATGCTGTATCTGCTGCACCATCAGGATGAAGTCGGGGCCGTCGGCCCTAAACTGCTCGGGGCAGACAGCGCCGTACGGCATGCCGGGATCATCCTGGACAAGGAATCCATTCCTGACTATGCGCATCTGCATTTGGAGACGTATGATAATGTTTTGTATGCCGGACAGGCTTTTGCAGCACTTCGCAAGGAATGCCTGCTCACGAAGACAGCACTTTTCCGAAAAGCAGGAGGGCTGGATCCGTCATACCGGATGCTTTCTGCCTCTGTTCTGGATTATTGTATGAAGCTGGGAGAAATGGGGAAGTCATGCCTGTATGCCGGCAGAGCACTGGTTTATTATGATACGCATCTGCGGCAGCGAAACCGGATCGGTTTTTATAAAGAAGCATGGGAAACAGACCAAAGGAAGCTGACGGAAAAATGGAATGCGGACGGGAAACGGAAAGATCCTTATTACGGAGACCGTTTGTGAGGGCAATACAGCAGGATGATTATAAAAACGGAGAGAAGACGGATATGTTGAATGAAACTGAGAAGAAAGATACCGATATTCTGCAGGAAGGAACGGAAAACAAAGAGGCTGTATATGTGGCAGAAGAGACTGAAAACAAAGACATTATCAGGGTGCCGGATGAAGATGTAGACAGTGATGCCGATATCCTGCCGGATCAGGCAGAAAGCATTGATACCGGTATCCTGTCGGATCAGGCAGAAAACAGCGATGCCAGTGTCCTGTCAGGCGGAACAGAAAACATGCATGCGTCTGCCCTGCTGCATGAACAGGAAGGCGAGTATCCGTTTTTCCCGGAGGATGAAGAAGACTATGACTGGGAAGACAGGAAAAGAAGAAGTGCTTTCCGGGGCAAAATAAGAAGCTGGGTAGCAGACCATAAGCTGCTGACAGGTGTGCTGCTGTTCTGGTTCCTGTATATGATGATGTACGTAGTCATTATGGGCGGCTCGAATCGATACATGACAGCTTCCATAGATGTAACGGCTGTTGTTTGTCTGGTCATAACAGCTGCTGTCGTTTTCTTCTTGTTTGCTCATAATGTACGGCCGGAGAAGTTTTTTCTGCCGGTGATCCTTCTGACCGGTATTCTGTTTATGGTCATTATGCCTTTGGGGCAGAGTCCGGATGAACCGCTCCATCTGTGGCAGGCCTATCATCTTTCTAATAAAATGCTGGGCATTGAACTGAGTAATGACGGTCATCTGATCATGGAAAAATCAGACAGGGATGTGCCTATGCTGGGGATGCCCAGTAATGCGGAGCTCTATGAAGATTATTGGGAGAGTATAGCAGCGGCAGGAAGACAGGCGGATACATCGCTGGTGCAGTCTGGTTTCAGACCGCTGCAGATACAGGACTATCTGTATCTTCCGCAGGCAGCAGGTGTGACAGTCGGCCGTCTGCTGCATCTGCCGGCTTTTTGGAAATTTATGCTGGGAAGGCTGTTTAATCTGCTGTTCTATGCCTTGCTGGCTTTCGCAGCAATGAAACTGATGCCTTTTGGGAAGATGGCAGTGTTTATGCTGTCGCTGACTCCCATTTCCGTGCAGCAGAGTGCGTCTCTGTCCTATGATGCGTTTGTCAACGGCCTTGCTGTCCTGATCACGGCACTGGCTTTTCATCTGGCTTTTATCCAGGAGCCTAGGAAAAAGGCTTTGAAGATCATTTTGCTGTGGGTGGCGGCTCTGTTTCTGGTGCCGGTCAAAGGGGGAGCCTATCTGCCAATCTCCCTGCTGCCTGTGATCGTCTGGCTGTACCAGAAAAACAGAAACCGGGTCCTGGGAGGGACGGCTGCTGCCGCCGCACTGGCCTGTGTGGTGCTGTTTGCTGTGACGCGTGTTGTGCCGCTCCCTGTATTTGCCGAGGAGCCGACGGTGAATACCGCATCGCAGGTTATAGAAGAAGTACAGGCAGGCACCGCTCAGTCTGTTCCGGAGAAAGCACCGGCGAATACCGCGTCTTCTGCAGCGGAAAAAGCGCCGGCAGACACTTTGAAGCCTGCTTCTGAGGAAACACGGGCAAATACCGTGCCGGCTGTTTCTGAGAAAACACCGGCGGACATAGCACCGTATGATGCGGAGAAATCTGAAAAAGAAGCATCTGAAAAAGAACTGCCTCAGGAATTAACGCCGAAGGAGAGGGCATTGCAGGAAGCAGCAGAACTGTATGGGACAGATTTGTCATACACGAAAGAGAAAGGATACTCTCTCCGTTTTTTCCTGCACCGGCCGCTGGATCTTTTTGAGGTGATCGGAAATACCATGCAGGTGAACGACGGATGGTATCTGGAGTCTTTCCTGGGCGATAATCTGGGCTGGATGACGATCGGCCTCTCCAAGGTTATTCTGTATCTGTTTGCGTTGCTGCTGTTCCTGGCCTCCATTTCGGAGCAGGAAGAAGAGGACTTCCACGAACGGAAAGGACTTCTGGCTGCCGGGGGTCTGTCGGTCGTCAGTATAGCGTTGATATTTGCCGGTATGTTGATTTCCTGGTCTCCGATCAGCGGGCGGATGATCGCCGGTGTCCAGGGACGGTATTTTATCCCTGTCGCATTGCCGCTGCTCATGTGTTTCAGGCTGCTGCCTGTGAAAAAAGGAAGCAAGATGGACAGATATCTGATCCTTGCATTCTGTATGGCCCTGTTTTTTATAATCCGTTTTATTCTTCTGGGAATGAACGTGGGACCGCAGTAAAAGAGCCTGCCTTATCGGGAACGGGCACAGAAAGCAGAGAGTACCGGCCGGCTCAGGTGCAGGCGGTACAGGGTATTGAAGAAGACGACACTGAGGCGGATGGAGAACGGTTCGCCGGCAGGCCGGAAAAGAGAAATATTTCTGCTTTTATAAAAATGCGGATAGCGCGCCTGCAGCCAGGCGATCAGACGGTCATGCTGGACGGCAAAGGACGTGCTGTCGGTTTGCCGTACGGTATACAGGATGTACCAGATGATGTATCGGTAAAGATAGTATTCCATCCATTCTCCCGGGATTCGGTTGTTCTCGGGCAGATGTGTATCCAGGGCGTTCAGCAGCACAAACGGATCGGCAGCAGCGGATACTTTCTTCTGACGGCTGTTGGAAACAGAACGGGGATTGTCTACCCAATAATATCCGGTGTACGGTATGGTGACAATGCAGTCCGTACAGCTGTAAGCCATCAGGGAAAAATAGACGTCTTCCCCGAGCTTTGTTTCCAGGTATTCGATACGGTTGTTCCGCAGGAACTCCGTGCGGTAGATGTGGGCCCAGGGAGCGACCACCACGAATTTGGCCCAGACATCCTGACCTAATGAAACACGGCGGTATACGTGTCCGCGTTCATCGATGCGCTGATAGCCGCCGCATACGATATCGGCTTTGCTGGTTTCTGCAGCTGTCATATACGTGCGCAGATAGTCCGGCGCCACATAGTCATCCTGGTCGATAAAGGCAATGTAGGGTGTGTCGGTTTCTGTAATGCCCCGGTTTCTGGCAGCGGAGACGCCGGCATTATTCTGAGAGATCAGACGCATGGAAAGCTGCGGGTGGTTCTGCTGGTATTCGCTTATGACCGCAGCGGACTGATCGGTGGAGCCGTCATTGATGAGGAGGATCCGGAAATCGGAGCTGTCCTGGCCGGCAAGACTGTCCAGACAGCGGGAGATCCACTGCATTCCGTTATATACGGGAATGATGACGGTGAGTTTGGGCATAGGAGTCTCCTTCCGCAGGGCAGCAGTACAGACATTACAGGTTCCAGCCGTTGTCATTTTACACAAAGGAGTGAACGGCTGTCAACGAAGCGAAGGCAAAAGAAACGGCAAGAGACGGGTTGATCATGCAAAAAACGGCTTCTTTAAAATGGAATTTCCTGATGAATACGATACTGACGGTATCGTCCTTCATCTTTCCGCTCATAACGTTTCAGTATGCATCGCGCGTCATTTTGCCGACAGGCATCGGGAAAGTGCAGCTGGCTACTTCTTTCGTTGCCTATTTTACCATGATTTCCCAGCTGGGAATTCCCATTTACGGAATCCGCGCCTGTGCAAAGGTGCGGGATGATCCGGCGGAACTGTCCTGTGTAGCGCGTGAACTTCTGATGATCAGCGGGCTGATGACCGTTCTGGCCTATGCCGTTCTGGGCATCTGCATTGCCTGTATTCCGCGTGTTCATGACGAACGGGCACTGTACATGCTGATGAGCTCGTCTATCCTGCTCACAGCCCTGGGCATGGAGTGGCTGTCCAAGGGGATTGAGGCGTACACCTTTATCACGGTGCGGTCGCTGGTCTTTAAGGTCATTGCACTGGCTGCCCTCTTTTTGCTGGTCCGCGATGAAGGAGACTATCTGTTTTACGGCCTTGTCTGCGTGATCGCATCAAGCGGATCGTTTATCTGGAATTTTCTGGCGGTACAAAAACACCTGCGTGTTAAACCGAAGCGAAAATATGACTTATCGCGTCATAAGAAACCGATCCTGATCTTTTTTGCCATGACCTGCGCAACGACGATCTATACCAATCTGGATAACGTCATGCTGGGCTTTATGACAAATGATGCATCTGTCGGCATCTACAGTGCTGCCGTCAATATCCGGAATATCCTGGTTGCCGTCGTGACCTCTTTGGGAGCGGTCCTTCTGCCCAGAGCGTCGTATTATATCGAGCACCAAAAAGATGCGGCGTTCTATGAGATCAGTGCCAAAGCCTGCCATTTTGTCGTGTTGCTGGCCGTTCCGCTATGGGTGTATTTTACCTTATATGCCAGGCTGGGCATACTTTTCCTGTCCGGAGAAGCATATCTGCAGGCCACGACATCCATCCGGCTTCTGATGCCCACTCTGCTGATGATCGGGCTCACCAATATCATGGGGATCCAGATGCTGGTCCCGCTGGGCAGAGAGAAGACAGTGCTGTATTCCGTACTGGCGGGAGCCGTGACAGACCTGATACTTAATACGGCCCTGATCCCTGTATACAGAGAAGTGGGGGCTGCCATCGGTACGCTGGCGGCCGAGATCGTCGTGTTCGTTTTCCAGTACAGGATCCTTTCGGACAGGCTTTCTGCGGTATTCCGAAAGACAGCCTACTGGAAGATCCTGATCGCTCTGGCCGTTGCTTCTCTGGCTTCGTTCCGGCTGGCATCGCTTTCGTATCCGTATCTGTTGCTGCTGGTCCTTACGGCTGTCGTATTCATGGCTGCATACGGGGCGGTACTCTGGATCCTGAAAGAGCCGCTGGCTCTGGAAATCATCGATTCGGCACGGCAGTTTGTACGGCAGCGCATCAAACATTAAAAGAGGAGATGTCATGAACTATTCCGTTATCGTGGTTACTTTCAACCGCCTGGACCTTTTGAAAACATGTCTGGAACAGATTTCCCGTCAGACACTGCCTTTTGCACATACGATCGTTGTGGATAACTGCAGCACAGACGGGACAGCCGCATTTCTGGCAGAATATACACAAAACAGACCGGATATTCTTTCGTTGAAGACGGAAGAAAACATCGGCGGGGCCGGCGGGTTTGCGTTCGGCGCGGCGTGGGTTCCCGAGGATTCAGACTATGTGCTGTTCATCGATGACGATGCCATACTGGATGAACGTTTTCTGGAAGAGATCGACAAGGAAATAGAGCCTGGAGTGAAAACATATACCGGTTCTGTCTATACGGACGGGCAGATCCATACCTCGCACAGGAGAAGGCTGACCAACCGCACGCTGCTGACCATGCAGGAAGTGCCGGCTGACGCATATGCCGCACCGTTTTTCATGTGTGATATCGGATCCTTTTGCGGGATGCTGGTAGCCTGTGATCTGATCCGGCAGATCGGGCTGCCGGCTGCAGAGTATTTCAGTCAGCTGGATGATGTGGAGTATTCGCTGCGGGTACTGTCGTATTCCAGGATTAAAAATGTGAATGCTGCCGTGATCGATCACCGGGCCAATATCAACGCCCCGCAGAAACTGAACTGGCGTGCTTTTTACAGTTACCGGAACTGGATCGACGTAGGGGAGAAGTATTCCAGCCATCCTGCTGTTTTCCTTCTTTACCGCCGCCTGTTCCATGTGCTGGGCAGCCTGTATTACCGGTTCCTGGGGATAGTCCGGCATGACGCATATTATACCGCCTGTGCCCGGCTGCATAAAAATGCCTGGCGTGACGGTATCCGGCACAATTACGGGATCAGTCAGACATATCGGCCCGGCGCCCCGCTGCCCTGACAGACAGTCAAAAGGCAGCCGTACAGGCTGCCTCAGATCTTTCCTGTCAGGAACAGGATGCGAAGTGCTGCTTCACCGGCCAGTCTGGTGCGCAGCCTATTTTTATAAAACACTTTTCGCAGGCGGAGAGATATGCCTGTTTCATCGGCAGCGAAGAGGCGCAGCTCGTTTTTGTCTGCCTCTGTAAGTTCGTCCCGGAATTCGTGATAAAAATACTGCAGTCCCCTTTTTTCTTTGAGCGGGGCAGATCCCCGCAGTTCTTTTTCCAGAAAATTCCGGAACAGACTCCGGTTGTCCGCATCTCCCGATGTAACGGCGGAGGCATGCCGGATGTGTGCGGCTGTTTTCCGGTC
>JAIKYQ010000066.1 GCA_024683035.1 Eubacterium sp.
TCGCGCAGGCGCTTCTCGGGGAACCCAAGGTCGTGATCCTGGATGAACCGACCGTCGGTATGGATCCGGCGGAACGGCTCCGGGTCAGCGAATATATCAAGAAGATCTCCAAAGAACGCATCGTTCTCTGGTCCACCCACATCCTCTCGGACGTGGAAGCCTTTGCGGATTCCCTTCTCATCATGGACTCCGGAAAGCTGCTGGCGCATGACACGCCGTCGGGCCTTCTCCGAGAACATCATGCGGGCAGCCTGGAAGAACTGTATTTTACATTGACAGGTGCGTGATGGAATTCCGGAGGATCTTTCTCAACCGGTCCGTACTCGTTTTACTGGTCTGCCTTTTAGCCGCAGACCTTTTTCTGTTTGTCCGGGAGATCCGGGAGGAGAGCGGCAATCATGCGGACGGTTATACGGAGGAGCTGCATGAAGGGCTGAAGGCCTCTGCAGGGCTTTCTGCCTCCGAACTGAAGAAGGAAGTCAAAAAGGTTCGCGCCGCCTTCATGCTCGCGTTCTATGCGGAGACCGAAGGGACAGACAGCGCGGACTTTCAGGAAGTGAAGGAACAATACATCGATCAATATCCGGAACTCGTAGAAGATGCGGAGAACGGAAGGCTCGACCGGGAGGAAGTCTCCAAAAAAGAGGAGATCCTGAAAACACTGGCGGATCAGAAGGCCCGCCTGGAGGAACAGGAACATTTCTATGAGGACATGCTTCAGAATGCCGAGAGCATCCGGAAGAATCCAATCTTCCAGAACCCGGAAGCGCTGGAAAATATCGAGAAAACGCTTCGGGATTACAAGCCGGTGGAGCATGTATCCCCCACGATCGGAGACGACCGTGCGGTGACGATGCTGTTTCAGTCTCCCGCCGCGGATTTCCTGATCCTGGTCTTTCTGATCTTCATCTGCATCCTCTTCCTGGAGGAGCGGAAAAGAGGGCTCTGGAAGGCTGTTCATGCGACGCCGAAAGGCCGCGCTGACCTGGCCGTTCAAAGGGTATTCATTCTTTTTCTCGCTTCGATTGCAGCTGTTGGGCTTCTGTACGGCGCGAAGATCCTGGTCTCATTTTCCCAGTATGACGGATTCTCTCAGTGGAACCGGCCCATCCAGTCTGTGGAAGGCTTTGAGGCCGACTGGCAGGCAGACACGGTCGGAAGCTTTCTCATTCGCTTCCTTCTGGTGAAGAGCCTGGCGGTCTTTCTCTTTGCACTGGTCTTCTGGTTGATGATCTCCGTATCGGAGCATGTGCTGCCGGTCCTTCTTCTCGGAGCGGGCCTCCTTGTCATTGAATACCTTCTTTACTCCAGCACTTCCCTGAATTCAGGACTGGTCTTCTGGAAGACCGTGAATGTCTTCTCCTTCCTGAACGGGAAGGAATTGTTCACGCGCTATGAGAACATCCGGGCCGCGGGCGTACTAGTCAATGTAACTATGTTTGCCCGGCTCATTCTGATCCCGCTCGTGATCCTTTCAGCCAGTGCCTGTGTTGTTCTGAATGCCCGCATGCATCCGGTTCGCCGCGCAGGGCTTCTCACGAAGGCGGAAGACTCCCTGATCCGAAAGACCAACGCATTGGTCCATCGCGGCGGGCTCTTCGGAAGTGAATGTTATAAAGTGTTGATCCCGCAATTCGGCTGGATCATTCTGGCTGTGCTGCTGGGCTTCTTCTTCACTTTTAAAGGCGTTGAGCGGCTGCCGCTCAGCGGAAGCGACGCGGAAGCGGATCTGTATTATCAGATCTATGAGGGAGAGATCACCGGGGAGAAGTTCGATAAGCTTTATGCAGAAGAAGCACGTCTTCTGGAAGTCATAGAGAACGAAGGGGATAGCTATCACCTGCAGGACAGACTCGCAGGGCTCCGCCAAGTGATCGAGAATGCCGAGCGTCTGAAGAATACGCCCGGCGCGCTTCTGGTCTCGCCCTTTGACTGGACGCGCTTCTGGCAGAACGATTCCTACCATGACCTGCAGGCGCTGAAAATGATCTTCCTGACCGCCTTAATGCTGGGCGGCGTGTTTGCCTACGAACGGCAGAACAACATGAAAAAGCTCCTTCGGAGCGCACCGGGCGGCAGGAGGAAACTCTTCTGGATCAAACAA
>JAIKYQ010000068.1 GCA_024683035.1 Eubacterium sp.
TTTTCATCTGACAGAAGAAGAAATCCGCGCGTCCCTCGATCCGGCCCGGTATACCGGCTGTGCCGCCTACCAGACTGAGCGCTACCTGACAGACGTCATACGCCCGCTGCTGGAAAAATACAAAGACCTCCTTGGGATCAAGGCAGATATCTCGGTGTAGTTAAAACGGATATTCTTGTATAGATAGGATCTGTTAATTATTAAGGAAACAATTGTAATACCTGCGTACATGCGATAAGTGGACAGAGCTCTAGGGCGGAATTACATCTTAGCAGTGCATTTCCGAGCGTTTTTAGAGACTTACGAGATAGGACCCTTAGTGAGACTGGGTTTTGTTGTGGCTCTTCAGAGACACATAAAAAACCATAGTCGAACTTAGGGGAGAACTCGGAAGCTCGTTGCGAGGGCACTGCGTGATGTAATTACGAAATAGAGCGGGCAAGAAAAGAGGTACAATTCATGGTAAAAGCAATCGTCGGAGCCAACTGGGGTGATGAAGGTAAGGGCAAGATCACGGATCTGCTGGCAGAAACGGCCGATGTCGTCGTCCGTTTTCAGGGCGGCGCCAATGCCGGCCATACGATCGTAAACGAATACGGAAAATTTGCCCTGCACACCTTACCGTCCGGTGTATTCAACAGCCAGGTGACCAATGTCATCGGAAACGGCGTGGCGCTGAATATCCCGGTGCTGATCGGTGAGATCAAGGCGATCCGGGAGCGGGGCGTGCCGCAGCCGAAACTGCTGGTTTCGGACCGGGCACAGATGGTCATGCCGTATCATATTCTGTTTGATCAGTACGAAGAAGAACGGCTGGCCGGGAAATCCTTCGGTTCCACCAAATCCGGCATTGCGCCGTTTTATTCCGATAAGTATGCGAAGATCGGTTTCCAGGTGCAGGAACTGTTTGATGAAGCGGCCCTGAAGGAAAAACTGAAAGGGGTGCTGGAGGTCAAGAATATCCTGGTGGAGAATCTCTATCATAAACCGCTGCTGGAGGCGGAAGAGATCTTCCGGGAACTGCTCGATTGGAAAGAAATGATAGCGCCGTACGTGGCTGATACGTCGGCTTTCCTGTACCAGGCTGTGCAGGACGGAAAAGAGATCCTGCTGGAAGGACAGCTGGGTTCCATGAAGGATCCGGATCACGGCATCTATCCGATGGTCACTTCGTCCTCTACACTGGCCGGATACGGAGCGGTCGGTGCAGGCATTCCGCCGTATGAGATCAAGAAGATCGTGACGGTTTCCAAGGCGTATTCCAGCGCGGTCGGGGCAGGTGCATTTGTATCCGAGATCTTCGGCGATGAAGCCGATGAACTGCGCCGGCGCGGCGGTGACGGCGGTGAGTTCGGCGCTACGACAGGCAGACCCCGCCGGATGGGATGGTATGACTGTGTGGCATCGCGTTATGGCTGCCGGCTGCAGGGCACAACCGATGTGGCTTTTACGGTGCTGGATGTGCTGGGGTATTTACCGGAGATTCCGGTCTGTGTTGCCTATGAGATCGACGGGAAGCAGACAAGGGAATTCCCGACGACCGGGCTTCTGGAGAAGGCAAAACCCGTGCTGGAAATGCTGCCGGGCTGGAACTGTGATATCCGCGGGATCCGCCGGTTTGAAGATCTTCCGGAAAACGCACGGAACTATGTGGAGTTTATAGAGAAACAGATCGGCTTCCCGATCACCATGGTATCGAACGGACCGGGCAGAGAAGACATCATATACCGGAATGTCTGAGGAACCGGAGAACAGATACGCAGACGCTGCACAAAAACAAGGATTGAAATACACGTGGAACAAAGAAGACATTACCATATATTATACGGTCTGCTGTGCCTGATCGGGCTGCTGGTTTTCAGCCTGCTGCTGACTGGCTGCGATGCCGCGAGAAGTACGACCACGTCCCTGACGATCGATGAGAACGGCAGGGTGACGGAGGAAATCGTGGAAAAGCAGGGGAAGGAAGACTATACGCAGGAAGAGCTGACGGCGTATATCGAGCAGGAACTGGAACTGTACAACAGAGGGAAGGAAGGTGCGATCCAGCTGAATTCCTGTACCGTTCTGAACGGCGACGTCAAGATCAGCCTGTCCTATGCGTCCTGTGCCGATTATGCGGCGTTCAATCAGGTCACCTGTTTCCTGGGAACACTGCAGGAGGCGGAGGATGCCGGTTATGAGGTGGAGCGGACATGGCTGGATGAGAGCGGCGCCGCGGGAGATATGGCGCTCATCCGGGAACGCTTCCGGGAATGGAAGGTGTTCATCGTTTCGGAAGAGCTGAATCTTAAAGTGCCGGACAAGATCCTGTATGCGTCGGACAACGTACGTATTACCGGGCGGCTGACGGCTGTGGTCCAGACGGTGATGAACGATTCGCAGACGGATCCGGCGGTGGCAGCCTCCGGAGAACAGGCAGTGAAGACACAGGTGACAACGCATCCGCTGGCTACGGTAGCGGATCGATACGCTTATGTAATCTATAAATAAAAAAGGAGATACTTGTATGGAAAAGACGATGGACAAGATCATTGCGCTCGCAAAGTCACGCGGGTTTGTATACCCGGGATCGGAAATTTACGGTGGTCTGGCGAACACCTGGGATTATGGTCCGCTGGGTGTGGAGCTGAAGAATAACGTCAAGAAGGCCTGGTGGAAAAAATTCGTCCAGGATAATAAATACAATGTCGGGGTCGACTGTGCGATCCTGATGAATCCGCAGACATGGGTCGCGTCCGGTCATCTGGGCAGCTTTTCCGATCCGCTGATGGACTGCCGGGAGTGCCATGAGCGTTTCCGTGCCGATAAGCTGATCGAGGATTTCTGCGCCGATAACGGGATCGCGCTGGAAAACAACAGCTGTGACGGCTGGCCGCAGGAGCAGATGAAGGCGTTCATCGAGGAGCACAATGTGCCTTGCCCGACCTGTGGCAAACACAATTTCACCGATATCCGTCAGTTCAATCTGATGTTCAAAACGTTCCAGGGCGTGACCGAGGATGCCAAGAATACCGTGTATCTGCGTCCGGAAACCGCACAGGGGATTTTCGTCAATTTCAAAAACGTGCAGCGCACATCCCGGAAGAAAATCCCGTTCGGCATCGGACAGATCGGCAAATCATTCCGGAATGAGATCACGCCGGGAAACTTTACGTTCCGCACTCGAGAATTCGAACAGATGGAGCTGGAGTTCTTCTGTGAACCGGGAACGGACATGGAGTGGTTCCAGTACTGGAGAGGTTTCTGCCGCGACTGGCTGATGTCTCTGGGAATGAAAGAAGAAGAGATGCGTCTCCGTGATCATTCTCCCGAGGAACTGAGCTTTTACAGCAAGGGAACAACGGATATTGAGTTCCTGTTCCCGTTTGGCTGGGGCGAGCTCTGGGGCATTGCCGACCGTACGGATTATGACCTG
>JAIKYQ010000083.1 GCA_024683035.1 Eubacterium sp.
TGGTGGAGCGCGCCCGTATGTTCGATGCCACCGGTTCCGGCGGACTGCATGGATTTCTTGACTATATGGAAGACGCCGAAAGTTCGGGAGAACTGGGTGCGTCCCAGACGGTCACCTCAAACGTCGTCCGCATCATGACCATCCATAAATCGAAAGGTCTCGAGTTTCCCGTCGTGTTCCTGGCACAGCTGGGACGGCAGTTCAATACGAAGGATGAACAGGCAAAAGTCCTCCTGCATGAACAGTGCGGGATCGGTCTGTCATTCCTTGACCGGGACGGATTCAGGCAAACCACCTATCTGAGGCGCCTGATCAAAAAGAAAATATCGGACGCATCCTGGCAGGAAGAACTGCGCGTTCTGTATGTCGGCATGACCCGCGCCAAAACAGAGCTCTATTTATGCGGTTCCATGACAAAAGCCTCCGAGAAAGCCGGAAAATACTGGAATCCGACGCTGCTGAACATCCGGAAATGCGATTCGGCCATCAAGCTGATCCTTTGCGCAGGCGGAATTCTGACCCCCGTTTTCCACACAAAGGGCGAATTCGAAGATCCTCTTTCGGTGCAGAAACCGGATTCTCTGCCTGTCGCAGACCCGGACAAAGTCCGTGAACTGTCCGACCGTTTCGCATGGCGCTACCCGTATCCGAGAGCAGCTTCCATTCCGACAAAAACTTCCGTGACAGCGCTGGAAAGCCGTGACCTGATATCGTTTCCGGAACCGCGGTTCGCATCCGCGGGCGAGGACCCCTCTTCAATCGGAACCAGAGTCCATGCCATTTTACAGCGCATGCCGCTCATACCATATGAGGAATCCGCCCTGCAGAGCGCCGCTGCTTCCGTCGGAGAAGTTCCGGAGAAAAATCTGGATGCTCTGCGCAGTTTTCTGCGTTCTCCGCTGTACGAGAGGATGCTTGCCTCCTCCCGTGTGGAACGCGAGCAAAGTTTTGTCCTTCCGTTCCCTGCAAGCCGTCTGTTCGACACCGAGTCCGATCAACCCGTTCTTCTTCAGGGCGTGATCGACGCGTGCTTTATGGAAAACGGTTCCTGGATTCTGCTGGATTATAAGACGGATTACGTTGCGATCGATCCTAAAGAGCATGCCAAGCGGCATTTCCTCCAGCTCTCGCTGTATGCCGATGCGCTGGAATCGATCACTCACATTCCCGTACGGGAAAAATATGTCGTTCTTCTGAACGCGAAAACGGCGGTTCAAGTGCCATGAGATTACCGGAAGCTTATCTGATCCGGATGCAGGCTCAGCTGAAAAAGGAATATCCCGCCTATCTGGATGCCATGTCGCAGCCTCCTTCCGCCGCGCTGCGCGTCAACACGCTGAAGATTCTGCCGGAGCGGCTGAAGGATCTGCTTCAAACAGATCTGACCCGGATCGGAGACTGGGACGACGCCTATGCAGTATCCGAAGGCTTCCGTCCGGGGTATGATCCCCTGCACTGTGCCGGACTCTATTATATGCAGGAAGCAAGCGCACAGGCGCCTGCCCGGCTGCCAAAAATTCTCCCGGGCATGGCGATTCTGGATCTGTGCGCCGCGCCGGGAGGAAAAACCACCCAGCTCGCCGCAAGAATGCAGAACAGCGGAGTTCTGATTGCAAATGAATATGTTCCCTCCCGGGCAAACATTTTGATTGGCAATCTGGAGCGGATGGGCGTTACAAACGCCGTAGTTACCAATATGGACACCGTTGCGCTCTGTGCCCGGCTTGCGGAATCATTTGATGTCGTTCTGTGTGATGCGCCCTGTGCCGGAGAGGGAATGTTCCGCAAAGACACGAAAGCTGTGGAAGAATGGTCCGAAGAACATGTCCGATCCTGTGCTTTAAGAGAGCGCGGCATTCTGGATAATGCCGCGAAAGCCGTCAAGCCCGGAGGACAGCTGGTGTATTCAACCTGTTCCTTCTCCCCGGAGGAGGACGAACAGACCACTGCGTGGTTTTTACATTCACATCCCGGATTCTCACTGAAGTTTGAACAAAAACTGTATCCGCACACCTTCCCCGGAGAAGGACAGTACTGTGCGCTTTTCGAGAAAGAAGGTTCTCTTTCTCCTTCTGTTTTTCTTTTCTCAAAGTCTGACCGGGTTGCTTCATGGGAAGCTTTTTCAGAGCAGCTTTCTCCCTTGAGCGGCCGTGTTCTCCGTCTGAAAGACGAACGGGTTCTTCTGATCCCGCCTCTGCCTTTTTCCCTCGACGGTCTGAAAACCGTACGTGCCGGGCTCTTGCTCGGAGAAGACAAAGGAAACCGCTTTGAGCCATCCCATGCGCTTGCGCTTGCAAGCGGGTCTTCCCCGTTTCTTCATACGGAGGAACTGGATGAGGAGGAAGTGTTCCGGTATCTGACAGGAGAAACGATCAGCCGCCGGTCCGAAAAAGGCTGGTGTGCCGCCCGGTACAGAGGCTTTTCGCTCGGTCTGATGAAATCCGACGGACAGATTCTGAAAAATCATTATCCAAAAGGTCTCCGGCTTCTGGAAAAGCCTCGTTCCGCTTGCAAAAATTCCGGCAATCCCCTATAATATATTTGTGGGATCATACGATCCATCACATTTTTATATCGATCGGAGGAAGAAACCATGTATGAGAATAAGATCGGCGTTCTGGTGCCGAACGTAATGCTCCCGCCGAAAGGCACGGATTTTTCCAAATGGGCTGTCGTAGC
>JAIKYQ010000115.1 GCA_024683035.1 Eubacterium sp.
CTTCTGAAGTCGACGTAGCTTCTGTTTCCTTCCCGGCTTCTTCTTCTGAAGTCGACGTGGCTTCCTCTGCTTCCGTCTCCGGTCCGCCATACACGGCATAGGCATTGGCTATAAAGTCCCCTCTGCCCGCAAAATCATCCAAGTTGATCTCGGCTTTCCAGACTCCTACCGGGTCCTCTTTGGCCGTATACGTCTGCATGTCGTCCTGTTCATCATCCACAGACCAGACTTTGAATCGCACTCCGGATAATTCTTCTTCTGTTTTTGCTCTGGGACCGACGAGTACCAGAGACTGTTTCTCCTCCCCCAGGCTCTCAGAATAGAAATAGTTCTGCAGGTCCATTTCGATCTCTGCCTCACCGGCTTTTCTTTCACCGCCTCCGGCAGGTGTAATATACGCTTCGATCGTATATGTGCCGCCCAGATTTCCCAGATCCGCAGCGGATCCTGTCAGTCTGTAACGCCCGTTTCCTTCATGTTCGGCATCATACCATTTTTCCAGATCCGGCACAGAACTGTTTACGGCACGAAAACTGACCGCGGCAATATCTTCCTGCCGCATAGTGGTAATAGCCGTAACGGCAAAAAACCCGTCATCCGGACGGATCTCCTCAATAAAAAAGCGCATGGGGATCACTTCGATCTCCTTTTTCGTCTGCGCTTCTTTCAGCGTATCCAGTCTGGCAGATGCCTGTTCTTCCGAATACTGCTGCTGTTCCAGTATTATGGGATTGTTCTGTGAATTGACAGCAACCGCCGCCGTGATCACCACCAGCACGGCCACAATTCCAAACAGCCATATCTTTCTTCCTTTATCCATGCGTACAGAGTATCACAATCTTTCTGCAGTTTCAAGAAATTGTGGTTTTCGCCTTTCCGCGTACCATATCCTGTGTTACTATGAAGTTAAATACGGATAAAAATGAGATATCATAAGAAGGATATGCAATTTGCTCCCTTTTGCTGCCGGCTGCGGGCTGAAATTGCAGAGAATAAAAGATAAAACAGAAAAGGACTCTGCAAAAAGCAAGATTCAGGACGCAAAAGCAAAACAAGAATTCAGAAGAATACGAGGAGTCAGACATGAAAGAGATTGAAAGAAAATGGCTTGTGACCGGTTGGCCGGAAGACTATGTCCCGGAAGAAAAGTCTGCCCCTCGCCTTCTCGAAATTCAGTCCATGCGTCAGGGCTATATCAGTGTGGATCCTACCGTGCGGATCCGGGAGGAGTCTTTTCTGTATCTCCGGCCGGAAGATGGCTCACAGCCAGCCATCTCTTCTGTCCCGCTTTCCGGAAAGATTTCGACCTCCTTGCCGTCTGAAGTAATGCCGGCCGCTCAGGCAAATGCCCTCGATACATCCTATATCCTCTGTTTTAAATCCAGCGGCGGTATAGCCAGAGAGGAAATCGAGTTTCCAATTGAAAAAGACCAGTTTGCGCAGCTGGAGTCTCTGATCGGACTCCCCCTGATACCTAAGATCCGGCGGACCTACCGGCTCTCCGACGGTCAGCATCTGGAGGTCAACCAGGTAGATGCTGACTCCGACACGGCCTTCTGGTATGCGGAAATCGAATTTCCGTCCATAGAAAAAGCCAGGGGCTGGTCTCCCGACACACCCTGGCTTTCTGCCTATCTGCATGAGGAAGTAACGGAAATCCCCGGCTATTCCATGGGGTCCTACTGGCTTCGGACAAGAAAAGCAAACAAGCCTTAGACGCTTCGCTTGTGCGCACTGAACTGTTGCTACACGTTAAATCGAAATTCGATCAGATCGCCGTCACGTACCACGTACTCTTTTCCTTCCATGCGGATCAGTCCTTTTTCCCGTGCGGCCGCATAGGAACCGCAGTCCAGCAGATCCTGGTAGTTAATGACTTCTGCTTTGATAAAGCCGCGCTCGAAATCCGTGTGGATCGTGCCGGCCGCCTGGGGTGCCTTTGTTCCGATCTTGATCGTCCAGGCGCGGCTCTCGTCTTCTCCGCCCGTAAGGAAACTCATCAGACCCAGAGTACGATAGCTGGCCTGGATAAGTTTGTCGAGTCCGGACTCTTCAATCCCGAGATCCTCAAGGAATTCCTTTTTATCTTCATCTGACAGTTCTGACATCTCCGCTTCGATCTGTGCACAGATCACGAACACTTCACTGTTCCTTTCGGCCGCATAGGCACGCACGGCCTGCACATAAGGGTTGCTTCCGCCGTCATCGGCCAGATCCTCTTCCCCGACGTTGGCGGCATATATAACGGGTTTGGCCGTGAGCATGTTCAGCTCTCCGAACCACTGCGCCTCGTCCTCGTCCGCCGTTTCAAATGTGATCGCGTCTTTTCCGTCCTCCAGATGCGCTTTCAGGCGCTCCAGCATGGCGTATTCTTTTCCGGCGTTCTTGTCCATGCGCGCCGTGCGTCCCACCTTGGACATGCGGCGTTCCAGCACTTCCAGGTCGGCGAAGATCAGCTCCAGATCGATCGTCTCGATATCCCGTACCGGATCCACACTGCCGTCGACATGGATCACATTGTCATCGTCAAAACAGCGGACCACATGCACGATCGCGTCCGTTTCCCGGATATTGGCCAGAAACTGGTTCCCCAAGCCTTCCCCTTTGGACGCTCCTTTGACAAGTCCGGCGATATCCACAAATTCCACTACGGCCGGCGTTACTTTTTTAGAATGAAAAAAAGCTCCCAGCTGCACGATCCGCTCATCCGGAACCGGCACGACCCCCACATTCGGATCGATCGTACAGAACGGATAGTTGGCCATCTCCGCTCCCGCCTTTGTCAGCGAATTAAACAGGGTGCTTTTTCCGACATTGGGAAGTCCCACGATACCTAATTTCATTTATTCTCAACTCTCCTTTTTAAAGGGTCTTCCGGTGTATACGCATGTACTTACACACCGTTCTTACACCGTTTTCGGTTCAACCACTTCTACAAAACAACGATGCTGCGACCTTGCCTGCACAAAGAAGCAGCATCGTTATCACATCATCTGTTCTTACGCCATTTTACTTGTTAGCTGTCTTTTTTTCAAGTAGTTGTAGTGCTTGTTTCCGTATTCTCTTCAGAAAGTCTGATCGGCTTCAGGCAGCAGACAACGCTATGCGTTGAAGGGAGAAGAACGGATATCTATTCACAGACTGCGGATCACCCGGATAATGCGGCTCATAAGATGCGTTCTGCTAAAAGGCGTCATCAGGTAAAAGCCATCTACATAAGGCTCGATACGCCGGGCTATCTCACATGAGATTTCAAAGGCGAGTTCCTCACTTTCATCTCTGCTTTTCCCGCGATACAGCTGTATGATCTTCTCAGATACCCGGATCCCGTTCACCTCATTTTCCATGAACAGGGCATTCCGCTCGCTGACGACCGGAATGATCCCGCCCAGTATCTTCAGATCTGTACGGCGTCTGGCCGTCTTCAGGTTCTCAAATGCCTGCTCTGTCAGTACGGGCTGTGTAAGCACTCCTGTCATGCCGGCTTCACGTTTCCGCTCACACTTGCGCATTTCCGCTTCAAAATTTACGGCATTCAGGTTCAGTGCACCAAAGACGCGGAATGGTTCAGGAAAAACTTCTTCGTTCAGGCTCTTCAGGTAGGAAGCCATCTTTACAGAATTAAACTGATAAACGGTACGTACCTCGGAACGCTCTGATGTCGGGATCGGATCTCCTGTGATCACAAGCACATTCTGTATCCCTTCCGCAGCCAGGCCCAGCAGCAACGCCTTGGATGCATTGATATTGCGGTCGCGGCAGGTCATATGCGGCATCACATCCATTCCCAGCTCTCTGTGCACTTTGCAGGCCAGCAGGCTGCTGTCCATCCTGGCCCTTGCCACAGGACAGTCAGCAATCGTAAGGATATCAGCCCCGGCATTTTGCAGTTCTCCCGCTCCCCTCATAAACTTTGTGACATCACAGTCTTTGGGGGAGTCCAGTTCAACCGCGATCACCTTTTCGCCCGCAGCGAGTTTTTCATTCAGGCTGTCTGCGGCCGTATACCAGGCACCCTGTCTGCCGGGGGCAGGTTCTGCCCTGTCGGCCCTGTCCGCAGGAAACAGCATTTTTCGCGGCTGAGGAATATGCTCCAGCTCTCTGTGCAGATATCCGATATGTGTCGGTGTCGTTCCACAGCAGCCCCCGACAATGGAAATGCCTTTCTCTGTCAACGTCCGGATCTGAGCGGCAAAGTATTCCGGATCTCCGTCGAAATAGGTACGGTTTCCGCGGACGACCGGGTATCCCACGTTCGGAAGCGCACACAGCGGTATTTCCCATGGGCCCAGCGCTTCGATCAGTTCGGTCATATGGCGTGCTCCGGAGACACAATTCAGTCCGGTCACATCGACCATTTTACTCTCCGTCGTGCGGCGAAGCAGATGCCGGTAATAGACCCCCTCCCGTGTAAACCCGTCCGGCTGTACGCCAAAGGAAACGATCACAAACGCATCAGGCACCTGAGTACGTATTTCTGAAACTGCCTCCAGAATACCGGCGTCGGTTCCCAGGGTTTCAAAAATGAAGTTCCTGGCCCCGCATGCCATGAACATCTTCACGATTTCCCGGTAGGCCGATCCGGGATCCTCATGGGATTCAGCCGGAGCCGGACCCAGATCCGCAAACACATGAATCTCTTGCCCGGACAGGTCAGCCCTTTCCGCTGCCTCCCGGGCGATCCGCCATCCCGCTTCGATCACAGCCCTGGGATCTGCTCCTCCCATCAATCCCGGATAGGCTCCGAAGGTATTGGTCCGTATCGCACGCGCGCCGGCCTGTATATACTCCTCATGAATGCTCCGGATCTTTTCCGGTGCCAGAGTATTTATCGGCTCACATGCTCCGAGCGGCTGCTGGTAATGCTCTGCATACCAGGTACCCATGGCCCCGTCAAAAAGAAGTGGTTTCTTTTTTATTTCTTCCCTGATATCCATGACCCCTGCTCCGATCCTCTTTACTTCTCAGGTATAAACCCTGTAGCTCTCGGACAAAACAAACTATTGTACCATTATATCTCGTCCATCTATGCCGCAGCTTAAGAATGCCGCCAGCCGAATGCTCGACTGACGGCATGATCAACCTTCTGTTTTCCGCCGGCTTCCCTTGATCCGCCCTTTCTCTTTACTCGATCCCTGCGAATCCCAGTTCAGCAAGAACGGCTTTGGGGAATTCAAAGCGGGCCGTTTTCTGCGGATCCACGATCTGGCATATCATGACATTGCCGACCAGCGTCATAAGCCTTCCCGCATCGCCTTCGCTCAACCCGGCGATATCCGTAAGAAAACGGAACATGTTTTCTGTTGCATCCTCTGTGGCCTTATCCACCGTTTCTGCGGATGCTATGGCAATATACTGGTCTTCCGTTTCCAGGAACGGCGTCGGAAGTTCCCGCGCTGCGATCGCCCTTGCCGAGACCGTCACCCGGGCAGGCGTCTCCGCACCGCAGACCAGGACCTCTCCGTCTCCCATGAGGGCATGTACGTCACCACAGCCGAACATCGCGCCGTCTACCGCAGCTTTCAGGAACAGGGAAGCCCCCTGCCCGATCTTTGTGCAGTCCATGTTCCCGCCGTGTGTGTCAGGAGTCCCTGTGGGAATGCTTCCTTCGGCCGGGCTTACGCCGATCACGCCGATCATGGGCTTCAGCGGCAGTTTCAGTACGCCCTTTTCTGTGGGCAGGGTAAGGACTCCGTCCTCATTATCCAGTACCCTGGTCGTCGTCTGACTGATCCCGCCGAGCGCACCCGAACCCGGCAGTGTGATCATGACCGATTTGCCTGTCATTTCCAGCTTTTCAATATCGAAACGTACTATATCTCCCGTCCGGACGCCCTGTATTTCCACAGGACCGGTCGCAGGATTGATGTCGTTCCAGTCAAGCGTATCCACCGTATCCTCATCCGAGCACAGCTGGTTGGAAAAACAGTCACGTGTCTCAAGAGCAAATGACTCGCCCTGCGCAACCGTCATGAGCGGCTTTGCATCGGCAGAAAAAGCATAGAACAGCTCTTTACTATCTAATGTTTTCATATTATTTACCCGATCCTTTTTATTCTGTTTTGGTCTCCCTGCTCTTTTTGCGGAAGATATTCTTCAGACTTTCAAAAGTGGCTTCTCTGCCTGATGTAATACCGTTCGCACGCCATGCAAGGAAAATGATCATCAATATGGCAACCACGATCTCGGCCGAGCCGGAAGCTTCCAGCCCTCTCTTGGTAAGAATGGGCTCCACCTGTCTGAGTCCCTGCCGGATCAGCGTTATGAACAATGTGCCGAAGAAAGCTCCGGAAACAGACATGGATCCGCCGACGACCACCATGGACAGCAGCATGAAAAGCTGTGTCTCATAGAAAGATGCTGCCGTAATGGACAGTATGTAATGCGAATACAGGCCGCCTGCGATGCCTCCGACAAACGCACTCGCGACATAGCCGCAGTAGCGTACGGAAACGATATTGATCCCGCTGGACCGGGCGGCGTTGCGGTCATCCCTCGTCGCCCTGAGCTTAAGACCCAGGGAAGACTCCTTGAAGCAGAAAACCGCTATGATGACGATGATCGCCGCGATCAGGGCGACCCAGATGGTCGTAAAACGTGTACCGCCCAGCGTAAACGTACGCGGCCCGTTAGTCACCTGGCTCCACTGTGACAGGATAACATTGAACACGATCAGCAGCGCAAACTGCGTAATAGCGCCAACCGAATCCGAAAGCCGCATCATAGGCCAGGCGATGATCGCCGCAACCGCCATTGCCACACCAGCGCCTGCGAGCAGGGCCGGCAGGAAGGGAAGATGAAGCTCTACAAGGAACGGATACATGTTGGGTATCTGCATGTGTTTCAGCTGCGGCGCCATGGAAAAGATGGCTGACGCAAAAGCTCCTATCCCGACATAACCCATATAGCTCCAGTTCAGGATCCCCGAGTTTCCCATGTACATCTGGAAACCCAGGACCATGATAAGCGTGATCGTCGAAGAAGTAAAAATATCTTCTATAAAGGGTTTTTTGAGCCCCCAGATGAACACGCCTATAGCGGACAGGATCACGATCAGGAGCACGACAGTGGACATTTTTTTAAGCAGTTCTTTCCTGCGATAGTTCTCTTTAAATGAAGTATTCATCCCACACGTTCCTCCTGATAATTTCCGCGGAGCAGTCCCTCGGGCTTCAAGATAAGGAATGCGATCACGATCACGAACATGATCGCGTCACGGAAAGAAAGCAGCCCGGACGGGAGTGTCAGCGACAAGATATTTGCGATCAGCGCGTATATATACCCGCCCAGAACCGCACCGGGCAGGGAATTCATACCACCGATGACCACAGCGA
The DNA here is from genome assembly GCA_024683035.1 of Eubacterium sp. GTDB lineage: Bacteria > Bacillota > Clostridia > Lachnospirales > Lachnospiraceae > Bilifractor. Next base: position 7,335 of record JAIKYQ010000115.1, read on the forward strand.
TAAAGGCGACGTTCAGCGGCGATGCCCCCATGAGAGGCTCAACCGAGCCCGTGCGGGCAGTCCAGAAGATCGCGACTACCGCAGCGAGGAAACCACTGATGACAAAAGCGCATGAAATGACGAGGTTGGCCGGCACGCCCATCAGTCTTGCCGTAGTAAAGTTTTCGGAGGCTGCCCTCATGGCGATGCCAAGAGGCGTGAAACGCATGATCAGCACCATGGCAACCAGCAGGATCACGGTCGTTATAATGATCAGGACGTTGCGGAAAGGCGTCATGACTCCGAATATTTCTACTGTCTTATTGAATATCTCAGGAGTCAGGATGGCCTTTGAACGAGGGCTTATGCCCAGCTGGAAGGAGTGCTGCAGGATGATGCTTATGGCGAAAGAAGTCACCAGCAGTGCATCCAGTGAACGTCCGCGGAATGGCTTGAACGCAATCTGTTCGCAGAGAAAGCCGAGCAGAGCGCCCGCCGCGATACTGATAATAAAGATAAGTGCCCATGGCAGATTGGTAAATGAGATAAGTGCATACAAAATGTACGCCGTTGCCGTGACAAATTCACCATAGGCAAAGTTGATCAGTTTGCAAATGCCGAAAACAAAAACAAGTCCGAGCGAAACAAGTGCATAGAGGCTTCCCATGCTTATGACATTGATGACAAACTCCATCATGACGGATGCATTCATTGATCTTACCCCTTTTTCTTTCCGCCCAGGTACACGGCTTTTACGTCGATCGTTTTCTCCATCTCTCTGGGATCTCCGGAGAATTCGACTTTACCGTTCGAGAGCAAATAGGCCCTGTCAGCGATCTCAAGAGCTCTTTCCGCGTTCTGTTCGACGAGCAGTATCGTGATGCCGCGGGATTTAAGCTTAACGATCAGTTCAAAGATCTGGTCGACCCTGTCCGGCGAGAGGCCGAGCGAAGGTTCATCCAGCATCAGAAGGTCAGAATGCGAAACAAGTCCCCGCGCGATGGCAAGCATCTGCTGCTCACCACCCGACAGAAGTCCTCCGGCCTGGCGGTATCTTTCCTTCAAAATGGGAAAGAGTTCAAATACATCCTCCAGATCTTTGGCAAAACGGTCCGCCTTGTAGCAGCCGAATGCCCCTATCCTCAGGTTTTCCGCAACGGAAAGAGAAGGAAAAATATCTCTGCCTTCAGGAACCAGCGCAATACCCGCCTTATGCACCTGCTCTGGTTTTTTGCCCAGGATGTCCTGTCCCTTAAACCGTATGTGCCCTGACTGTGGCTTCAGGACTCCCGCGATGGATTTGAGCAGCGTGGATTTCCCCGCTCCGTTCACCCCGCAGATACTCACAAGTTCGCTTTCTCTGACCTCCAGGGAAACACCGTGGAGGGCAAGGACCTGTCCGTATGCCATCTGCAAGTCTTCCACGACCAGGATCGGGTTTTCTACGGATGCCGTATCCTTTCTTGCATTCTCAATTTGTTCACTCATGTGCAGTACTCCCCAGATATGCTTTTATGACCTCAGGATTCTTCTGGACGACATAGGGCTCGCCTTCTGCGATCGTCTTTCCGTAATTCAGCACATGCAGCCGGTCGCAAAGCTCCATAATGAGCCGCATGTCGTGGTCCACGATCAGGATCCCGATATGCTTTTCGCCGGGCATGGGTTTCAGCAATGACAGGAGTTCACTGGTCTCGACCTCATTGAGGCCGGCCGCCGGTTCATCGAGCAGGATGAATTTGGGCCTGCAGGCAAGCGCACGGGCGATCTCAATCAGACGCTGGTCCTTCAGGGTCAGACCCTGGGCGACCGTATCGGCCTTATCACTCATATCCATTTCTTCCAGCAGATCCAACGCGATATCAAATGCTTCTCTGCGTTTGATCCCCACACCGATCGCGCCCATCATTATATTTTCTCTGCAGGTGAGGTTCTTGAACAGCCTGACCGTCTGATAGGTGCGGGCAAGCCCGTAATTGGGGATGTTATATGCCGGTATGGCTGTGATGTCCTGGTCGTCGATAGACACAGAACCGCTGGTCTTGGCCAGCATGCCGGTGATGATATTGATCAGAGTGGATTTCCCGGAACCGTTCGGGCCGATCAGCCCCAGTATCTCCCCTGTCTCAATCTGCATGCTGACACCGTCTACCGCCTTCAGGTTTCCGAAAGTCTTGCAGAGTCCTTCTATTCTGAGAACAGACTTGTTTTCCATAGTATATACTCCCTGGTCGGGCAGGAACGCTATGGCATCATCTGCCACAGCGTTCCCGTAATCATGATCAGTAATACAGTCATCCGGCGGCTGTCCTGCACCCTGAGGTGGCTGTATCAGCCGCGCGGTATGTTATTTCCCGTGCCGGATCATACTCCGGGCAGATATTCGGGAGCTACCCAGCCGAGGAATTCCGGCTTGCCTTCTACGATCTGGATCATGCAGGCTGTCTTGTCGGGCTCATGTCCGGTGTCTGCATCGGACCAGTCAAGTGTACCCGTAAGCAGCTCAAAGGTATTATCTTCCATGTACTTGGCCATGGCAGCACCGTCTGTTCCGGCTTCCGCGATCGCCTCCGCAAGGACGGTGATCACGTCATAACCGGCCATGGACCACGGCGCATCAACGTCTTTGCCGAACAGTTCTTTGTACATTGCATTATAGGAATCAAAGCCCGGGCAGGCTTCTTCGCTGATGAACGCATGGGTATCAAAAACGATCCCGTTGCTGAAATCCGGTCCGAGCAGCTCGGTAAGAGCCGGATCATCATAGGCGTCGCCTCCATAGATCGGCGTGTCAATTCCGGCGGTGCGGAATTCTTTAATGACTGTGCCGAGATCAGGCATGTAAGAGCTGAGGTAAATGAAATCCGGTGTTTCTTCAAGTGCTTTGTAATGGGCGATCAGAGAAGCTGTATCGACCTTGCCCTGACTGAAAACGTCCTCAAGAAGAACGGTTCCGCCGTAATGCTCAAAAGCATCGATGAAGTAGCGGGACAGACTCTTTGTATAGTCGATGAAATCGTCTGTGATGACATACGCTGTCTTATAACCGTCTTCATTTACGGCTCTTTCAGCGACGGCTGCGCCCATGGTCGTATTCCACATGGACAGTGTGAACTGCTTGTCGCCGAGCATGAAGCTTCCGAACAAAGGTGAAGAAGCGCAGGGGCTGATGCCTACGATCCCGGCTTCCTGGGCAGCACGGGCTGCAGGGCCGCCAAAATCATAATCGGACGAAGTGATGATCGCTACCGCGCCCTGGTCGACCAGCTGCTTGCCGACTTCGGCAGATGTTGCCGCGTCAGACTTGGAGTCCATGTTCACGAATTCGATCTGCTTACCATTGATGCCGCCGTTGTCATTGATCTCTTTTATGGCGACCTCGATCCCTTCCAGCGCCGGTGCATCAAGCGGAGCCTGAATGCCTGTTACGGACATCGCGCCGCCGATGAAAATGGTGTCTTCAGACGCTTCAACGGCCTTGGGTGTGCCTGCCAGCACCATCATGGACATGGAAAGCGCGCCGATCAGTGCAAATGACATGATTCTCTTCTTCATACTTTTCCCTCCTGTTGTTTCGTAGGCATTGCATACAGCAATCATACCTGTTATTAAAGCTATACATTCTCCGCCGGTCTCCGGCGGTGAAAGCCTCTTCCGCCCGCAGGCTCACTGTATAATAAAAGGGCGTCTTTGCGGATCCTCGCTAAAGACGTCGTTGCCTTATGCAGAAAATTACATTTGTATGCAAAAAACTCCGTTGCCTTAAGTTGCAATATAAACCAGGTGAATAGAAAAGTCAACCTTCGGTT
>JAIKYQ010000131.1 GCA_024683035.1 Eubacterium sp.
TCGAGGAGCAGAAAAAAGCTGTCCGATCCGGCTATGACATGGACATCATCCCTTCGGACCTGGCCACCTATGGCAAGGACGCCAAATCGCTCCTGAAGGAGCTGCAGAGCCAGAACGAGCGCATGTTCATGCTGACGATGCTGATCATGAACACCGGAAAGACGCAGCAGGAGCTGGACACCAACGTGTTCCAGGCAAGCTCCATCGCCCAGAAACACAACTGCAACTTAAGGAGGCTGGACTTCCAGCAGGAAAGCGCTCTCATGAGCTGCCTGCCGCTGGCCAGCTGCCTCATCGACATCCGCCGTGCTCTTACGACTTCGAGTACGGCGATTTTTGTTCCCTTTACCACCCAGGAGCTGTTCCAGTCCGGGAAGGAATCCCTGTACTACGGGCTGAACGCTCTTTCAAACAACCTGATCATGGTGGACCGGAAGGCCCTGAAAAACCCGAACGGCCTGATCCTCGGTACCCCCGGCTCCGGTAAGTCTTTCAGCGCCAAGCGTGAGATCGCCAACGCCTTCCTGGTGACGGATGACGATGTGATCATCTGCGATCCGGAGGCTGAGTACACGGCTCTCGTGCAGCGTTTCAACGGCCAGGTCATTCATATCAGCCCTGCCAGCACCCAGTACGTGAACCCGATGGATATCAACCTGAACTACTCTGAGGAAGATAACCCGATCGCACTGAAATCTGATTTCATTCTCTCCCTCTGTGAACTGGTTGTCGGCGGAAAGGAAGGCCTGCAGCCTATCGAAAAGACGGTCATTGACCGTTGTGTCCATCAGATCTATCAGAAGTACTTCGAGAACCCGGTTCCGGAGAACATGCCGCTTCTGGAGGATCTGTACAACGCTCTTCTGAAACAGGAAGAAAAGGAAGCCCATCATGTGGCAACAGCGCTGGAGATCTACGTCAAAGGTTCCCTGAATCTCTTTAATCACAGAACCAACGTGGATATCGACAACCGCCTGGTCTGTTACGACATCAAGGAGCTCGGCAAGCAGCTGAAGAAGCTCGGTATGCTGATCGTCCAGGATCAGGTCTGGGGCCGTGTCACTGCGAACAGAGAATCCGGTAAGGCCACCCGATACTATATGGACGAGTTCCATTTGCTTCTGAAAGAGGAGCAGACGGCAGCCTATTCCGTAGAGATCTGGAAGCGTTTCAGAAAGTGGGGCGGGATCCCCACAGGCATCACCCAGAACGTGAAGGACCTCCTCTCATCCCACGAGGTGGAGAACATCTTCGAGAACAGCGACTTCATCTATATGCTGAACCAGGCTGCCGGTGACCGTCAGATTCTGGCTAAGCAGCTCAACATCTCGCCCCACCAGCTGTCTTATGTGACGCATTCCGGCGAGGGCGAAGGCCTGCTGTTCTACGGAAACGTGATCCTTCCCTTTGTAGACCGGTTCCCGCAGGATACCGAGCTCTACCGCATCATGACCACCAAGCTTTCGGAGGTGGTCGAAGCAAAGGAGGCGTAACCCATGGAAACGAAAGAATCAAGAACCGGAAGGACCGGCCAGGGCAGCGCCTCCGGCCGGTCTTCTCCGGGAAGCAAACTGAAAACGGAGGCTACTGCCAAGAAGGCTTCCGGAAAGAAGCTGCAGGGCGAAAAGGCCTCTCAGGCGGCAGCTGGTGAGAAGCTTCGCTTCGATAAGGCTGTCTTTTCCGATGAGGCTGTAGACGGTGCCAAAGCAGCAACGAGCCACGGCAGGAAAACGCCCAAAGGAAGCCATGCATCCACTCTGATCTCGGATTCGGTTCACCAGAAGATCGATCATGACGCTGATGACAACGCCGGTACTGACGCCCTGAACCGAGGCAGCCAGTATGCTGAGCATACGGCCAAAAACGGATCCAATGCTTTCTCCAGATGGAGACAGAAGCAGGAGATCAAAAAGGAGTATGCGGCAGCCAAACCACGCAAGACCCCAACCACACCCGCACCCCCCCCCCCCTCTGGCAGCGCCGCAACCGCGAAGAATGCCGGGAAAGCCGCGAAGGAAACGAAGAAGGTGTCGGAACGGGTCGGTGAATTCGTGTCGAAGCACTGGCACGGTCTGCTGATCGGCGGCGGGATCCTGCTGGTAGTTATGATGATCTCCGGCATGATGGGCTCCTGCTCCGTCATGTTCAGCGGTGGATCGGACGTAGTGGTTGAGACTTCTTACACGGCTGAGGATTCCGATATCCTCGCTGTCGAGGCGGATTATACGGCTCTGGAAGCCGCCCTGCAGGCCCGGATCAATAACATCGAGGCCGAGTTTCCCGGCTATGACGAGATCAACATCACCCAAGACCAGTTCGGCCATAATCCCTATGAACTGGCGTCATATCTGACGGTCGTGTTCGAGAACTACACCCGTTCCCAGGTGCAGAGTACTCTGCAGCAGATCTTTGCCGCCCAGTATGAACTGAACTTCGATTCGGTCGTGGAGACCCGGTACCGGACGGAAACAA
>JAIKYQ010000161.1 GCA_024683035.1 Eubacterium sp.
GAATAGAAGATGTCGACCTGAAAAAGAAGATGGAGGATTCGTACATCGATTACGCCATGAGCGTGATCGCGGCGCGGGCGCTTCCGGATGTACGGGACGGCTTAAAGCCGGTGCAGCGCCGAATCCTTCATTCGATGGTTGAATTGAATAACGGGCCGGACAAGCCGCACAGAAAATGCGCGCGTATCGTCGGCGATACGATGGGTAAATATCATCCGCACGGAGACAGTTCCATTTACGGCGCACTGGTCAACATGGCGCAGGACTGGTCTCTTCGGTATCCGCTGATCGACGGACACGGAAATTTCGGTTCGGTCGACGGAGACGGGGCGGCGGCCATGCGGTATACCGAAGCGCGCCTGTCCAAAATGTCCATGGAAATGGTCTCGGATATCAATAAAGATACCGTGGACTTCGTTCCGAACTTTGATGATACGGAGAAAGAGCCGGTGGTGCTTCCGGCACGTTTTCCGAATCTGCTGGTCAACGGTACCACCGGGATCGCCGTCGGTATGGCGACGAACATCCCCACACACAATCTGCGGGAAGTAGTCGACGCGGTGGTAAAGATCATCGACAATCAGATTGAAGAAGACCGGGAGACCTCGATCGACGAAGTCATGCAGATCATCAAGGGTCCGGATTTTCCGACCGGCGCAGAAATCCTGGGTACCCGGGGTATTGAGGAAGCATACCGGACGGGCCGCGGCAAGATCCGGGTCCGGGCGATCACAGAGATCGAGACGCTGCCGAACGGCAAGAGTCAGATCATTGTGACCGAGCTGCCCTATCTGGTCAATAAAGCCCGCCTGATCGAAAAGATCGCCGATCTGGTACGGGATAAACGGATCGACGGCATTACGGCCGTGAACGATCATTCCAGCCGGGAAGGCATGCGGATCTGCATCGAGCTGCGCCGCGACGCCAACGCCAATGTGATCCTGAATCAGCTGTTCAAGCATACCCAGCTGCAGGATACGTTTGGTGCGATCATGCTGGCGCTGGTGGATAACCAGCCGAAGATCCTGAATATCCTGCAGCTGCTGCAGTATTATCTGGCCCATCAGGAAGAAGTGATCACACGCCGTACACAGTATGATCTGAACAAGGCGCAGGAACGGGCTCATATACTGGAAGGTCTGCTGAAGGCGCTGGATATCATCAATGAGATCATCCGCGTGATCCGGGCTTCCGCCAATGCGCAGGAGGCCAAAGCCAACCTGATCGCAGAGTTCGGATTCTCCGATCCGCAGGCACAGGCCATCGTGGACATGCGTCTGCGTGCGCTGACCGGTCTGGAGCGGGAAAAGCTGCAGAACGAATACGATGAGCTGCTGCGGAAGATTCGGGAATACCAGGCGATCCTCGGCGACCGGAAGCTGCTGCTCGGCGTGATCCGCACGGAGATCAAAGAGATCGCCGATAAATACGGCGACGAAAGACGCACACGGATCGGATACGACGTGTACGATATTTCCACGGAGGATCTGATCCCGAATGTCAACACCGTGATCACGGCGACCCGCATGGGCTATATCAAGCGGATGACGCCGGACAATTTCCGGAGTCAGAACCGGGGCGGACGCGGCATCAAGGGAATGCAGACGATCGAAAACGACTACATCGCCGATCTTTTCATGACGACGTCGCATTATTATCTGATGTTCTTTACCAACAAAGGACGTGTGTACCGTCTGAAAGCCTATGAAATCCCGGAAGCCGGACGGACGGCCCGCGGGACGGCATTTGTCAATCTGCTGCAGCTGCAGCCGGAGGAGACCGTTACGGCCGTGATCCCGATCGAGGACCGGGAAATGCAGCAGGATCAGTATCTGTTTATGGCAACCCGGAACGGAATGGTTAAAAAGACGCCGCTGTACGATTTCCGGAATGTCCGGAAGAACGGGCTGGCAGCGATCACGCTGCGCGAAGACGACCAGTTGATCGAGGTCAAATACACCGACGGAAATCAGGATGTATTTATGGCGACCAAGAAAGGCATGTCGATCCGATTCAGTGAAAAGGATGTCCGTCCTACGGGCCGGGGCTCGATGGGCGTCTGGGGTATCCGGCTGGATCCGGATGATGAAGTGATCGGCATGCAGCTGCGTTCACAGGGTGAATATCTCCTGTTTGCCTCGGAAAAAGGCATGGGCAAGAGAACAGCAGCGGAAGCGTTCAAGATCCAGCACCGCGGCGGCAAGGGAGTGATCTGCTACCGCCTGATGGAAAAGACCGGAGACCTGATCGGCGTGAAGGCGGTCAATGAAGACAATGAGGTCATGCTGATCACATCGGAAGGCATCATCATCCGTACCCCTGTATCCGGTATTTCCGTGATGGGACGGTCGGCATCCGGCGTGAAGCTGATCCGAACGGAAGACACGGTGGCCAGCATCGCCAAAGTACGGGAAGACGATACAGACGATGCGGATCTGCCGAATGAAAATGCAGAGGACGAAACCGGCTTCGAAGAACTGTCTGACGAAGAACCGGATACAGAGGAAAGCGGGCAGCCGGAAGAGGATGCCTGATCAGACATACAGGAAAGGACAGACCGGTGCGGGAAATTCAGACGGACAGCATTACAGAAGCCGTAAAAGATATGTGTATAGCGATCAACTATACCCTGTCTGAAGATATGACGGCGGCACTGCAGGATGCCATGCAGAAGGAAGTCTCGCCTTTGGGCAGACAGGTGCTGGGGCAGCTGCAGGAAAATCTGACGATCGCGGAGCAGGAGCGTATACCGATCTGCCAGGATACCGGCATGGCCATTGTGTTTCTGGAGGTCGGACAGGAGGTGCACGTAACCGGCGGCAGCCTGGAAGAAGCCGTGCAGGAAGGTGTCCGGCGGGGCTATGAAGAAGGGTATCTGCGGAAATCGGTGGTCGGCGACCCGCTGCTGCGGGTAAATACGAAGGACAATACGCCGGCGATCGTATACTACAGCATCGTACCGGGAGAACGATTCCGGATCACGGTTACGGCCAAGGGATTCGGCAGCGAGAATATGAGCCGGATTTTCATGCTGAAGCCGGCACAGGGAATCGAAGGTGTAAAAGAAGCGGTTCTGGAAACGGTCCGAGAAGCCGGGCCGAATTCCTGTCCGCCGGTTGTGGTAGGCGTCGGGATCGGCGGGACGTTTGAGAAGGCAGCCCTGCTGGCCAAGCAGGCCCTGCTGCGTCCGGCCGCAGAAAAAGCAGAAGCGCCTCATATCCGGGAGCTGGAAGAAGAACTGCTGGAGCGGATCAACCGTTTTGGGATCGGGCCGGCCGGCCTGGGCGGCAGGGTTACCGCGCTGGCGGTACATATCAATACATTCGCAACACATATCGCAGGTCTTCCGGTAGCCGTGAATATGTGCTGTCATGCAGACAGGCACGCGGTGCGGGAGCTGTAAGGAGGAACAGAACATGAGCTGGCAGGGCATTGTGGGACTGATCATCGGAATCACGGCGATCACGATTTTTTATTTTAAGGGAAAACGATAATATTATGAAGATTCACCTTCCGCTTGATGAGGCGGTCATCCGTACGCTGCAGGCCGGAGACTATGTATATCTGACCGGCACGGTGTACGTGGCTAGGGACGCGGCACATAAACGCATGAAAGAAGCACTGGATAAGGGAGAGACTCTTCCGTTTGATCTGGCGGGTGCGGTTATTTATTATATGGGGCCTTCACCGGCCAGAGAGGGACGGCCGATCGGTTCGGCCGGGCCAACGACGTCGGGAAGAATGGACAAGTATACACCGGAGCTGCTGGACCTCGGACTGAAGGGGATGATCGGAAAAGGCAGGCGTTCCCCGGAGGTCATAGAGGCCATCATCCGGAACAGAGCGGTGTATTTTGCAGCAGTCGGAGGGGCCGGTGCGCTGCTTTCCAAAAAAATTTTTTCATCGGAAATTCTGGCATATGAAGACCTCGGCGCGGAAGCGGTACGCCGGATCCAGGTGGAAGATTTCCCAGTTATTGTGGCTGTCGATTCCCTGGGCCACAACATCTATGATACAGCGCCGAAAGCGTACGCCGAAGAATAAAAAACGCAGAAAACTCAAGCCTTTGCGGGTAAAATAAAAGCGCGGAAAAGGCGTTGACAAAGCAGGCTTGCTTCGATAGAATAATAGAGTCCCTCTCTTGGCAGGGACATGAGGAGAAGTACTCAAGTGGCCGAAGAGGCGCCCCTGCTAAGGGTGTAGGTCGGGAGACCGGCGCGAGGGTTCAAATCCCTCCTTCTCCGTTTTGCTCTATTTAAAAGTTGAGAAAGGGATTTTCACCCTACGGGTTTCCCCTCCGGGGACTAGGCGCAGAGCGCCGTCGCAAATCCCTCCTTCTCCGCTCCTCTTATTTCTTCGGTTGAGAGAGTTTAAAATATGTAAAAAACTGTTGACAACACTGGAGAAAAGAGCTATATTATATAGGCTGTCTCAAATCGAGCGGCCGAGAACCTTGACAACTGAACAGCAAAACACATCCTCGAAAGTTCGAAAAGTTTTATTTAAAAAAAGAACGATCGTGACCTTAAAAACAGTAAAGGGATGAATTAGCCAAGTGTTAATTCTGAAACGGTCAAACA
>JAIKYQ010000067.1 GCA_024683035.1 Eubacterium sp.
TGCTTTATTCCCCGAAAACCTTAATATAGTCCGCTTTGAATTTCTCTATTCCGGATGTGGTCAGCGGATGGTTGATCATCTGCTCAATGACCTTATACGGAACCGTGGCAATATCGCCGCCGGCCAGTGCACAGTCCGTCACATGCATGGTATTGCGGACAGAAGCACAAATGATCTGGGTGTCGATATCACCGGCCACGCCGAAGATTTCCACGATTTCTTCGATCAGATCAATGCCGTGCATGTTGATATCATCCAGTCTGCCGAGGAACGGAGAAACATACGTCGCGCCTGCTCTGGCCGCCAGCAGCGCCTGATTGGCGGAAAAGATCAGGGTGCAGTTCGTTTTGATCCCCTCTGCACTGAGCACTTTGATCGCTTTCAGGCCTTCCGCCGTCATCGGGATCTTTACGACCATGTTCGGGTGCAGCGCAGCAATCTCACGTCCTTCCGCGATCATACCTTCGGCATCTTCTGTTGTGGCTTTCACTTCACCGGAAATAGCGCCGTCCACGATTTCTGCGATTTCCTTCAGCACAGTTTTGTAATCACGCCCTTCTTTGGCGATCAAAGACGGATTTGTGGTGACTCCGCAGATCACACCCATGTCATTTGCTTTCTTAATCTCTTCCACGTTCGCGGTATCCAGGAAAAATCTCATACTGTCACTCCTTTCCGGTAACTCTTGTATTATTCATTGTTTTCTTACTGCCATCTATTCTGATACTACCAGTCCATTATGACACAAAAGCACGCAAAACTCCATATGGAATGCGTGCTTTCTGTTCTGTCCCAAGAGGCGGCAAAGCCGTGTTTACTACTCTTCTTCCTCTTCTTCCGGCGAGGTATCTCTCTGTTTAAAATGCATAGTTTCGTCCTGATTGGCCTGCATGGCCGTTTCGATCTCTTCCAGCGAGTCATATCCGATCACCGTGGAAGTATGGAAAATCGATTCCCCGAACTGCAATGCCTTTCCGTCGTAATAACACCGGCCATAATCCATGGATACCGTACTGCCGTCCCGCACGATCAGATTCTCATAAAACGTGACCAGATAAACCGTCTGGATATCGTCATGTTCCATGGCAAAGCCTGCTTCATAGACATCGTACAGCAGGTTCCGGTTGGCTTCGTCCGTAAGCAGATACATCCGTACCGGTTCGCAGGACACGCAGTCATGCACAATATCCGCCGAGCGTTCCGTGTTTTTCTTATTAACGGATTCCGACTTAGCATGGATCATGTCAATCGCCTGGTCACTGAGCGATTCCAGATCCGTCAGATAGGTATCCAGTCCTTCCACCGTAAATTCTTTTTTTCTGGAAGTCAGCTGATATTCGCTGCTTTCCGCTTCCAGCGTGATGATATCGCCTTCGTACAGGCCATAGCTCTGCGACAGCATATACCGGATCTTGGAGGTATCCACTGTCCCCCCGTCATGAACCCAGAGTTCCGCCTCTCCTTTCCCATTGCCGCCTGAAAAGGTTACCGTCGCATACGCGAAAGGATCCGCCGTCTGCTGTGCCGTACTCCGGATGATGAAAAAAGTAACCAGGAAAGCGGCCGCTGCTGCAGCTGCCGCTATGATGATCGCCCGTCTTCTTCTTTTGGCTGCTGCCAGCGCCCTTTTCTGAATACGGAGCCGGCGTCTTTCCCTGACCTGTGCCTGTTCTTCCGGCGTCCGTTCTCGTGCGGGAGCTGCTTCATAGCCGCAGTAATCACAAACCAGTTTTTTGCCGGAGTTGAACTCCAGCAGCTTCATCTGACCGCCGCACTTCGGACAGGCATCTTTTCTCCGGCGTGTCTGATTCCTCATGCCGCTGCCCGCCTGCCCGTGTTCCGGGACAGGAACAGATCCGCCCGGTCATTACAATGGATTTCCGTATTCATCATACTCCTGGTATCCGTCCACATACCCGTCATCGTATTCTTCATAATAGTCATATCCTTCGGTATACTCGTCATACCCGCTGTATGTCTGCTGCTCGGCGTACCACGCCGCATCTGCGGCAGCCTGTTCCGCGGCAGCCTGTTCTGCAGCAGCCTGTTCTGCGGCAGCCTGTTCTGCGGCAGCCTGCTCTTCCGCCAGCCATGCCGCTTCTTCCGCTTCCTGCTGCAGACGTTCTTCTTCCTCCCGCAGCCGCTGCTCTTCTTCCTCCCGCAGCCTTTCTTCCTCTTCTTCCATACGGGCCGCATCATCCGCTGCCTGCAAGGCCGCTACATACTGGTCGTATTCGCTCGGCGGTGCCGGGCGCAGTTCAAAATACTCGGAATAATAGATCACCAGCGGCATTTCCGTTGTCATCAGATTGAAGATGGATCCGGCCGCGTCCACCGGCAGATTGATGCAGCCGTGTGATCCGTTCCAGATGTATTCCTCTCCGCCGAATGCCCATTTCCAGTTGGCATCATGCAGGCCGTGCCCCTGTGTGGTGAACGGCATCCAGTAACTCACCGGCGCTTCATAGGTGTAGGTTCCGTTCGGCAGCCTTTCTCCCTTCAGAACCGCGTTGGTTTCTTTCCTTAAAAGCAGGTAGACCCCCGGCGGCGTATAATGCGCCTCATCCATCATGCCGGAGACGACATCGGTTTCGAAGACCGGCTGCCCGCCGCGGTAGATCCACAGATGCTGCCGGCTCAGATCCACTTCACAGTAATCCTTGCCGATCCCGTTGTTGTTATCTTTTTTTGCTACTTCCTTGCTGATGTAAATCGGTTCGCGGGTCATGACCGTACCGGCATCCAGTTCACTTAGCAGCTTGTTCGTTTCCGCTTCTTCATCGATTTCCCAGCCATAATAGGAACCGGTGTTCAGGATGATCTCGCCCAGACCGGTCGTATGGAAAATCCGGTCTTTGTTCCGGGTATTCACGGTCTCCGCCATTTTGGCCACATACTGCCGCGCCTTGGTATACCAGGTATCCTCATCCCGGGTATAGGTGCCGTCTCCGTTATCGATCAGCCAGGTGATCAGCACATCCCGGTCCAGCGTGACGTCACCGGTCGGAAGGGTATAAATAATCGAGGACCGAAGCTCCGGGTGCGCATTTAAAAGCTCTTCTTCCGCTTTACGCGCTGCTTCCGCCGCAGCCTCTTCCTCTGCTTTCTTTCTGGCTTCTTCTTCTGCTTTTCTTCTGGCCTCTTCTTCGGCCGCCTTGCGTTTCGCCTCTTCTTCTGCGGCGATCCGCTCTTCTTCCGCCTTACGCGCCGCTTCTTCGGCCGCCCTGGCCGCTTCTTCCGCCGCACGCTGCTGCGCTTCCAGCTCCGCCAGGCGCTGCTCTTCGGCTTTGACTTCTTCCCGCTGCCAGATATACATACCGCCGGCTGCCGCGCCGATCACGGCAATCATGACCATCATGACTGCCAGCGCTTTTCTGGCACCCCGCATTTTTTTCTTTTTCCGTGACTTTTTCGCTGCCATGGCTTCCCCTTATTACTTCCGATCCCCGGAACCTCTCTCCCCTGTATCCGGACATCACTAAAAAGGCAGACTACTGCCTAAAGCCTTTTTATCCCATTTAGCATATACGAAAATCACTCTGAAATCAATAACATGTTTCTATTCTATAAACTTTTCGCTCTTATTTTATGAAATTTCTTTTAATGACGCGGCAGATTCTCTAGTGTCATATGGCAGAATCCCAGGTCGGGCTCCCACTTGTGCCCCTGTTCCCGTCCGCCTTCCGTTTTCTGCAGCGTATCCCGGATCTCCGCGGCGGCGCGCCGGATCCGTTCTCTCCCCATTTCATCGATCGTATGGTATCCTTCCTTCGCCGCAACCGACCCCGGCTTCACTTCTTCCGGGATCTGTATGAGCAGGAACCGGCGGTTTCCCCTGTCTTCCGCATTGGCCTGCATGACGGCATGCGCGGTCGTGGCCGATCCCGAAAAGAAATCCAGGACCAGACAGTCCGTATCCCCGACCGACTTGACCAGCAGCTTAACCAGATCCACGGATTTCGGGTACTCGAATACGCCCTTCCCCCCGAACAGGGCTTTGACTTCTTTATCCCCGTTGGAAATATTCGTGATAATATCCTTCAGGGCCGTTTTATGGAAGTCCCGTATCCGGGTATAGATCTCGTAACCTCCGCGGGAAGTCGGCAATACGATCAGGTTATAGCTCTCCCGTGCGATTTTTTCCCGGCTCCAGCGCCAGGCATGGTATTGATGGATCCCGTCCCGATTCGGATGGGGCGGGAGTTCGATCAGGCCTTCTCTCTTTTCCCCGATCTCCCCGGTCGTGATCTCTTCCGTCTGCGGATCATAGTAAATGGAAAACACCAGATTCGGACGGGTCTCCTCATTGAATTTCCGGTTGTGATTGTACAGCGTATCGCCCACGGCAAACTCCCCGTAAGCGTCTTCGCGGATATCCTTCCGGAATCCTTTATAGGAATCCTTCATCCTGCTTTTGGCAAACCGGAAATCGGTAAACAGACCCGGTGCTTTCCCGGTTTTTCCATAGACCAGTATGCTTTCCCAGGTTTTGGCGGCACCGGAGTCCGAAATCTGCCTGCCGGTGATATTGGAAACCCAGGCCAGGGTGTTCAGATAATTGTCTTCCCCGAAAATATCATCACAGATCAGTTTCAGGTTGGCGTATTCGTGATCGTCGATGGAAATAAAGATGACGCCGTCTTCGCGCAGGAGTTCCCGTGCCAGGATCAGTCTCGGATACATAAAGGTCAGCCAGGCAGAATGCGATGCACTGCCTTTTTCCGTCAGCTCCGCGATCCGCGCCGCCTGCTCTTCGCTGACATGCAGTTTTTCGGCCAGTTCCTCTATGGTAAACGTGAATCGATCGTTATACACAAACCCGTCCGCACCGGTGTTGTAGGGCGGATCGATATAGATGCATCCCACTTCCCCGGCATACTCTTTCAGCAGATGCTTCAGTCCGTCCAGATTATCGCCGGTGATGTAGAGGTTTCTGCTGCCGCAGTTTTCGGGCAGGGCGTTGTGCTCTTCGTCCGGCACCATGACGGTTTCCGTATCGATGGTCGCCAGCATCTTCGCGTAATTCTTTCCCAGAAACCGGAGTTCATATCCTTCATAGGAGATATTGATCTTTTTCCCCAGGATTTCGGCAAAATGATCCATGTCAAACGACCCGTCCGAATGGAAGCAGGAGGGGAACTGTTCCTTCAAAACAGCGATCTCACGGTTTTTCAGAATGCCTTTCCGATTCTTTATCTGTTCATCTTTTTGCATATCCTGTCTCCTCTTTTGCGGACAAACAACCCCGGCATGCATAAAACATGCCGGCAGCCGCAGAACGGCTGTTTATGACACCATACAACAAACCGCCGTCCTGCGGCAAGAAGAAGATTCTGTGCTGCTTGACATTCTGCAAAATAGCTGATAGCCTGATAAAACAGCAGGAAATGTTTCATGCAGGTATCTAATAAGAAGACATGTACGCGGCGGTTTCCCTGAGGGAAATCGTTTTTTTATCTCAAAGCGCTTTATTACCCGTGAGGAAAGCGTTCCGCAGAAAAGGAGAACATTCATGAGTGAACTGCAGACCTTTCGAAAAGACATCACCTTGATCGACGAACAGATGGCGGCTCTTTTTGAAAAGCGTATGGAGCTGTGCCGCAGGATTGCTGCCTATAAGAAGGAAAACGGACTGCCCGTCCGGGATCCGGAAACGGAAAAGAAAAAGATCGCCCTGCAGAAAGAACTCATACAGGATGAAGAGATCCGGCCTTACTATGTGCTCTTTCTGCAGTCGGTCATGGATATTTCCTCTTCTTTCCAGGAAACGGAACAGAAAGGCATGCGGGTCGCATACGGCGGCGTGGAAGGCGCCTATGCCCAGATGGCAGCCAGCCGTCTGTTTCCTCATGCCCGGCTGACGGCAAAACCGGATTTTGCCGAAGCCTACCGTGCGGTGGAACAAGGTCTGTGCGACTGTGCTGTTCTGCCGATTGAAAACAGCATTGCCGGCGAAGTGGGAACGGTGATGGACCTGATGTACCGGGGATCCCTTTACATCAACAAGGTCTGCTCTCTGCCGATCCGGCACCGGCTCCTGGGCGTTCCGGGCAGCAGCCTCGGCCAGATCAAAACCGTCATCAGCCATCCGCAGGCTGTCGGACAATGCTCCCGGTATCTGGAAAAAAGACATCTGACGACCGAGACAGCCCTGACAACTTCTGCTGCAGCCAGAAAGGTACAGGAACTAAATGACCCCACGGTCGCGGCCATCGCTTCAGAAGAAACCGCCGCTCTCTTCGGGCTGGAAATTCTGGATCGGGAAATCCAGAACACCGACTTCAATACGACTCGATTTGCCGTGTTCTCCCGCACGCCGCATGTTTCCGCGGCGGCCAGGCCCCGGCATGACGAAAGCTTTATCCTGGTATTCACCGTGCGCAACGAAGCCGGTGCCCTGGCTTCCACCTTGAACATCATCGGTGCCCATGGATACAACATGCGCAATCTGAAAAGCCGGCCGCTGAAAGACCTGGCCTGGCAATACTATTTTTATCTGGAAGCCGAAGGAAACATCCACGATCAGAACGGAAAAGAAATGCTGCAGGAACTGTCCGTGCTGTGCGCCGATCTGAAGCTGGTCGGCACCTTCCGGGAAACGGACCTGGCCTGTGACGGGGAGGAGAACGCATGAATCTGATGTATAAACGGGAACTCCCGCCTGCGCGGATCGTGAAAGAAATGTATCCTCTGTCCGAACAGGATGCCGTCCGAAAAGAGAACAACGATGCCGCCGTCCGCGCAGTCTTTCAGGGGGAAAGCAGCCGCTTTCTGCTGATCATCGGCCCCTGCTCGGCAGACAGGGAAGACTCCGTGCTGGAATACATTTCCAGGCTGCGCCGCTTACAGGAGACCGTGGCCGACAAGATCCTGATCATCCCCCGGATCTATACGAACAAACCCCGAACGACAGGGGATGGCTATAAAGGAATGCTGCATCAGCCGGATCCGGACAGCGCACCGGATATGCTGCGCGGGATCATTTCGATCCGCAAGGTACACCTGCGCGCCCTGCAGGAGACGGGTTTCTCCTGCGCCGACGAAATGCTGTACCCGACCAATTACCCCTATCTTTCCGACGTGCTTTCTTATGTGGCCATCGGCGCCCGTTCCGTGGAGAATCAGACACACCGTCTGACGGCCAGCGGACTGGACATACCGGTCGGTATGAAAAACCCCACCAGCGGCATGCTGTCCGTGATGATGAATGCCATCACCGCAGCACAGCATCCCCACACCTTTGTCTATGCCGGCTGGGAAGTACAGAGCAGCGGGAATCCGCTGGCTCATGCCATTCTGCGCGGCTATACGCACAAGCAGGGAAGCTCCGCGCCGAATTATCATTACGAAGATCTGATCTTCCTGAAAGAGATGTACGACCAGTCCCGTCTGCAGAATCCGGCCGTCATCGTAGATACCAATCACGCCAATTCCGGCAAGCACTATGACCAGCAGCCCCGCATCGCCAAAGAAATCCTGCACAGCATGCGCCTCTCGGAAGACATTCGAAAGCTGGTCAAAGGACTTATGATCGAATCCTATCTGGAAGACGGAAGGCAGGAACCCGGCGGACAGATATACGGACAATCCATTACCGATCCCTGTCTCGGCTGGGAAAAAACAGAACGCATGATCCTGGAACTGGCAGACCTGCTCTGATCCTGAACCCTGAAAAGAACCCGAGCCGGCCGCCTGTCAGTTCTTCATGATCACGCCGCCGCCGATCACGTGCTCTTCTGCATCGTAGAAGACGGCGGACTGGCCAGGAGCAGCTGCCCGGACCGGTTTGTCGAACCGGATCTGCACGATCCCGTTTTCCTGCTGTACCAGTACAGCCTGCTGGGCGGGGTGATGATACCGGATCTTTACCGCACAGGGAAGGCTGCTTCCGGCTGCCGGTTCGGGAGTACTCATGTAATTCACATCACAGCACCGCAGTTCCGTGCTGTACAAAGACTCCTCTTTTCCGATGATCACCTCATTCTTTTCTGTATCAATCCGTTTCACATATGCCGGATAACCCAAAGCCAGGCCCAGCCCTTTCCGCTGGCCCGGCGTATAATGGATGATGCCCTTATGCTTTCCGAGTATGTTCCCTTCCTCATCTGTAAAACAGCCCTCGCCCTGAAGCACTGCAGACGTGTTTTTTTCGATGAAATCCGCATAATTCCCGTCGGTCACGAAACAGATTTCCTGTGAGTCCGGTTTCTGCGCAACCGGAAGCCCTTCCTGCTCTGCGATTCGGCGCACTTCCTCTTTACTCAATCCGCCCAGCGGCATCCTGGTGACTGCCAGCTGTTCCTGGGACAGCCGGTACAGCATGTATGTCTGATCCTTTTCTGCATGCGCTGCTTTTTGAACCGTATACCTGCCGTTCGGCAGCTTTACGACCGATGCATAATGCCCTGTTGCCACATAGTCAGCCTGCATGACTTTTGCAAAATACAGCATGCGTTCCCATTTGACGAGCCGGTTGCAGACAACACAGGGATTCGGCGTCTCCCCCTGTACATAACTCTGCACAAATGGATCGACCACATGCCTTTGAAAATCCGAAAGGCAATTCAGCGTATAATAAGGGATCCCCAGTTTCCGCGCCACATTTCTGGCATCGTCGATCTCGCAGCACCGGCTTTCCGTACCGTCATCGCCTGTCCAGGTACGCAATGTCAGTCCGATCACTTCATAGCCGGCTTTTTTCAAAAGAACCGCTGCCACAGCACTGTCCACGCCGCCCGACATGCCGACAATAATCTTCGTCATTTCTCTCTCCTGTCCTGTACTCCCGGAATGCTTTCATCATAGCAGTAATCTGCTTTTATTTCCACACAAAACCCGGGGAAGTCCGGTGCCGGGACGTTTTCGGAATCCTCACCACGAAATATACAAGTTCTGCGCGTCCCTTTTTTGTGATACCCGTTGAACAGCCATATAGCAAAACAGATGATTCTTTTAAAAAACTATATAGTAAAAATGGATAACAATATAGTAAAAAGCACATAGCAAACTACGAAAACTTGTGCTATTATGGTTCTGTGTGTGAGTCGGCTGTGGTTCTCCGCGGCTGCAGCTCAGGGAACCACTTTATAGGCCATAGTTACTTAAATCATTCAGGAGGAATTCATTATGAACATGCTTGTTTGTATCAAACAGGTTCCGGATACGACAGAAATCAAGATCGATCCGGTCAAAAACACGCTGATTCGTGACGGCGTTCCGAGCATCCTGAATCCGTTCGACGGCTACGCACTGGAAGCCGCTGCACGAATCAAGGACAAAGATCCGGAAGCCAAAATCACTGTCATTTCCATGGGACCGCCGCAGGCGATCGCCGTTGTCAAAGAAGCCCTTGCCATCGCGGCAGATAAAGGCTATCTGATCTCCGGACGTAAATTCGGCGGATCCGATACACTGGCCACCAGCTATATTCTTTCCCAGGCTATCAAGAAAGTCGAAGAGCTCGAAGGCAAATTCGATATCATCTTCTGCGGCAAGCAGGCCATCGACGGTGATACCGCTCAGGTCGGTCCGGAAATTGCCGAGCATCTGGGATATCCGCAGGTCACATACGGTCTGGAAGCAGAAGTCGACGGCGACCTTGTAAAGGTCAAAAAAGAGACCGAAGACGGTGCTCTGATCGTCGGCGTCAAGATGCCGTGTGTCCTTACCTTTACCAAACCGGCCTGGGATCCGCGTTTCCCGACTATCAAACGCCGTATGAAAGCCAACCGCGCCGAAATCCCGGTCATCGATGATGAAACCGGCCTGGCGGATATCGATCCGACGCAGATCGGCCTGAAAGGCTCTCCGACGAAAGTCAAAAAGACATTCGTACCGCCGAGGAAACAGGGCGGCGTCAAAATTGAAGAAGAAGATCCGGCTGAAGGCGCAAAGAAACTGTTCACGCTTCTGAACGAAGCCGGTGTCATGTAAGGAGGGAGCGAGGACAATGGAAGCCAAAACAAAAGATTTATGGGTATTTGTAGAAACCAATCCGGACGGCTCTGCCAAAAACGTCGGCATTGAGCTGCTGACCCCCGGCCGTATGATGGCTGACAAACAGGGCGGCAAGCTGGTTGCCCTGATCATCGGCGACAAACCGCAGGCAGCTATCGACGATGCCAATGCACACGGCGCGGACGAGATCATCGTTATCGACGGTCCGGAATACAAAGACTATACGACCGACGCCTACGCCATCGCGATCTGTGCCATGGTCGAGAAATACGGTCCGACATCCATGATGATCGGCGCCACCAACAACGGCCGTGACCTCGGCCCGCGTGTATCCTGCCGCCTGCATACCGGCCTGACAGCCGACTGCACCGGCCTGGATATCGACGAAGAGACCGGCAATGTAGCCTGGACCCGTCCGGCATTCGGCGGCAACCTGATGGCTACGATCATGTGCCCGGATCATCGTCCGCAGATCGGTACCGTCCGTCCGGGCGTGTTCAAGAAATGTGACGCTGTCGAAGGCAAAGCCAACATCATCAAAGAAGATTTCCATGTGGCTGAAGACCAGATCCGCACACAGATCCTGGAAGTCATCAAAGAGATGGGCGATGAGAAGGTCGATCTGGAAGGTGCCGAGATCATCGTATCCGGCGGCCGCGGTGTCGGCGGACCGGAAGGCTTCGAAACCATCAAGCTGCTGGCAGACGCTCTGGGCGGCACCGTCGGTGCTTCCCGTGCCGCCGTTGACTCCGGCTGGATCGCACATGCACATCAGGTCGGGCAGACCGGCAAGACGGTCGGACCGAAGCTCTATATCGCCTGCGGTATCAGCGGCGCTATCCAGCATCTGGCCGGCATGAGCAGTTCGGATGTGATCGTAGCGATCAACAAAGATCCGGATGCCACCATCTTCAGCGTAGCCGATTACGGTATTGTCGGCGACCTGTTCAAAGTCATTCCGGTTCTGGTAGACGAGATCAAGAAAGCCAGAGCATAAGCTCCGGCATCCACAACGACGAACGAAGGGACTGTCTCCGGACAGTCCCTTTTTCATCAAAGCCATCATTTCTTTTGTAAACGGAAAGCCTGTTCACTTAGGCACAGAGTAATAAGCTGAATCCCGCAATCAGGTGTAGGTTGCCTCCAGCAGTTTCTGCTTCAGCTGGCTCTCGATCGAAGCCAGTTCCGCCTGGGCGGCCTGGCGTTTTTCTTTGCCTTCTTTCTGGATCGCCAGAACCTCGTCCAGCGTGCTGATCAGCGTCTCATTGGTATGCTTCAGCGTCTCGATATCTACAATGCCGCGTTCAGATTCTTTCGCGCTGGCGATCGTAGCTGTTTTCAGAGAATCGGCGTTTTTCTTCAGAAGCTCGTTGGTCATATCGTTGACCTCGCGTTCTGCTTTTGCCGCCTGCGTAGCATGGTCGATCCCGATGGCAATGACCATCTGGTTTTTCCACAGTGGGATCGTATTGACGATCGTGGACTGGATCTTTTCTGCCATCATGGAATCCGATGCCTGCACCAGCCGGATCTGCGGTGCTGTCTGCAGCGCAATGGCGCGGGTCAGTTCCAGATCGTGGATCTTCTTTTCAAAACGGTCGCACTGCGCAGCCAGATCCTTGGCTTCCTGTGCATCTTCTACCAGGGAAGAGGCCTCTGCCTTGTCCTGCAGGGCCTTCAACTCTGTGGAGCGGACTTCCTCCAGTTTTTTCTTCCCTGCCAGAATGTACATTGTCAGTTCTTTGAAGTAGGCCAGATTCAGATCATACATCTTGTCCATCACGTCAATGTCTTTGAGCAATGTGACCTGATGGCGTTCCAGTTCACGGGAGATGGCGGTCACATTCGTTTCCACCTTGGCATACTGGGTCTTCATCGTCTCCATCCGGTTCGCGCCTTTTTTAAACAGGGATTTGATCCCTTTATTGTTTTCGTCTATATCAAAATTCTTCAGCTGCGTGACCAGCGAGGTGATCATATCGCCCACCTCTCCCATATCCTTTGTGCGCACGTTGTTCATGGCCTTTTCCGAAAAATCAGCCATTTTCGCCTGTGTCCCCGCACCGTAATTCATGATCGCACGTGTATTGGTCACATCGATCTGTTTGGCAAAGGTGTCCACCATCTGCAGTTCTTCGGGCGTCAGGCTGTCCTCTACATGTGCCTGCTGCGGCTGCGCCTCTGCCGGCACGATCTCCTCCTTCTGCTCCGGAATATCAAACGTCAGGCTGGGGGCTGCCGGTATTTCCAGTTTTACATCTTTAAATTGATCTTCCATGCTGCTTCCTTTCCCGGGGCCGGACTGCCCCGCTCGTTATACGGGTTCCTTTACTTTTTCTTTCTCGGCCCCCTTCAGGTAATCCTGTACGGTACGCCGCGACAGGTTCCCGTTTTCTGTAAGGCCGTCCTGTATCATCATCGTCTTCATGGCCGATATGTCGGATGAAATATCCCAGGCCATGTTCTCAAACATATTGTTCAGCAGATTCTCAAACGCATCATTGATCACATCCAGCGCTTCATCGATCTCTTTCTTTGTCTTGACCACGTTTTCTCCGCTGACCGGCTGCCGGTCCAGTTCCACATAGGCATCCAGCAGCTTCTCCGTTGTCGGCAGGTAGTAATCCATAAAGCGGCGCAGACCGGCTGCTGATTCCGGCTGTTTCTGCACCTGTTCAAAAATACGATGCATGATTTCTTCCAGCCGGTACAGCTTCGTGGACATCTCTTCCGTATCGGGGATCTGGTCATTGACCTCCCGCACCTTACGGATATAGGCATTGCCCCGTTCCAGGATCTCCCGGATTTCTTTTCTTTCTTCGGGATCTGCCGGCCGCTTCTGTGCCTGCACGGCTGACTGCGGCGTCTTCCCGGCATTCTGCTGTCGGGATGCCCTCTCCGCGGTCTCCCTCTGCTGCCTGCCGGCTTCCGCCTGCAGATACAGCTGATATGCCTGGTCGGTCAGCATCACGGTTTTCTGCTGTGTATCCAGCCTTGCCTGCGGCAGATATCCGCTGCGGATCATTTCCAGCAGGTCCCTGCGTACATCTTCTTCCCTCATACCGGTCTGCTCTGCCAGTTCGCGGATGGAAAAGTATTCGGTTCCGCCCAGTCTTCTGCCATATTCATAGTACCGGTCTGCCAGGCGTCCGCTCTTGACTCCCTTATGCAGCATCACACCGCATACCGCCGTGAGCGCCCCGAACACGATCAGGCCTGCCATGCCCGCGCCGAATTCGATCCCGCCGCTGGCCAGAGCCGTCGCCATGATCAGGGACGGCACGCCGAACAGAAATACACCGACACCTCCCAGGATTTTGCGGATGGTCGAACCGGCTTTGCTGACACGCCGGAGCATAAAATGAGACCGGATCCCGTATGACGGCCTGGCGGCAGGAGCCGTCCAGGTGCCGTTCGCCTGTTGTGCCGGCTGCGTATAGACCGGCCGGTTTGTGCTCCCCGGCTGGCCGGATGGCCGGCTGTACCCGCTGCCTGCACCGGGCCGTGCCGTACTGCTGCCCGGTGTTCCCGGTTTTTGCCGATAGGCATCCCGCCCGGTCCTGTAGTTTGTCTGCTGGTACAGTTCGTCCCGGGCATCCCGGATCCGGGAAGATATTTTTCTTCCCAGATCTTCGTAATTATTGGTATTGATAGCCTCTGCCACCTCGTTCAGTATATCATCTCCGACACGCAGAAGATCTTCTATGTTCATCGCTTTCTCCTGTCAGACCATCCCTGTTATGATACCGTCTCTTTCCGGATTGCCGGAAGGCCTTTCCTCACAGTATAGCATGTATAACCTTCTAAAACCACCTGCCGCTACGCGGCTGACTTCCGCCGGTGCAGCAGACCTCTTCTGGCCAGCTCCCTGTTGACAAACCCGCCGATCAGAAGAATATAAAAACAACAGTACAGCCAGAACAGCAGGATGGCAATCGTTCCGACACTGCCGTAAAAATTCGTAAAGCGGTTTTCCCCGGAGATATAAATCTTGAAAATATTGGAAAAAATCAGCCAGACCAAGGCAGATAAAAAAGCTCCCGGTATCTGCTCCAGCGGGTTTCTCTTTCCTGCCGGGATGAATGTATAGATCACGGTAAAGAAAAATGCACCGACCACCAGAAACAGAATGGAATGCCAGATCGTCTGCGGCGTACCGGGCACACCGATCTCCGGCACCAGGCTGTTCAGATACCGGCTGACCGTGTTTCCGAAGATCAGAAAAATCAGAAAAACCATCAGAAACAGCATGGCAAACGTGTAGATCACAGAAATAAGATAAATCTGCAGGACATTCCGGTGTTCCTCGACTTCATATACACGGTTCAGACCGTACAGCAGCGCGACCGTCCCCTGCGAAGCTGCCCAGATCAGGATCAGGAGAGAAACCGGAACGATCCGCCTGGAGACAAAAAAGATTTCCCGGGCGATATCCTGCAGCAGTTCCGCTGTGACGTCTGGTGCGATCCGTGTAACGATCCGTATCACGACCTGCTCGGACATACCGAAAAAAGGTACCAGCCGGACAGCCAGAATAAGAAGAGGGATAAACGACAGAAAGAAAAAGAAGGCAATACTGGAAGCATACGTACTGAGACGGACATCCCCGAAACGTCTGCCGACGTCCTTACCGATTTCGACGACCGCAGACATTTCCTTTCCGGAATCTTTTTTTCTGCTTCGAAAGATCATACGCTGTTCACCAACTGACACCTGATGGCTTTTATCCGTTCCCGGCCGTATTTACTGTTTCCCCTTTGCCTCTGTATTCCACACAAAGCATAGTAAGATCATCAAACTGCTCCGCATCCTGCACGAACTGTCCGACGGCGCTGCGTACATGTGCCAGTACCTGCTGCGGTGCCGCCGCCTCAGGCGCTTCGTTCAGAACCTGCAGCATCCTTTCCGTACCAAACATGTCATTGTCGTTGTTTTCCGCTTCCGGCAGGCCGTCCGTATACAGGAACAGCTTATCGCCCGGCTCCAGCAGAAGATCGTATTTTTTATACTTCATGCCGTCGTATCCGCCGATGACGAACCCGTGTTTATCCTTAAACAGCTCAAACCGGCCGTCCTTCCGCTTGATCACCGGGTACTCATGGCCGGCATTCGCCGCCGTGACCTTGCCGGTGGAAATCTCCAGAATACCGAGCCATACCGTAACAAACATCTCCATTTTATTGTTGGAGCAGAGCGCTTCGTTGGTCTTCTCCAGGATCTCTTCAACCGAACGGCCGAGCATGGCACAGCTCTGCAGGATGATCTTGGAAATCATCATGAACAGGGCCGCCGGGATCCCTTTGCCTGAAACATCCGCGATCACCATGCACAGATGATCCTCGTCGATCAGGAAAAAGTCATAAAAATCACCGCCCACATATTTTGCCGGTTCCATACTGGCATATATGTCAAATTCGGGACGGTCCGGGAAGGCCGGGAAGATGCTGGGCAGCATGCTTTCCTGGATCTGATTGGCCATATGCAGTTCCGTACTGATCCGCTCTTTTTCCGCCGTGACCTCTCTGACCTTATCCACATATTGCACGGTTTTATGCGACAGACTGGCAAACGACTCCGCCAGTACTTCGATCTCGTCCCCCGTACGGTAGGCATCCTCCATTTTGAATTCCAGATTGCCTTCGTTCAGTTCGGATATCCTTTTGGTGATCGTATTCAGAGGCTTTACGATCCGTTTGCCCAGCACGAGCGCCCCTGCACACAAGAGTGCCAGCAGGATGAGC
The DNA here is from genome assembly GCA_024683035.1 of Eubacterium sp. Lineage (GTDB taxonomy): Bacteria > Bacillota > Clostridia > Lachnospirales > Lachnospiraceae > Bilifractor. The sequence goes on from JAIKYQ010000067.1 coordinate 15,699, forward strand.
AGCAGGATGATGACATTGGTCCGTACTTTGTTCCGCTGTGCATAATAATCCTGTACGGCTTCCTGCTGGATCTGCGAAAAGCTGTCCTGCAGCCGGACAGAAGGCTGTGCCGTCATTTCCCGGTCAACCCCTTCCAGCAGAGCCCATCCCAACGTTTCCATGGGTGCGCCGATCATATAGTAGCTGCCGTCTTCCAGGTCTACCTGCCGCATATCGGTCCTGCCCTGCATGGCATCTGCAACCAGGGCAGCCAGCGATTCATTCTCCGAAAGCCGCAGATCGGCTGCTTCTGAAGAATCCAGAACCCGCAGGCTTCCTTCTGTTTTCGGAGAAAACACCACGTGCCCGTTCTGATTGATCACACAGACAAACGCACTGTTTTCCCCGGTTGCCTGCACCGCTTCCTGCATAGACGTCAGAAACAGATCGGAACCGACCACGGCAGTCAGCTCTCCGTCCACATAGACCGGCATGGCGCAGACGATCCCGACATCTCCCGTAAAAGCATCGAGTTCCACGTCTGTAAAGATCAGGCCCTGCTGCTCTTCCGCCATCTGATACCAGATACGGGTGCGGGGGTCATAGCTGATCGGTGTCCCGTCCTCGGCATATTTGGCAGCGGAACGGTCATCGGTTACCAGGAAGGCGCCCTCCGGCAGCGCAACAAAGCAGGAATTTGTCGCTTCCGATGCATCGAAAAGCGAGACCATCATATCGCTCATATTGGCCGCCAGATGCAGCCTGTCTGCGATCTCCTGCTCCTCAACGCCCTCCGCCAGGATCATCTGCGCCGTCACCTCCCCGTCTTTTGACGCATCCGGCGGTGCATAGGGAGCCTCCATCGTATGATCCGGATCGGAAAACACCTTATATGCATAGTCACCCAGCATCTGTACACGGTTCTCAAGCCCGTGAAACACTTCGTCGGAAAGCATGGCCGAAAGCTCGGTCGTCTGACTCATGCTTTGCTCTGCCGCCTGCTTGATGACTTCTGTCGTGGTTTCGGTGATCGAACCGATCTGCCGGGCGCTCGTCTCAGCTGTCAGCTGTGACAGCATCCGGCTCTGGTATTGGGTAGCAGCCAAAAAAGCCGCCGTGATCAGCAGCACGGAGATCAGGATTAGATTGAACAGCTTATTCTCGATCCCACCTATGACCAGATTCTTTATTTTTCGCAAAACAGTATATACTCCTTCCAACCGCCTCTTTATCATACACATTATAGCAATCCGTACTGCAATCAGCAATAAACTTTGCGCAGACGTAAAAAGACCGCCTGTCAGTTCTCTCGACAAACGGTCTTTTTTACGCTAAATCAATATTCAGTTTTTATCACTTTCCAGCTTTCGCTTTCTGCTCTCTATATCACGCTCTCATATCTATATTCCCTGCTCACAGGCGCCAGGTGCATCCTGCTTAGAAGAATTTGTGAACTTTCTATGGATGTCTTCGCCCCGTTTTCTCTTCACGGGATATCGTTTCTTTACACGATACGCTGCTTTGCATCACTGTGGTAATATTCAATATGAGCTGTCGGCTTTCACGTACCTTCCATGTCATGTTCCATCAGTTGGGTGGGAACGATTTCTTTACTGGTTTATGAAAGGTTCTTCTTGCGGGGAACTGCCTATACAGTACCACTCTCATATTGAAGGAATACTTCCGGTGGATTTCCCATTGGCTTGTACCTCCTTCTTCAATTTTCCTTTTGCATTGCCCGTCCTTTACCTCGGGCCTCCGCCTGATCTTCCTTCAGGCGATGCATCATTTACTTTGTATATGCATCATAGCAGAAAAGGCCGATTCTGTCAACACATTTTTGCGTTTTTTCTCTAATTATTTCTTAATTGTTATTTTATATTTGAAATATTCTGTCAATTTGGCCTGTCTCGCCCAGTCCGCTGTCCTGTCTGCTTTCCACTTCCCGGATCAGCTTTTTCAGCCGGCCGGCTGCCAGCAGAAGCAGCACACCCCCCGCTCCGATAAAGGCCAGCATGGCTTTTCCGAAGCCGGTCAGGTAGATCATCAGCAGTTCTCCGAGCCGGGGATAATGCCTCACGATCCGGCCTTTTACATTATCATACGAGATTTCCCGCAGATCCACCCCGTCGTTGGCATCTCCCTTTGTGATCAGCTTCCTGTCTTCCACATGGTTGCTCATCACCCGGTGCACCACGATGGAATTCCCGCTCCGGAACGCCGCGATATCGCCTTCCTCCAGGAGCTCCGGCGCTGTCGGCTTCATATAGGCAATGCTGTAAACCGGCAGATACGGCTCCATGCTGCCGCTGGTAACATAGTAAATACTGTAGCCCATTTTCCGGGGCACAAAGGCAAATAGAAGTGTCAGGACCACAACGGCTACCATGATGATGCCGCCTGTCCGAAACAGAACTGTCCAAACTTTTGCTGCCCGCATACGCTCTTTTACTTCCTTCCTGTTCTTCGATAATAGTTGATCAGGCAGCCGTCCAGAATGATTTCCCGTTCATCGTCCGTCATCTCACCCAGCTGCAGGACAAACGACTGCCTTTTGGCTGCTGCCCCCTGCTCATTGCCGATCAGCCAGACCGTGATCTCCCCGGCCCTGTCTGTTACCGCCTTCCGGATATCCGGAATAAACAGATAGTCTCCGTTTACAAACGGCAGCTCTCCGGCCGGGATCAGGAAGGGAAGCATGCCCCAGTTGATCAGGTTGGAACGATACCGTTTCGTGGCATATTCATTGGCAATATTTGCCCAGCCTCCCAGGACTTTCTGGCAGGATGCTGCCTGCTCCCTGGCTGAACCGTCACCCGGTTTGACGGCAAAAACAGCAGAGCCGACACCGACCGGCAGCATGCGCCCGGCTGCACTGCCGTCCTCTGCCGTACCGGCGTTCTCCTGCAGCAGTTCCTGCAGCACGGGGAATGCTTCTGCTGCCTTCCGGATGACTTCTTCCATCTCCGGAAATGCCGCTGCTGCTGTTTTCCCGGCTTCCAGCGCATGCTGCGCCGCCTGCACGGCTTTGGCCCTGCCTACGTACGCAGGATCCTTACGGGAAAGTGCGAACTCTGCCAGTGCCAGCGGATTAGACCGGTAAGAGGACGTTTCCCCTGAGGGGATCAGTTCGTCCGTTGTCGTAACCGGATCATGGATCTCGGACACGACCTTCAGCAGCAGGTTCTCCGGCAGGGCAGGCATCGCCGGCCAGTCTTTGATGTTCGGGCCGAAGCGGACTTCCTCCGAAGGATCTGCTTTCCCGTGACTGTCAAACACACGGTGTGCATAGATACTGCTGTCGAAATGATACTGCTGATGCCGGATCTCTCCCGCAAATTCCGTAGCCGGTGTCAGGTACCCGCGGTTGGCGGCTGTAGCCGCAATGGAACGGGCATCCATCAGTGCGACAGAAGCGATCTGCCCGCTCTGTACCTTCGATCCTTCCCGGTTCGGGAAATTCCTGGTGGAATGACGGATGGAAAGCGCACCGTTTGCCGGCGTATCCCCGGCACCGAAGCAGGGACCGCAGAATGCTGTCTTCACGATTGCTCCGGTACGGATCAGATCGGCCAGCACACCGTTTTTCGCCAGTTCCATGTAGATCGGCGTACTTGCCGGATAGACACTCAGTGTAAAATCATCACAGCCGATATACTGTCCCCGCAGGATATCCGCGGCTTCGCAGATGTTTTCGAAACCGCCGCCCGCGCAGCCGGCGATGATCCCCTGGTCGACCAGCAGCCGGCCGTTCCGGATCTTGTTCTTCAGTGTAAAGGGAACTTTGCCGCCCAGCGAAACCGCTGCTCTTTTTTCCACATCCTCCAGAATATCTTCCAGATTGGCATTGCACTCCTCGATCGTATAGACATTGCTCGGATGGAAAGGCATGGCGATCATCGGCCGGATCTTGTCCAGTTCTACACGGATGCAGCCGTCGTAATAGGCCAGTGCCTCCGGCTCCAGTTTCGCATATTCTTCTGTGCGTCCGTGTACCTCGTAAAACGCCTTGATCCGGTCATCCGTCTGCCAGATGGAGGACAGGCAGGTGGTCTCCGTCGTCATCACATCCACACCGATCCGGAAATCGGCAGAGAGCTCTGCCACACCGGGACCGACAAACTCCATGACTTTGTTTTTTACATATCCCTTATCAAATACGGCGCCGATGATCGCCAGCGCTACGTCCTGCGGACCAACTCCGGGAAGGGGCCTGCCGGTCAGATATACGGCAACCACCTCCGGCATGGCTATGTCGTAGGTCTTGTTCAGCAGCTGTTTCACCAGCTCCGGGCCGCCCTCGCCCATCGCCATCGTTCCCAGTGCCCCGTACCGGGTGTGGGAATCGGAACCGAGGATCATCTTGCCGACCCCGGCAAGCATCTCACGGGCATACTGATGGATGACAGCCTGGTGCGGCGGCACATAGACACCGCCATAGCGTTTGGCACAGGAAAGCCCGAACATGTGGTCATCTTCATTGATCGTACCGCCGACCGCACAAAGCGAATTATGGCAGTTCGTCAGCACGTACGGGATCGGGAATTTTTCCAGACCGGAAGCCCTGGCCGTCTGAATGATCCCCACGAACGTGATGTCATGGGAAACCATCTTGTCAAACCGGATCTGCAGATCCTGCATGGATCCGGAGGTATTGTGTTCTTTCAGGATCCGGTACGCCATCGTCCCTCTGCGGGCCTTTGCCTGCAAAGACGCTGCATCCCCGGAAGGTGCTTCGCCGCAGCCGGCTGCACGCAGTTTTGCTTCCGCTTCTCTGTCATCCGGTATGATCGTATTTCCCTGTACCAGATATACACCGTTCTGTGTCAGTTCCATCCTGTCTTTCCCTGCCTTCCTGTTTTGTCTTATTATTACCTGTTTTGTCTTATTATTATTCAGAGTCTTTATTCTTCCAGTATCTGAAATTCCAGAAAATCAAACTCGATCTGCTCGCCGACGAAGCTGTCCTGCCCGAAACGGGCTTTTTTATACCGCTGAAAATCCCGGATGTTTGTATCCAGCCACAGCGGTACACTGATATCCCGGGCATGGCAGATTTCTTCCAGTGCCTGAAAAATTTTATGCGTGCGGGTGTCATCGCTGTCGATGGTCACCGTCATATCCCACAGCATACGGCTGTCTTTTATGATCTTTCCCCAGATTCTCATCCGTTTCTCCTGCTCTGGTCTCCAAGGCGCTGCAGTCTCATTCTATCCGAGTTTTCACTATGACGCAAGTTATCCGGATAAATTCGCTTTTCTGTGCCGGCAAAGGTATGCTTGGCTTTTCCCGCACAGATATGCTATGATACTTATGCATATATATACACAAAGAGATGTATGCATATGTACAAAGAACATCCTGTTGATCCTGCATGATAAAGGAGGACCTGATATGAAAAATCCCTTGAAAAAAACGCTGACTGCTCTGCTTGTGACCGTGCTGACGGTCTCACTGGCCGTTCCGGTTTTCGCTGCAGATGCTGCGGAAGAGCTGGCGGAAGACGAAACCTATTATCACATTGTCAGCATGAGTGACGGCGAACAAGAATACACCGGCGATATTCTGACTGCCCTGGGCATGGAAGCCTACATGATCCTGAAGGATGACGGCACCGGTGTTCTTTCTTTTGATGGAGACGAGGAAGAGATCACCTGGACAGAAAACGCTATTATCAATGGCGGCGTAGAAGCCCCCATCACTCGTGAAGGGGACAACATCCGTGTCGAAGCCGATGGGATGTCTATCGAATTCGCACCCGGCAAGGCAGATGCTGCAGCAGCCATTCTGACCCCGGCCCCCTTCGATCCGGATACACGCGCCGGCTACTACAAACTGGCCACCATGGACAACGACGGGGAAGTCATCAACGCCTCCATCCTGGAAATGATGGGCATGCAGGTTTTCCTTGTCCTGAATGAGGACAACAGCGGCCAGCTGGTCCTGTTCGGCATGGGTATGGAACTGACCTGGGATGACGACGTCTTCACCATTGAAAGTGAATCCAGTCCCTACACCTATGATGAAGGCAGCATTTCCCTGGAAGCAGAAGGAAGTGCCCTGACCTTTGTCTATGCCGGAACGCCCGATGAAGCTCCCGAAGTAGAGAATGTGGATCCATCCGAACTTGAAAATCTGGACTTATCTGATCTGGGACTGAACTAAACGATCCGGCAGTTTACTGCCAGAAAAGGGGTTTTCGCTATCCGGCGAAAACCCCTTTTTTTCAAACATCCTCGTTTTTCATACGTTCCAGCTGTCTATGTATTTCTGCTGTGCTTTGGTCAGGTGATCGATCGCAACTCCCAGGAACCGCAGCTTGCGTTCTGCCACTTCCCGGTCGATCTCTTCCGGCACTCCGTTCAGTTTCGGCAGTTCTTCCCCTTTATGCTGTGCCAGATACTGCGCGCAGAGCGCCTGAATAGAAAAGCTCATATCCATGATCTCCGCAGGATGTCCGTCTCCCGCTGCCAGATTGACGAGACGGCCTTCTGCCAGCACATTGACCGACCGGCCGTTTTCCAGATAATATCCCACGATATTGTCACGGCGCACGACGCGTTTTCCGGCGCTTTTCGTCAGCCCTTCCATGTCGATCTCCACATTGAAATGACCGGCATTGCACAGGATTGCCCCGTCTTTCATGCTCAGTATGTGCTTCATGGTAATGACGTCGCGGCATCCGGTAACGGTGATAAAGAAATCGCCGATCTTCGCCGCCTCCTTCATTGGCAGCACGTCAAATCCGTCCATGACCGCTTCGGCTGCCTTGATCGGATCGATCTCGGTCACATACACCCGCGCACCCAGTCCTTTAGCCCGCATGGCCACACCTTTTCCGCACCAGCCGTAACCGGCCACAACCACCTTTTTTCCTGCCACGATCAGATTGGTCGTGCGGTTGATCCCATTCCAGACAGACTGACCGGTACCATACCGGTTGTCAAAGAGGAACTTGCACTGTGCGTTGTTTACCATCATCATGGGAAACTGCAGCGCTCCGTCCGCATCCATGGCTTTCAGACGCTGTATGCCCGTCGTTGTTTCTTCACAGCCGCCGATCACCCCCGGCAGCAGTTCCGGAAACCGCTCATGGATCATATTGACCAGATCTCCGCCGTCATCGATGATGATATCCGGCCCGACTTCCAGGACTTTTGCCAGATGATGCGCATATTCTTTCGGTGTGGAGCCGTGCCAGGCAAAAACCTGCACACCGCGCGAAGCCAGCCCGGCCGCCACGTCGTCCTGGGTGGAAAGCGGATTGCTGCCGGTGGCATACACTTCCGCCCCGCCGTCCTTCAAAACCAGAGCCAGGTAGGCGGTTTTGGCTTCCATGTGGACGGACAGTGCCACTTTCATGCCTCTAAACGGTTTTGTTTTTCTGAAGTCCTCCCGTATGCTGTTCAGAACCGGCATATGATCCCGCACCCAGTCGATTTTCCGTTTCCCCGACGGTGCCAGTTTTTCATCCCTTATTTCACTCATATCTGCTTTTCCTCTTTTCTCCACCCGTCTCCGGTACGGAGCCGGTCATGGCTGCGGTACAATACTTCAGAAATCCTTTACTGCCTGTGCGATCTCAAAGCGCACCCGTTCCTCATCGATCGTCGTCAGTTCCCGATCCCGCATCAGGATCTTTCCGTTCACGATCGTATCCGTTACCTCATATCCCGTCGAAGAATACACCAGGGCCGCTTTCCAGTTGTGTTCCGGCTGGAAATTCGGCGCCTCCTGATCCAGCAGGATCAGATCCGCCAGACAGCCTTCTGCCACCCGTCCGGCCTGTTCTTCCAGCCGGATCGCCTTGTATCCGTTTTCTACCGCTACCTGCAGGGTTTCCTCTGCTTTCATCACCAGGGAATCCTTTTCGGCGCCTTTTTGCGTCAGTGTCAGCATGCCGAGTTCCCGGAACATATTCAGCGCGTTGTTGCTGGAAGCTCCGTCCGTACCCAGGCAGACATTGATCCCCTTCTGCAGCATGCGGGTTACCGGTGCAAAACCGTTGCCCAGTTTCATATTGCTGGCCGGGTTGGTCACCACCGACACGCCCGGCTGCTGCAGGATCTCATAATCCTCTTCTGCCAGATACACGCAATGCGCCAGGATCACCGGCACATCCAGCATTCCCAGGTTTTTCAGATAGCGCACCGGTGTTGCCCCGTGCTCCTTCAGGCAGGATTCATACTCCTGTTGTGTCTCGGAAAGATGGATGTTGATCATCAGATCCTTTTCTTTTGCAATTTCTGCCACATACCGCAGCATATCCTCTCCGCAGGTATAGATGGCATGCGGTCCGAGCGCAAATGTCACCGGAGCGTCCGGCTCGCTTTTCGCGTATTCCATTTCATCAAACGCTTCGTTCAGACGACGGATGCCGCCCTCGTCATGCCGGTCGCTTCCGACCAGCCCCCGCGTGATCAGGGCACGCATACCGCTGTCGGCACAGGCTTTCACAGCCATCCGCGGAAACATCTGCATATCCACAAAACAGGTGGTGCCTGTACGGATCATCTCCATGAACGAAAGCAGGTTGCCCCAGTATGCCTGTTCCGGTGTCATCCTGCCTTCCAGCGGATCGATCTTTTCAAACAGCCATTCGGCAAACGGCAGGTCGTCCGCATAATTCCGGAACACCGACATATACGCATGCGTATGGGCGTTGACCAGCCCCGGCATCAGCAGCCTGTGCGTGCCGTCGATCGTTTCGTCTGCCGTAAATCCTTCCGGCATGCTGTCTATTCCTGTGATCCGGTTCCCTTCGATATACACATCTCTCCGGATCTGTTTCTCCTCATCCAGCAGATGTACGTTTTTAATGACAATTCCCATGTTTATCTCCGTATGTCCTGCCGCCGGCTCTGTTCCCGGCTTCTTTGGCTACTGCCGTCCTTTTGCTCAGAACTGGCTGTTCCCGCTGACCGTATGTTCGTCATCGATGTCATGCATGACGCAGTCCCAGTGTTCTGCCAGCTTCCCGTCTTCGATCCGGTACATGTCGAAGACTTTGTTGATCGTCCCGTTCGCACCGATCGTGCATTTGAAAAATACGACCACCAGATCCTCTTCGGCAACAACCTTCAGGATATCCATATGCGGATCCAGCGCCAGGAATCTTTCTGCAAATGCCCGGAATCCCGCCTTGCCGTCCGGTGCCGTGGGATTATGCTGCCGGTAGGAATCCAGCATATATTCGTCCAGATTGGACAGGTCTTTGTTGTTGAAAACCTCTTCATAAAACTTCAGGATCAGTTCTTTGTTTGTCATCATTCTCTCCCGTGTCTGTTTTCCCGCTGTTCTCTTTTGGCGTTGTAATCATACCATATACCCTTATGCTTTTGTAGCAGATTTTTCGGCTGCGGCATACGTCCTGCGGCAGCGTCCTGACAAACGCGTCTGAATTTGTTATGATACTGAACAGAATATATGGATTTGTATCAGATCTGTCCGGAAAGGAACCCTATGTCTCTGCAGCAGATCATCGGAGCCGCCCTGCTCGCGGCGGGAATCGCATTCGGTATACGGATTTTATCGCATGCCCTGAAAAACAGGCAGGCTGTTTCGGCAGAAAACGGATGTTTTTCCGTACTCTGTCTGCTGGAGGCGCCGCTCTATTTCTGCGCTACGCTCGGCATCTCTGATTTTCTCCTCAACACGCTGGTGTTCCGGCATCTGCACCTGGCGGATGACAAAAAACTCCCGGGTACACTGTGCACAGCCTGCCTGGTACCCGGTGCCGTCATTGCCTTTTCTCTTCTGCAGGCCGAAAACCCGGTCGATCTCCGGACCCTGCTCTGCTGCTCCGTATCCATTGCTCTGGGATCTGCGGCCGGTTCCCGCTTTGTCGGGAAACTGGATGGAGCGAAAATAAGGAAGTATCTCGGCTATGCCCTGCTTGTATCGATGGGTGCCCTGATCCTGCGCATCCTGCTGTCCCGCGGAACACCGGGTGTGCTGCTCGGCCTTTCCGGGAGAAAGCTGGCCTTCGCTGTTGTTTTTTCTTTCTTCTGGGGTGCTTTCAACATGCTGGGGGTACCGATGAAACCCGCGGGCACCGCCATGTTCCTGCTGCTGGGGCTTTCCCCTCTGAACACACTGACACTGCTCCTGGTCATGTGCTGTATAGGCCCCTTCGGAGGCGCCGTGCCGGTCCTGAAAAGCGGCAATTACCACCAGAAGCTCGTCTGTGCCGCCGTCCTCGGCGGGTCACTCGGCGCCGTACTGGGAAGCCTGCTGGCCCTGTCCCTTCCCGCTCTGGTATTGAACGTCCTTCTGCTGGCAGTCATGCTGATCGCCATTATATCGATTCTCCGGGAATAAGCCTGCTCATGCGGGATGCCGGCTGCCGGCATCCGGCATGCCGATCGCAAAACAGACTCCTTCTGACTCGTTTTTCACGGAAAGTACAAAACCATGCTGTTCCGTGATTTCCCTGGCGAGGGCCATGCCGATCCCCGTGCTGCCGCCATCTCCGGTATGAAACCGTTCGAACATATGCTGCTGTTCCTCTTCGGACAGCTGTCTTCCGTCATCCCAGATCCGGAGCGTGTTCTGTGAAAAGGAAACGCTGATCTCTTTTTGGGCGTACCGGATCGCATTGGCCAGGATATTTGTCACCGCCTGTTTCATTTTCTGCACATCCACAGAAAGAAAACGGTCCTCGATCCGGATGTCCACCTGCAGCTGCCGTTTACGGATCTCGGCCTCCAGGGTATCCAGACAGTCCCCCACCAGTTCGCTGACGGAAATATCTTCCCTCTTCAGTTCATCCAACCCTCTGTCTGCCCGGGACAAAGCCAGAATGTCATCCACCAGGCATGCCATCTTATTTGCTTCTTCCGTGATAACAGCCAGTCCGTGTGCTTCATCCTGTACAATGCCTTTCTGCATGCCTTCCGCAAATCCCCGGATCGACATCAGCGGCGTTTTCAGTTCATGCGATGCATTTTCAAAAAACCGTTTCTGTTTTTCCTGTTCCTGCCGGATCGCTTTGTCGGTGCGGTATCCGAGCCAGGATGCCACGGCCGTACATACGGCCAGCACAACGGCCAGCAGGACCTCTGTCATCGAAAGCATCCAGATAGAGGACGTCACATTGACACAGGTGATCAGAATATCCTCTTCGCCATCTGCCGCACTGCTTTCGTTTCCGTCCTGTCCTGCCTGTGCTGTCTGTCCCTGCAGAGGGGTCTGCTGAATATAGTAGATCTGCCCGTCCAGGGCCGCCCGCACAGTTTCTCCCATCGTTTCGGGATGGGCCCGGCACCATTCGACCAGCTGCGTTTCCCCGGAATAGTACTCCCATTCCCAGTACCAGTCCCAGTCTCCGCCCGTGTATCCGGACGAATCATCGCCGCCGGATTCTTCCATCCCGGGTGCGTCAATAAATGAAAAGACCTCGAAAAACGTATCCTCCCCGGTCTCATCGTCCTGCCGGTATCCCCACCCGTCTTCTGACGTATAGACCGTGCTTTCCCGGATCGCTTCTTCCGCTCTGCCGCGGATATAGGCACTCAGAAAAAGATATACGACCAGCAGGATCAGGACAGAAGAAACTGCCATGGTCAGAAAGATCTGCCTGCCGATATTTCTCTTTCTGCTGTCCGCCTTTTTTGCTTTCATAGGACTTCTCCCAGACGATAGCCATATCCCCATACGGTCACCACCGTGACCCGGCTTCCGGCCCGACGCAGCTTTTTCCGGATACGCCGCACGGTTTCATCGGTCACACGCGTCTCCGTTTCCCTGTCAAAGCCCCAGACGGCATCCAGCAGCGTTTCCCGGGAAACAGACTGTTCCGGGTGCTGCAGCAGGAACCGCAGAAAGGCCAGTTCCAGTTCGGTCAGCCCCAGATCTTCCTCTCCGCAGAATACGGCGTGCCGGGAAGCGGAATACAGCAGATCCCCGTAGGCCCGTTCTTCTTTTTCCGCTTCTCCCGCATGCTCCATCTCAATCCGGCGGAACAGCGCCTTGATCCGCATGACCAGCATCGACGGAGAAAACGGCTTGATCAGATAATCGTCGCCGCCGGATGTGATCCCGATCATATAATCCGCCTCTGTTTCTTTAGCCGTCAGGATGATGATCGGGACGGAGGAGATCTTCCTCAGTTCTTTACAGATGGTGATCCCGTCTGATCCCGGCATCATAATATCGAGGATCACCATATCCGAAGGAAGGGCGGCGAACTCCCGCAGGAGTTCGTCACCCGTTTCAAACACCGTTACTTCAAATCCGGCTTCCTTCAGGAAGACCTCCAGGATTTCCCGGATGTTCGCCTCATCATCAGCTGCATAGATACGCTTTTTGTTCATTTTCAAAAATCTTGTTCTCGATTTCCGAGATCCCTTCTTCTTCCTCTTCGATCTGCTTCTCCAACTCTTTTATTCTATCATATGCCGCCAGCAATGTGTCTTTTTCTTCGGACGTGATGACGCCGTCATCCACCAGCTTCTGATACCGGTACGCTTCGATCTTGTCATACAGGGTACCGGCTTTTTCATACAGCTGATCCAGCCGCTCCTCACAGGCCGTCCGTTTTTCTTCCTCTTCCTCTGTCCATTCCCCGCTTTCAGCATAGAGATCTGCGATTTCAGACCAGACCATTTCAATCTCCGCTTCGATTTCCGAAAGGGTCTGCTGCTCCTCTTCTGTCAGGCTCTCTTTCCGATCCGCCTCCCCGTCTTCGAACAGCTCTCCTTCTGCATCGCCGAAGCAGTCTTCACAGATGCCCCGGTCCCCATACCAGTCATCGTAATCATCCCCGTCTTCATACCAGTCCCCGTAATACGCTCCGTCTTCGTACCAGTCATCATAATACGCCCCGTCCTCATACCTGTCATCGTAATACGCTCCGTCTTCGTACCAGTCATCGTAATACGCTCCGTCCCCGTACCAGTCATCATAATCATCCCAGTCTGCGTACCAGTCTCCCTCGTACTCCCCGGATTCTTCTTTTTCTTTTCCTTCTGAAGAAACCTGGCTGTCTTTTTCCGCTGCAAACACAAGCTGCGGGCCCGCTGCCAGACTTCCGCTTACAAATACCGCCAACGCTGCCGCCAGTGCCGGAATCATTTTTTTCTTCATCATACTCCTCCTTATTATGCTGTACTCCCGGACAGGCATTTCATCCTGTCCTTTGCTGCTGCGGGCCCGGATGCTTTCCGGTCCCCGTTTCCTGCTGTCTGCAGAGTACAGGAAAAAAAGGAGAAAATCCCCCGTGGTACTGTAAGAAAAATGTCACAAAAGTGTCATGGCACATGCGCTATTCTGCCCGTTTCCGTGTATAATATACCTGTCACCGTCTGTGAGCCGGAATTGTTTTCCTATTCAAAAACGACAGCAGCTGTCTGAAAGGATCTGTGCATGAAACATCGGCCTTCCCTTATCTCCGTGTTTTCTTTTCTGTCCGGCCGCGGCATGACAGTCTGTTCCCGGATCCTTTTTTCTGCCGCCGTTTTTTTCCTGCCCGTTTTGTATGGATCCGTACCCGTGTCCGCAGACTGCTTTCTGAACACCGTGGCGTCCGTATCGGCAAAGGCCCTTCAAAACGCCGTAACCGCCGTTTCCGCATCTGCCGCTTTTGACGACCTTATGGACCAAATAGCAAATACGCCGGTTCCGCTCACTGCGGAACCGGCCTCCTCGGAAGAACGGCACTATGATTTTACCCTCGGCTTTGCCGGCGACATCAATTTTGCCGATGACTATATCCCCATGCAGTTTCTGGCCGCCATCGGCTCTGAAAACATTGCCGACGGCGTCGACCCGGCCTATATCGAAATCATGAACCGCATGGACCTGATGTGGGTCAATAACGAGTTTACTTACAGCACACGCGGCGAACCGCTTCCCGGCAAGGCTTTTACCTTCCGGTCTGATCCCGCCCATGTTTCCTATCTGCATGACCTGGGTGTCGACATCGTAGGACTGGCCAACAACCACTCTTTTGATTATGGCGAAGAATCTTTCCTGGATACGCTGGCTACGCTGGAAGAGGCGCAGATCCCCTATGTGGGCGCCGGCCGCACGATACAGGAAGCCGCTGCTCCCGTATATCTGGAAACAAGCGGCTTCACCATTGCCTATGTTGCTGCCTCCTGTGCGGAGGATTATGTTTATACCCCGGAAGCAACCGATACGACCCCCGGTATCCTGCTCTGCAAGGATATGACCCGTTTTCTGGACTCCATCCGGACCGCGGCAGAAAATGCGGACTATGTCATTGCTCTCCCGCACTGGGGTACCGAACACACCACCTGGCTGCAGGATATCCAGCGGGACGGCGCCCGGGCCTGTATCGACGCAGGAGCCGACGTGGTGATCGGAGCACATCCCCATGTCTTACAGGGGATCGAGTATTACAACGGCAAACCGATCCTGTACAGTCTCGGCAATTTCTGGTTCGACAGCTATGACATCGATACCGTTGTAGCCGCCCTGCACTTTACAGGCACCACCTCCACCAGGGACTACTCCCTCGATGCGGCCGACGTTGAACTGATCGTCTATCCCGGCACACAGACCGGCATACAGACCTGGCTGGCTTATACCGAAGACTGGAAAGACCGGATCCTCCGCTATCTGGAAACCATTTCCTATGGCATTCAGATCGATGAAGAGGGCATTATACATCCTGCCGATCAAGAGCCCTGAGAATTCTGTGATCTGTCCTATTCTGCTTCCGCGTTTCCCGCAGCTCCTTCTCCCGGCGCGGCACTCTGCAGCGGTGTATTCTGCTGTGCTGTATCCTGCTGTGCTGTATTCTGCTGTGTTGTATTCTGCTGGGTTGTGCTCTTGGGCTTTTCGTCTGTCTCTATTCTTTTTACGTGTGTTACGGCCACGGCGGAATCCGTGCTTCCGGCGCTGTTTTCGAATCGGCAGTAGGAGCCCCATCCGTTAAAGCCGGACGCCACATTAAACAGTGACAGAACCTCTGTCGTTTCCCCGGAGCATTCCATATACGGGAAATATTCGCCTATCTCGGAAAAAGGAATATCCTTTCCGTCCGGACTGACCGCATGCCACATCATCTTATCCGCATTGTCAGCCGATGCAATGTACATGCAGCTGTATCCTTCCGTGAGGCTCTCATCCGTCGGCTGCTCCGTGACCTGGGGTAAACCCGCCTGCGTTCCGGCAGCCGGCTGCGGCGCTGCTGCCGCCTCCTGTGTCCCTTCTGCATCCGCTGGGGCTGCCGCCGCATCCGCTGGCGTTTCTTCCACGGCTCCGCCCGATGCCGGTGCTGCTGCCTGCTCCGCTTCCGAAGTCGATGCTGCCGCTGCCGCCGCATCCGACGTCTTTTCGGCTTCCTGTACCGGTGCTTCCGTTACGGCCGCGTCTGTCTGCCCTTCCTGTGCTTTGTCCTTCTTACTGCCGCAGGCAGATGTAAAGGCAAGGATACCGAGCAGCAATACAGCACACAGGGTCCTGCAGTAACGTTTCTTTTTCATGGTGAACCTCCTGTTTCCTGAATAAACCTGATACTTTCCGCGTATTGTCTATGCGCAATCTTTATTTACAGGCTGCCGGCTGCCTCCCGCAGCCCTTCCAGCAGGTATTTGCCCGCTACAGCCCCCTGATCCGGAACTCCCGCTGCTTTCGCCGCATGCACGGCTGCTTTTCCGAATTTCGGAACCATGGTTTTTGTCGCCTCGACTCCTTCCCCTGCGCCGGCGACGGCAGCATCCAGAACCGCGGACAGGCTGCCGCCCGCTTCTGCTTCCCGGCGGGCTGCTTCTGCCGCAGGCTGCATGGCATCCAGGATCGTCCGGTCACCCGGTTCACATTTTCCGCGTTTTTGGATCCCGGCTGCAAAGCCTTCCAGAAAACCTGCCAGATCGGCCGGCTTGATCTCTGCTTTTGCTTT
Source organism: Eubacterium sp. (assembly GCA_024683035.1). GTDB lineage: Bacteria > Bacillota > Clostridia > Lachnospirales > Lachnospiraceae > Bilifractor. The sequence goes on from JAIKYQ010000067.1 coordinate 31,546, forward strand.
TAGAACCTTTCCGCCCTCCATGATCCCGCTGGCCATCAGCGTTCCCATGGTGGAAGGGACGACGCCGGCCATTTTCATGCCGGCTTTCATAAGCGTCTTGCCCGCATCCTGTATCTCCAGGTTGCCCCGCAGCAGATCCGGCAAGGCCCCGAATCCCTTCTGCATAGTCAGCCCAAGGTCACCGTCTCCCATGCGGGCGTCCATTTCACAGAGTTCGTCTTTTTTATCATCAAAAACACGGGCTGCCCCGGCAAACAATTCCGGAAGCTGCTCGGCTCGGATCGTTTCCATGCTCATCGTTTCCTGCCCTCCGTCAGTTCCTGATAAACGGGGTACGGACCGGGTATTCCAAATACTCTTTCAGCGTCGGATTCAGACGGCAAATGGAAAGAGAAGCCCCGGCCATTTCCATGGAAGTCGCATACTCACCTACATAGGTATGGTACACGCGGATGCCTTTTTCGTCCAGAAGTTTCCGCACACTGCCGGAGAAGATATACAGTTCTTCCAGGCTGGTCGCACCCAGTCCGTTGACCAGGACAGCTACTTCTTCCCCCGCTTCCACGGATATATCCTTCAGAATGGTTTCCAGCGACTCTTCTGCCAGTTCGTCCGAAGACTTGACCGGTCCGTTCCAGACACCCGGCTCCCCGTGAATCCCCATGCCCATGGCCATTTCGTCCTCGCCGAGCGTAAAGTTCGGATGCCCGATCTCCGGAATGATGCAGGGGGTGAAGGCAAACCCGACCGTGCGCGTATTGTCGCCGGCCAGTTTTGCCGCTTCATACACTTCATCCAGGGTACCCATCTGTGCGGCCTTTGCGCCGGCCGCCTTGTACATGAAAAAGATTCCGGCAATGCCCCGGCGGGCAGAGGGATCTGCATGGGAGTTCACATCATCCGCACCGACGATGGAACGTGTCTCGATATCGTCCATTTCCAGCAGCTCTGCCGCCATGTCGAAGTTCATGATGTCCCCGGTGTAGTTTCCGTAAAGAAACAGGATTCCGGCACCGGCTTCCACTTCTTTGGAAATCTCATAGATCTGCTCGGCGGAAGGTGACTGGAACACATTTCCCACTCCGCAGCCGTCCAGCAGGCCTTCTCCGACATAGCCCAGGAACAGAGGCAGATGCCCCGTGCCTCCTCCGGTAATGATGGCTACCTTCCCGGGTACTTTCTTCGCCGTACAGTAGCAGTGCACATCGTCATTGACATATTTCACCATGTCCGGATGTGCCGTATAGATGCCGCGCAGCATATCTTCTGTATAGCCCTCTGGGCGATTCATGATCTTTTTCATACTCTTCTCCTTCCTGATTCTGATTCATATTGATGAAAAAACGGACGCATTCCCCGCGGATACAGAACTCCAGCGCCGACAGTCGGCTTATGGGGATCTGTATTCCTTCGGAACGCTGCCTTTTCAAAACGTGGACAGCAGCCGGAGGACACATACTTTTACAAGCGCGCATTCTGAAAGGAACGAAGCTGAGATCCACGGTTTACGCAGACTTAGTGTCCGGGATAAGAACACAGCCTTCTCCATCTCTTCTTAAAACCTATAGATATCCGGAATCTGCGTCGGGCGCCTTGCCCCTGTACAAACAGCCGGCTCCGGAGAGAGCCGGCTGCAAAGTCATGTAAGCGACTTACAGAGATCCTGTCATTTGATTCCGAGCGCACGGAACGCTTCTCCGTACGGCGCGGTGCAAAGTCCTTTTTCCGTGATGATACCGGTCAGCAGCCGGTGGTCGGCCACATCAAAAGCCGGATTGTAAGCGTCTACGCCTTCCGGCGCCATCCGCTCCTTATACCACATCGCCGTTATCTCTTCCGGATCACGCATCTCGATGGGGATCTCCTCTCCGGTCGGCGTAGCCATATCGATCGTGGAGCTGGGTGCACAGATATACATGGGGATCCCGTAATGATGTGCCAGGATCGCCAGCCCGCTGGTACCGATCTTATTGGCGGCATCTCCGTTTTCCGCCACCCGGTCGCAGCCGACAAAGATGATGTCGATCACGCCGGATTTCAGCAGGATCGAGGCCATGTTGTCACACTGCACGGTTGTCGGTATGCCGGCATTATACAGTTCAAAGGATGTCAGACGGGCTCCCTGCAGGAGCGGTCTGGTCTCATCGCAGTATACATGCATATCTTCCGGTGCCCATCCGTGCTCCAGTGCCATATACATGGGGGCTGTCGCCGTGCCGTACTTGGCCGTTGCCAGCGTACCGGCATTGCAGTGCGTCAGGATCCCGATTTCCTTGCCGGGCTTTTTCAGCTTCTGCAGCAGGCCGAATCCGATCTCGCCGATATTTCTGCTGATCTGTACATCTTCTTCGCGGATCGCATCAGCTTCATGAAACAGGATCTGCTTGATCTCGGCGACCGGTTTTTCCTTATTTGCCAGCGCCGTGGCGTCGATCCGGTTCAATGCCCAGAACAGATTGACGGCTGTCGGACGCGAAGATGCCAGATATTCCTTCTCTGTAAGGAATGCTTTATAGAAAGCGTCAAACGACTCCTCTTTTATATAGGATGCCAGCAGGGCAAGCCCGTACGCCGCACAGACACCGATGGCCGGCGCCCCTCTCACCTGCAGCCGCTTGATGGCATCCCAGATCTCTTCCCGGGTACGCAGCTGGATCCGCTTGATCGTTCCCGGAAGAAGCGTCTGATCCAGAATATCAACATAGGAATAATCCTCCGGGACCTTGACAGAGATCACCTTTTCAAAAAAATCATTCAAAGACGACATCTTTACCTCCTGTTTCTTCCACTTGCATTTACTACATGATGCTGTCAATTTTATATTCTTACATGTATCTGTACAGTTACAGCGTCTCCTCTGCCTTCCTGGTCGCCCGCCGCACGGCATCCACATACTGTGCACCCGTCCGGAACGAGGCCTGGTTTTTGATGAATTCCTTTCCTGCGTAGATATTCAGGCGCTCGGCAAGAAGTCTTTTCTTTTCATCCTGAATGGTGGTCACGTCGATATTATTGGCCATGCCCACTGTCCGGCGGTGCAGCTCGGTCCCGCAGAATCCGGCGGTATCGTCCATGATCCCGTTGAAATAATACTCTTTGAAGCCTTTCACTTTCGCCATCGGTTCTGTGACGACTTCATCATACTTCTTCAGGAATTTTTCCGTAAACAGATCCACGATCTGCGAAATAGTGGACAGACACCATTCGCAGAATTCCGTATCATCGGTCGACAGACCGTTATCGTAGGCAAAGATCATGTTGGCGATGATGTTCCCGATATCATAGCCCATCGGCGCATACGTTCCGAATTCGCAGTCAAAGACCTTGGTCCCTCCCTGTTTAATGAAGATCGAACCCGTGTGCAGGTCGCCGTGAAGCAGGGCCTGGGCATCGTTCATAAATTTGAATTTCAGTTTGGAAACCGCCAGATGCAGCTCGGGATCCCCATAGAGCTCCTGTTCGACAAAAGCGGCATTCGGCGGGAAGACATTGTTGCGCTCCGCACCCAGATACGGCTCCATCAGCACCAGTTTCTCCGTGATATCGTCCAGATCCGGCGTGATAAAGCGCCGTACCAGTTCCTTCTTTTCGCGGTGGTCCATGACGACATCGCTTGTGAGGAGAAGCGTGTTGACCATAAATTCCGAAATGTCCTCGGCAAACTGCGGGAACATCTCATGGCGGATCATGGCGTCGCGCATCACCGAGTAGCTGGTGCAATCCTCCATACCGCTGGCACTCATGACCGTATCATAAAAGTAAATATGCGGCACCATGCCGGGGGCCAGTTTTTCTTCAATCTGAAGGATTTCGGACTCCTGCCGGTTCCGGTCCAGTGTAGCTGTCATATCTTCGTCGATCCGCAGCGAATCACCGGCCTGCTTGATATACAGGCTGTGGCCCTTCGCATCGAAGACCCGGCAGACATGGTTCAGGTTGCCGTGCTGTCCCGGGATCACCGCCTGCATAGTCGCTTCATCCCAGTCGATCTGGTTTTCACCGGTCCCCTTTGTTTTGTACAGCGTATATTCGATCACATCTCTGGCTGTACCTTCCGGATCATCCTCTCTTATCATTAAAAAATATTTGGAAAAATCAGACATGTTACTCCTCCTGATCCTGCTTTTCTTAATCCTGTTTTTGCGTGTCATACTCCGGACCGCCAAACAGCAGCGATCCTGTTAATCCTCTTTCTTGGTAGCATATGCAGCGACCAGGGCCAGGGCCAGAACAGCACCCTTGACAGCCGGGAGAACGTAGAACGGCACCGCGACGATCGTCAGACCATTCTCCAGTGTGGAGATCAGTCCTGCACCGACCAGTGTACCCAGCGCGTTCGGCTTTTCGGCTCCGCCGACCGTACGTCCTACAAAGACCGCAGCCAGAGACGGCATCAGGTAGTCATCGCAGCACATGACCTGTGCAGAGCTTCCGCGGGAAGCAACCAGGATACCGGCAATGGCAATGAAGACAGCTGTGATCATACCGGCCATATAGCGGTATTTCTTAACATTGATACCGGAAAGCTTCGCCGCTTCTTTGTTTCCGCCCATCGCGTAAAGGAAACGGCCATGCTTGGTATAATTCAGGAAAATGAAAGCAACCAGCACGCAGGCCAGCATTATGATGATGATCCACGGGGCGCGGCCGATCGCTGAGAAAGCCGGAGAAAGCTGGGTGCGCGCCGGCTGGGCGCCCCAGGAAGTACGCATGCCGGTGGAAACGGCGCCGCCGCCGATATACCACTGCCCGAGACCCTGGTGCACAAACATCAGAGAACAGGTTGCCAGCATATCCGGGATCTTACATACCAGGATCAGCAGCATGGTCAGCTGATACATGATCAATGTCGTAACGATCGACACCACGATCGAGAGGCCGAGATTCAGGCCGAACCAGAGGTAGGCCGATACGAACGCGTAAGCGGAGCAGCTGGCCAGTGTACCGGCCGACATATCGAAGCCGTCCGGGGCCATCGTCACGGTCGCGGCAATACCGAAGACCGTCGTGATCGCCATGGCACGCAGGATGTTCGTCATATTGCTCATCGACATGAAGGCACTGCCTTTGAGCAGCGTAAAGGCGATAAAGCAGGCGACCAGTGCCAGCACCGCAGCCCAGCTGACAAGAAATCTTCCTACACTTTTATGATTTGCCGATTTTGTATTCACTTTTCTATCCTCCTTGTCCGTCAGGCACCTGCGGCTTCTTCTTTTTTGCCGCCCACAGAGTAAAACATGATCTCATCTTCTGACGTTTCCGATGTCTTCAGCTCCGCCATGATCCTGCCGCTGTACATCACGTAGATACGGTCAGTCAGAGAAAGCAGCTCGGCATTTTCGCAGGAAGCGTAAATCACCGCCTTCCCGTTTTTGGCGATCTCGTTGATCAGCCGGAAAATATCCTGCTTGGCACCAACGTCAACCCCTTTTGTCGGTTCATCAAAAATATACAGATCACTGTCCGCCGCGAGCCACTTCCCGACGGCGACTTTCTGCTGGTTTCCTCCGGACAGATTGCGGACGACCTGGTGGATCGTCGGTGTGGCGATCCCGAGACTTTCCACATATTCACGTGCGTTGGCATTGGCTTTTTTGCGGCTGACAAAAGAAGCCGTGCAGAATTTGTCCAGACAGGCCGCCGACAGGTTGAATGTCACCGACTCGTTGACCAGGACGCCTTCTTTACGCCGTTCCTCCGGAACCAATGCGATCCGCTGCCGCACCGCGTCTGAGGGATTGCCGATCTTCAGAGATTTGTTGTCCAGTACAACGTCACCTTCCGCCTTTTTATACGCACCGAAGATCGTTTTGCACAGTTCGGATTTTCCGGCGCCTACGAGTCCTGCAATGCCCACGATCTCGCCCCGTCTGACATTGATCGAAACATCCGTGATCCGCCCTTCGGCTTCGGAAAGGTGCTCCGTATGGAACAGCACGTCTCCGATCGCGCAGGCCTGTTTGGGGAAGTTTTCCTCAAAGGAACGGCCGAGCATTTTTTCCACGATCTCTTTTGTCGTTGTCTGCGGTGTGACCGGATCGGTGCTGATGATCTTTCCGTTCCGCATGACGGTGTATTTCTCGCAGATCTCCAGGATCTCATCCAGGCGGTGCGAGATAAAGATGACCGCCAGATTTTCCTGCTCCCGAAGCCGCCGGACGATCGTGAACAGTTCCTCTGTTTCCGTATTGGACAGCGGTGCTGTCGGCTCATCCAGGATCAGGAAATTACAGTTCATCCGGATCGCGCGCGCGATCAGAACCATCTGCTTCTGCGCCAGTGTCAGGTTCTGTACGAGCGTCCGGACATCGATATTATTTATGTGCAGACGTTCCAGTGCCTTTTTGGCCTCGGAACGTGTCTTCGTCCAATTCATGGCGCCGCCGCCGCTCATGACCATCTCATTGAGCATGATGTTTTCCGCCACGGAAAGCGTCGGAACCAGGGCGGTATCTACTTCCTGATAGACGATCTGAATACCCAGCTTTTTGGCTTCCACCGGCGCATGCAGCTGCACAACCTCGCCGTTCAGCAGAACATCTCCCGTATAGGTCGGATTGGCACCTGCCAGTACTTTCATCAATGTCGATTTCCCGGCGCCGTTTGCGCCGACCACTGCCCGGATCTCTCCGGTCTCCACTTCAAAAGTGACGTCGTCCAGCGCTTTGACTCCCGGGAACTCTATGGATACATGTCTGGTTTCCAGCTTGATCTTATCCATATCCGTCTCTCCATATATTTGATCAATTTCTACGGAAAGGAAGACGCCGGGAAATCCCGACGTCTCCCCTGAACATTAAAACTTAGTGGAGCAGATCCTTCGGCATCCAGTCTGCCTCAGACAGATAATCCAGGTTGCCGTATGTCTCGCCTGCTACATTGCCGAGGTTCTCGACAGTGGAGTCTTCCTGCAGGCTGCTTGCCAGGATCGCAGAACCCGGAACTTCAACGACGTCAACGCCGTATTCGCCTGTGGCCGGATCATAGATCTTGTCATACTCGCCGGCGATCTCCAGGAACAGGATACGCATGGCGATCTCACCGTTCAGTGTCCAGTCGGTGGTACCTGCAGCGGTCCAGATCTCCGGATGTGTCTGCATGTTGGTGATGTCAACCGGGTCGATATCAACAGAAGCCATCGGCAGTGCTTCGCCATTGGTTCCGTTCATGTTGTCGTTCTCCAGGATGGCATTGTATACGCCCTGGCCGTACAGGTCATAGTAGGCGATGATGCCGTCGACATCGTCGCGGTTCACGCTCTGCAGATACGCAGCTGTGACCGTGTTGGCGGAATCGGAGGTATCCTGCAGCGGCTGTACTTCGCCGACTTCTTCGATCAAACCGGCATCGATGTATTCCTGCCAGCCGACTTCACGACGATCGAACGGGCTGTTGTAGTTCGGGCCTCTCCAGACCTTGATCAGGCGGGCCGGGCCTTCTTCGCCGCGGGCCTTTTTCGCTTCGATCATGGAGTCGATCAGAACGGTGACCAGAGATTTGTCCTGCTGGAACATCTGGGTGACACCGTCGATCTTCTGATATTCGCCGTCTGTGTAGAACTGCGTATCGAAGCAGACGATCTTCATATCCGGATACTTGTCAGCGATCTCTTTCAGGAAGACATAGGAGCCGTCCTGGTTGCCGTGGCTGACCAGAATGCCGTCATAGCCGGCAGACGCACACTGGCTGATGGTATCCTGCCACTTGTTGAAGTCACCGTCGCAGAAGAAGAAATCACAGCTTGCGTCCAGTGCTTCAGCCAGATCCACACAGGAATCTTTCCACATCTGGAAGATCGATGCGGACGGGAGCAGCATGATATACGCTACTTTCTTTCCGGCTACCGGATTCTCTGCGGCAGCTTCTTCCTCGGCGAATGCGCCGACTGTCGCCAGGCCCATAGTCATCACTACTGCCAGAGCGACTGCACAGATACGTTTTAACATTTTGCTCTTCATTTCTTTTTCTTTCCTCCTTTGAGAATTAATAAAAAGCAAAGTTAACAGGTTCCTTTATAGCAAATGGCTCTGCCTTTTCTGCCCTGCGCCCTGGAGAACACCGGGCAGCTGTTCAGCCCTTACTATACTGTTTCATCTTTGATCGCATCGGCCACGATCACCCGGACACCGTTTTCCTCGAATGCACGGATCTGCTGTTCGTCCGCCTCGCTGTCTGTGATCAGGATATCCACATTTCTGATCTCACAGAAACAGTACACGGCTTTCTGCCCCAGCTTGGAATGATCGCAGAGCAGAACAGACTGGTGTGCGTTCCGCAGAAATGCCTGTTTGGTGCCTGTTTCAAAGTCGTCCGTATTGCTGACTCCAAACGAAACATCCACAGCATTGGCGGAAAAAAAGACTTTGTCGTAGTTAAACTGCTGTATGGTATTGATGGCTATCTCGCCTTCAGTGGAGTATCCGGAAAACTTCAGCGTCCCGCCGGCCGAAATAAACTTGAGCTTCGGATGTCCGTACAGGATCGGCATCAACAGCATATTGTTGCTGACGACTGTGATCGACTCCTTGGTAAAGAACAGCCTGGCCAGTTCCATGGCTGTGGTACTGTTGTCTATCCCGATGATATCATTGTCGTCGATCAGTTCGATCGCCTTCAGGGCGATGGCGACTTTCTCCGCGTGATGATCCGACGACCGGCTGTAGATATTGGGATCCAGGGAAAGTGTCTGATTTTTGGTCACTTTCCCTGTCTGTGTCTTATGGATATAGTGATTCCGGCTGAGATCTTCCAGATCTCTCCAGATCGTCATCTGCGACGTGTTGTACTTTTCTGCAAGAGAGGCAATACTGACCTCACGGTTCATACACACATCCAGCAGAATACTGCGCCTGCGCTCGGCTATGCTTTTCTGATCCGATCTTGCCATTTCTTTCCCTCTGCCACGCTGTCAAAAACTTTTGTTAGATTATTGTGATTATAACAAAAAAGTACGAGAATTGCAAGGTTTCAGCAGGAAATCCCATTTGTTTTCGATCAACCGACCGCGTCGACAAAATCCCGGCAGTTTTTCTCCAGATCCGGTCCGCAGGTAAACAGGCCGCCGCCGATCAGAAGGCAGATATCCTTTCCGTAGGTTTCCAGCATGCCGGGGATCCGGTCGATCTGCATACCGCCTGAAGGACAGGGGATCATGGTCTTCAGATCCTGCAGCGGTTCTTTTCCGGCAAGCGCAATTCCCAGGCATTCCTCTTTCGTAAACGAGAAGCGGCCGCCGTAATTCGGGAAGATCACCGCGTCCGCCCCGGCCAGGCGCATCACCGTTCCGTAATAGGCCGGAACGGAAAAGCCCTGCCGGTTGACGACATTGCTGCCTGAAAAAGCCGGATGTGAGAAGACGGGAAGTGCAATTTCATCGTCTTCCGCCAGCGCTTTCATGGCATCCAGGCCGGTCAGTCCGGGCGCTACCATGATCCCGCCGGCGCCGCATTCTTTGGCATACAGTGCTCTTTCCCGCAGTTCCGTAAACGGAGCCGTTACATTCGGGACATACAGACACCGTTTTCCTGTTTTTTCATACGCGGCATTTGCCGCGTCGCAGCAGTACCGGACCCGCTCCTTAAAGGGGGCAAACTTCTGATCGGCCAGACCGTGATCGTCTTTGACGATGCGTATCCCGTTTTCCGCAAAAACCCGCATCAGAGCGCCAAAGTCTGCCGCCGAAAGTCCCAGCGGCTTCAGGGCCGTCATCAAAAGCGGTCTCTCCTGTTCCTGCAGGAGATCACGGATCCCTTCGATCCCAAACCGCGGCCCGCGGATGAACTGATACAGGGACGGGCTCAGCTCGATCTTCGCCACGCGTACATGCTGCTTGATGCTGAAATTCCCGAATACCACATTCAGGAACTGCGTGAATTCCCCTGCCGTCTCTGCACAGAAACTGATCTCCGCCTTCCAGATGTCTTCCCCTGCCTGCGAAAAGCTTTCGATCCGGCCGAGGATCTGGCCCGGGATCTCTCCCGGCGGCAGCACGACTGTCGGGAATTCAACAGACTGTTCCACACAGATCTCTTCCGCTGCTGTCCGGCAGGCCGCTTCGGAACCGAATAATTCATAGGTAACCAGAAAACGTTCCCCGCTCAGCTGGCTCTGCAGCCGGCTGTTGTCAAAATCCGAAAAATGCATCGCACCTTCTCCTTTTCTTACAGAGCTTCCGCCTTGGCATCGCTGTGAACGGCCGGTGTATAGGTGCTCATCAGGGACTCCTCGCGAATACCGAACTGCTCGCCCATAACGCCTTCGACCAGCGCGATCATGGACATGGCATCGATGTGATACTCTTTCATCAGGTATCCCTTGCTTGCGCCGTGTACAAACGTGTCCTGCAGACCGATCCGGTACAGTTTCTTTCCGAGCCCCGCTTCGGCCATCTGCTCGGCCATGATGCTTCCCAGACCTCCGATGATACTGTGATTTTCAAATGTGATCGCACCGTATCTGCTTTCACTGACTGCTTCGATGATCTCCGGATGGTCAAAAGGCTTCAGGGTGGAAATGTGGTAATGCGTAATCTTTACGCCGGCGTCCCGCAGAGCGGCTGCCGCGCGCAGGCCTTCTTCCGTGCAGATCCCGCTTGAGACCAGCACAAAATCCGGCTGTGCGTCTTCCCGGAGGATGCGGGCTTTGCCAAAGATCATTTTTTCATTCTTATCAAATAACCGCGGCACTTCTCCCCGCAGGATCCTGACATACACCGGTCCGTCAATAGCATAGGCAACATCCAGTACGGATTCCACTTCGGTGGCGTCACCCGTTTCCAGGATCGTCATATTCGGCAGGGAACGCATGACGGAAACATCCTCGATCGCCTGGTGCGTGGCCCCGCCCGGCGTCATGACCCCGGGGAGGAACCCGAACATCTTTACCGGGAGATTCGGATAAGCTACCGACATGGCGATCTGATCGTATGCCCGGCGGTAAATGAAAACCGCAAAGGTATGGATCAGGGGGATCAGTCCTTCTCTTGCCATGCCGCCGGCAAAGGCCAGCATATTCTGCTCAGCTATGCCCATGGAAAGAAAACGGTCCGGATACGTATCGCGGAACACATCCGCTTCAACAGAACTTGTCAGATCCGCGGAAAGGACAAAGACGTTCGGTTTATCTTCCGCCCATCTGACCAGATTAGCCGCATGTGGTTTCTTTACGATTTCCATTCTTACGCCCTCCTTTTCGCCGCCAGCTCTTCATAATATCCGCGATACCGCTCTCTGTCCGCCGGATCCAGGAAACGGACATAATGGAATTTGGGTTCACGTTCCCGCAGGAATTCCAGCCCGTGGCAGGGATCGGTCCTGCAGAGTACAAAGGTGGGCTTATCCGCTGCCTCCAGTTTGCCCAGCCGGTCTATGGCTTCAATATCATGGCCGTCGATACTGAAGACCCGCGCACCGAATGCGCGCAGCCGTTCGTCAAAAGGTTCCAGATTCATGACAGTCGTCATCTTTCCGTCGCACTGGTATCCGTTCACATCCACAAAGGCGAGTATGTTCCCCAGGTTGTGATAGCAGGCTGCCTGCACTGCTTCCCAGAATTCTCCGGACTGGCATTCCCCGTCGGAAAGCATCACGACCACGCGCCCCTTGTCGCCGCGGCGCTTCCGCGCAAAAGCAATGCCGGCCGCCTGGCTGATCCCCTGACCGAGAGATCCTGTCGTGACCTCCATACCGGGCGAATGCTCGGCCCCGATCATTTCCACCGAACCCCCGTCCTTGTTGTATTCCTTCATGGCCCGTTCATCCATGCGCCCCGTCTCGATCAGGGTCACATACAGCACCAGGGCATACTGGGCCGGAGAAAGAATGAACGTATCACAGTCTGGATCGCCGTCCCCGTTGAAAACAGCTCCCGTCACGGCTTTGTGTCCGGACCCGGGCACACCGCCAAAAGGTTCCGGCATCAGCGGCTTATCCAGCTTTTTCAGGCGCAGGATACGGGTATACAGGGTTGCATACAAATCGGAAGCGGAACATGCCTGGCACAGGTAGCCGCCGTTCTGAGCAACCGTATGCTCCAGCACCCGCAGGCGAATCCCTTCTGAAATCCGTTCTACATCTGTCTTCCAGCTCATGTTTTTCCTCCTTGTTTTTCGGGCTCCCACATCATCTACGAAACAGCTGCCGGAGGCGGAACGGCGATCGTCCGAAAATCCCAAAGCCTTCCTTTATATCCTGCCGGCGTTACTGGTATTTTATCACGTTATGATGTGAAAATCACCTGTTTTTCACAAAAATTCCTTTTATTCATTCCTTTTTTTCACTAATATGACTGTATTTTTCGTTTTTATCCGTCTGCCGCGATACGGAATTGCGTTTTCTCCATGGCCGATGATACAATGAATACAGTACAAATCGGTCATAAGGAGGGACAGACTGTGAAGACCAGAGAAAAAGTATACATCGTCGGACACAAAAATCCGGATACCGATTCGATCTGCTCTGCGATTGCCTATGCGTCACTGAAACGCTGTACGGAGGACAGAGATTTCCTGCCCTGCCGCGCCGGAGAGATCAACGAAGAAACACAGTTTGTCCTGCACCGATTCAACGTGGAAGTGCCGGAGCTGTTTCAGGACGCGGCAACCGAAGTGGCAGAAATTGAAACGCACGCCATCGCCGGTGTGGATCACGAGACTTCGGTAAAACGCGCCTGGAATACCATGAACAAGCAAAACGTGGTGACGCTGCCGATCGTCCGTCAGGACGGAACGCTCGAAGGCCTGATCACGGTCAGTGATATTGCCAAGTCCTATATGGACATTCACGACAGCGATATCCTTTCCCAGGCAGACACCAGCTTTGCCAGCATTGCCGATACGCTGGACGGCACGATCGTAGTCGGCAGCGGAAGCCAGCGTTTTTCCGAAGGACGCGTCGTTGTCGGGGCCTTCGGCCGGGAGACAATGGGACATCTGATCCACGAAAAGGACCTGGTCATCATGGGCGACCGTACGGAAGACATGATCGTAGCCATGGAACAGAAAGTAGCCGGTATCGTGGTCGGTCTGGATGCCCGGATCAGCGACCTGATCATCCGCCTGGCAGAAGAGCAGCACTGTCTACTGATACGCAGCCCGCACGATACCTATACCAATGCGCGCCTGATCAACCAGTCTCTGCCGGTGCGCCATCTGATGACATCCAAAAACATTGTCCGCTTCCATCTGAAAGACCGTGTCAGTGATATACGGGAGGTCATGAAAAACCTGCGTCACCGTGATTTCCCCGTACTGGACGAAAACGAACGGTATGTCGGCACGATCTCCCGCCGGAATCTGATCGGCTGCCAGGGGAAAAAGCTGATCCTGGTCGATCATAACGAGCGGTCACAGGCCGTCAACCATGTAGAAGAAGCAGAAATACTGGAAATCATCGACCATCACCGGCTGGGATCCCTGGAGACTATGGGACCGATCCTGTTCCGGAACGAGCCGGTGGGCTGCACGGCGACCATTATTTACCGCATGTATCAGGAGAAAGGCATCGAAGTCCCGCCGGCCATCGCCGGTCTCCTGTGTTCTGCCATTCTGTCCGATACCCTGATCTTTCATTCGCCGACCTGCACCGCACGGGACAGGAAAGCCGCCGTGGAGCTGGCCGCAGCCGCCGGGATCGACGACATCGTGGCCTATGCAAAAGAAATGTTCCGCGCCGGAGGCGATCTGGGACAAAAAACACCGCAGGAGATCCTGTTCCAGGATTTCAAGCGGTTCAATTACGGAAAAACGGCGTTTGGCGTCGGCCAGATCAGCCTGCTGGACGAAGAAGAGCTGGCAGAGATCCGCAGAGAAATGACCGTTTATCTGAAAGAGCATTTCTCCGAGCTGAAGCTGGAAAGAGTGTTCTTCCTTCTGACCAATATCCAGGAACAGTCTTCCGAAGTACTGTTCTGCGGTCAGGGCTCCAGAGAGCTTCTGGAAAAAGCATTCGGAACCGCTGTCCAGGAAGACAGTGTCGTACTTCCGGATCTGGTCTCACGGAAAAAGCAGTTCATCCCCGCCATGATGACAGTACTGCAGGATCTCGGCTAAAAGCAAAGGGGACTGTCACACTACGCATATTCGTGCATTATAATACGTTCTTTCGGGACACGCTTCCGCTTGGGTCCTCGCTGCAACGGTACTAAGCTCTGCCGCCGGTGCGGCAATCGCTAAGTCCCGGCGCTGCGGACATTCCCTCAAGAAGTATTATATGCACTCTATGCGTTCAGTGTGACAGCCCCCTATGTGTTCAGACCGATTCAGAAGATTCCCAGAAGTTTGCTGTATGCGGTCAGGGCTCCGTCTGTATCCTTTGCCAGCACTCGCTTGGCAAGGACCTTGCCCAGCTGTACGCCTTCCTGGTCAAAGCTGTTGACATTCCATACAAATCCCTGGAACATGACCTTGTTTTCAAAATGAGCCAGCAGCGCTCCCAACACGGCCGGCGTCAGTTTCTCGCCGACGATGATGCTGGAGGGTCTGTTTCCGGCAAAGTACTTGTTCGGATCTTCCGCATCTTTGCCGCAGGCAAACGCCATGATCTGCGCCGCTACATTGGCCGACAGTTTCTGCTGGCTGGTGCTGCCCTCGATCACCACATCGTTATCCATCTGATTCTGGCGGAAACCGACGAACTGGATCGGAACAATCGTGGTCCCCTGATGCAGAAGCTGATAGAAGGAATGCTGGCCGTTCGTACCCGGCTCGCCGAAGAGGATCGGCCCGGTCTGGTAGCTGACCGGCTCGCCGAAGCGGTTGACGCTTTTGCCGTTCGATTCCATATCCAGCTGCTGCAGGTGTGCCGGGAAACGGATCAGCGCCTGTGAATACGGCAGGACCGCTGTCATGGCGCAGCCCAGGAAGTTCCGTTCATACACGCCGATCAGCGCATCGAGCATGTCCGGATTCTGCCGGATATCGGTATTCTTCGCCAGAACATCTTCCGCAGCGGCACCGTCCAGGATCTCCGCATAGACCTCCGGCCCAAACGCCAGCGACAATATGACCGCGCCTACGGCAGAGGAAGCAGAATACCGTCCGCCGATATAGTCATCCATATACACCGCTTCCAGATAGTCCGGATTTCCGGCCAGAGGCGAGGTCTCACTGGTAACGGCTGCCATATGCCTTTCCGGTTTCAGCCCGGCTTTGAGAAGTGCTTCTTTTACAAAGGTTTCATTGGTCAGCGTTTCCAGCGTTGTGCCAGATTTGGAAACCACGATAAAGAGTGCGTGTGCCAGATCGATATTCGACAGTACGGAGGTCGCGTCGTCCGGATCCACATTGCTGATAAACTGCGCCTGCATCTTCAGGGTGCCGTTTACTTTTGCCCAGTTTTCCAGGGCCAGGTACAAAGCACGCGGTCCCAGGTCACTTCCGCCAATGCCGATCTGCACGGCTGTCGTAAACTTCTCCCCGTCTTCACAGACAATCTCGCCACTGTGTACTTTCGCGGCAAAAGCAGCCGCTTTTTTCTGCTGTTCCACATAGAAAGCACGCTTGTCCACGCCGTCCACAACGACATCGCCGCCCAGCTGGCCACGGCACAGATGATGCAGTACCTGGCGTTTTTCTCCGGTATTGATCACCTCTCCGTTGTACAGGGCTGCATATTTCTCTGTCAGCTGCGCCTCATCGGCCAGCGCCTGCAGTGTATCCAGCAGCGCATCATCCACCGGGCGTGCCGCATAGCTGAAAACCATGCCTGCTGCCATGGGAGCCTGATAGGCAGCCACTCGCTCTGCTCCTCCCTCACCGGCCATCGCCGTTTTGAGATCCACGCTGCCTTTTTGCGCTTCCAGTTTTTTACAAACCTCCAACTTGTCAAAATTCAACCACTGCATATGCAAACTCCTTTCTTCCCGCAACATCGTTGTTGTATTTTTCTGTCTCCGGCAGCCGCCGGCTTATCTGTCCCACTTGTCCGCCAGTGCATTGATCTGGTCTGCAAATTTGGCCAGATCCTTGTTGGCGCCGCCTTCGTTTTTCCGGATAACGGCCAGCAGCCGCTGCCCTGCTGCAAACAGCCGGTCAAAGACCGCCGTCGCTTTCCTGGCAGACGCGCTTTCCGCCGGTTTCTGCACCAGCCGGATGCCTTCTGTTATCTCAACAAACTCTCCGGCTGCCAGATCAAAGGCCGTTCCGGAGAACGGTGCATAACTGTCATATCCCAGCTCGTCATGCAGTCTTGCCGCAAAGAGCTCGGTTACAGAGTCTTCTCCATGCGTCACAAACACTTTTGCCGGCTTCTCTTCAAATGCGGCCGCCCATTTCATCAGTCCTTCGTTATCGGCATGACCGCTGATGCCGGGCAGGGTCTTGATCTCCGCCTGCACCGCAATATCTTCTCCGAACAGTTTGATCTTTTCTGCCCCGTCTACCAGTGCCCGGCCAGGCGTCCCGATGGACTGATACCCGACAAACAGGATCGTACTTTCTTTTCTCCAGAGATTGTGTTTCAGATGATGTTTGACCCGGCCGGCATCACACATGCCGCTGGCCGAAATAATGACCTTGGGTTCTTCATCAAAGTTGATCAGTTTGGAATCATCCGCTGTGACGGACGTAACCAGATTCGGAAAGCTGATCGGATTGATGCCCTGGCTGATCAGCGCTGCCGCCTCCTCATCAAAACTGCTGTGATGCTTTTGAAAGATCGTCGTTGCCTCGATGGCCAGCGGGCTATCCACATAGACTTTGAAATCCTTGTGGCCGGCAATCATGTCCTGTTCCTTGATCTGCCGGATGAAATACAGCATCTCCTGCGTACGGCCGACCGCAAAAGACGGAATGACAACATTGCCGCCGCGGTCAAAGGTAGTCTGCATGACCTGCGCCAGTTCCTGCACATAGTCCGGTACGGCATGATGGCTGCGGTCGCCGTATGTGGATTCCATGATCACATAATCGGCTCCCTGTATATAGGACGGATCGTTGATGATCGGCTGGTTCAGGTTGCCGATGTCACCGGAAAATACCACCTTCTTTGTAACTTCTTCTTCAGTCAGCCAGACCTCGATGCTGGAAGATCCCAGCAGATGTCCCGCATCGACAAACCGCACTTCGATGCCGGGCGCCGCCGTGTGCCTTTCCCCGTACGGCAGACCGACAAACAATTCGATCGCACCGACGGCATCATCCATGGTATACAGCGGCACAAATTCTTCTTTTCCGGCCCGTTTGCCTTTCCGGTTGCGCCACTCTGCTTCAAACTCCTGAATGTGCGCACTGTCACGCAGCATGATGCTGCAGAGATCGTCTGTGGCAAACGTGGCGTAGATCGGGCCCCGGAATCCGTCCGCATACAGCTTCGGAAGCAGCCCGGAATGATCGATATGGGCATGTGTCAGAAGGACAAAGTCCAGCTCTGACACCGGCACGGGAATCGGCTTATTTTCATAGATGTCTTTTCCCTGCTCCATGCCGCAGTCTACAAGGAACTTCTTTCCGGCCGCCTCCAGATAATAGCAGCTGCCGGTCACTTCATGCGTCGCCCCCAGAAATGTGATCTTCATGACTTTCCTTTCTGAAAAAATGCAGAAATCGTTCTTTCCGACTGATTATTTCACACAGAACCGTGCATATTACAGTCATAATCAGTATAGCATGAGTCCGGCTTTTTCGGTAGATGCATTTCCGGGATGCAGACGGGGTTCCCCGCCTTGACTTTGCCATACAGAACAAATAGAATACTCGTAGTTCCGAAACATAATCAGGAGGCTTTATGAAACATATCGTTCTGACCGGCGGAGGGACCGCCGGACATGTCACACCAAATATCGCCCTGCTGCCCGGACTGCGGGAACGGGGATATCAGATATCCTATATCGGTTCTTATAACGGAATCGAAAAAGAGCTCATAGAAAAGACCGGTGTCTCTTATTACGGCATTTCCTCCGGCAAGCTGCGCCGCTATGTGGATCTGAAGAATCTGTCCGATCCGTTCCGTGTCCTGAAAGGGATCCGGGAAGCGCGTGTCCTGATGAACCGGCTGAAGCCGGATGTGGTCTTTTCCAAAGGCGGCTTCGTGGCCGTCCCCGTGATCATGGCAGCCGGGCGGAAACACATCCCGATCATCGCTCATGAATCCGATATGACGCCGGGGCTTGCCAACAAGCTCTGTATTCCCTATGCAGACAAGATCTGCTGCAATTTCCCGGAGACAGTCCGGAATCTGCCGGAAGGGAAAGCCGTGGTCACCGGATCCCCTCTGCGGGAAGAACTGATGAAGGGAAGCCGTGAGCGCGGACTTGCATTCTGCGGCTTCGATGACAGCCGGCCTGTTCTGATGATCACCGGCGGCAGTCTCGGTTCCGTGAACGTGAATACGCACATGCGTGCCATTCTTCCGAAGCTGCTTTCTACTTTCCAGATTGTTCATCTCTGCGGCCGCGGCAACCTGGATCCGGCTCTGGATCACACAGACGGCTACCGCCAGTTTGAGTACGTTTCCGAAGAGATGCCCGACCTGTTCGCCGCCGCAGATCTGATCGTATCCCGTGCCGGTGCGAATTCCATCTGTGAGATCAGTGCTCTGACCAAACCGAATCTGCTGATCCCCCTTTCTGCCAATGCGAGCCGCGGGGACCAGATCCTGAACGCCCGTTCCTACGAAAAACAGGGATTCAGCAAGGTTCTGGAGGAGGAAGAGCTGACCGACGAAGTACTTCTGCAGACCATTCTGGATCTGTATAAAGAAAAAGATATCTATATCAGTGCGATGAAAGCCGCCGGACAGACCGACGCCGTTGCCAGGATCCTGGATCTGATCGACGCAGCGTCAGAAACACGCCGGCACTGAACATCAGCTGTGCGACAGGCTGTTTTTGACCCCACCGATCAGGCAAGCTGTTTTTACAAAGGAGGAACCTCTATGAGTGACTGTATTTTCTGCAAGATCGCCAACGGCGAAATCCCTTCTGCCACCTTATACGAAGACCAGGATTTCCGTGTGATCCTGGATCTGGGTCCGGCCACAAAAGGCCATGCCCTGATCCTGCCGAAGGCACACTATGCGGACCTGACGGAAATCCCCGAAGAGCTGGCCGGAAAAGCCACCGCTCTGGCAAAAAAAATCGTGACAGCCATGAAAACCGCCCTGCCCTGTGACGGCTATAATGTCGTCCAGAACAACGGCCTTGCGGCCGGTCAGACTGTTTTCCACTATCATGTCCATCTGATCCCGCGCTATGCGGATGATCACGCCGGCATCGGCTGGAAACCCGGTAAACTGACAGAAGAAGTACGGGACGAAGTACTCGCAAAGGCTAAAGAAGTGCTGTAAAGTATCAGATGTGGCCGGCGAGTTTGTCTTTCACAACGCCAAAAAACTCCCGCAGCATATTGTTGGGAAAATATAACCATTTGGAAGGAGCCGCGATCCCGGACACGTGCCGGATCCCGGCTTTTTCCGCCAGTGCGCAGCCGCGGTACACGTGGAAATTGTTCGTCACGATCCCAGCCCGGTCGGTTTCCGGATCCAGCAGCTGCATACTGTTCCGGATGTTTTCTTCGGTACTGCCGGACTCTGCTTCCATCAGGATCCGTTCCGGCGCAATTCCTTTTTCCTCCAGATAGCGCCGCATGCCTTCCGCTTCCGGGAAAGGTTCATTGACACCCTGTCCTCCGGAAACAATACAGCGTGTGTCCGGATTCTCTTCCAGATAGGCCGCCGCCGTATCCAGCCGGTACTGCAGGACGACACTGGGACCGGTTTCCCGCACCTGTGCTCCCAGTACGATCAGATAGTCCAGATCCTCCTCCGCAGTCCTGCCGAATTCCCGGATGATCCGGGCCTCCGTAAAGATAAATACGGCCGCACAGGCTGCGATCAGAACCAGCGCCGTGACCCGCCCGGCCGCAGGGATCTTTTGCCAGAGATGATACCGGGAAGCCAGCGCCAGTAAACCAAAGAACACCCCCAGCGCAAACCAGACAGCAAAAAACAGGGTCCCGCTCCTGAGGCTCAGGATAAGGAACCCGTATAAAATACAGAGTATTGCCAGAATACCCCAGACCACTTTCAAATCATGCCTCCTGTGTCT
>JAIKYQ010000174.1 GCA_024683035.1 Eubacterium sp.
TTGGCGGGCAGTTCCTTCTCCGGCTTCGGATAGACAAAGGACGCTGCCTTCTGCAGAAAATCCGCTTCCGCCGGTGCATACATACCCGTCCTGCCTTCTGCCAGCATTTCCTGCAGTTCCTGTACCGAGGACATGCAGTGGAATGTCTCACTGATTTCTTCCGAGACCAGCTCACCGCCCCGGAGTACAGTTTTCTGCAGCGTATCTTCCCCGGATGCCATCAGGATCCAGTCCAGATGCGACCGGGCCTGGATCAGCTGCTGATAGGTCAGCCTGCCGTCATACGGGGCAGGGACATGCTTTCCGTCGTCCGTACCGATCAGGATCAGTTTTTCGCGGGCGCGGGTCATCGCTACATATAATACCCGCAGTTCCTCTGCCATGGCATCCCTGTGAAGGGCCTGCCGGACAGCTGTTTTCAGAAGCGTGTTGGAACGGATCCTGTGCTGGTCTGTATAGACGGCCTCCATCCCGATCCCCTGTGTCCTGTGCAGCACAACCGGACTCTTTTCATCCATCCGGTTAAACCCGCTGCCCAGGCCGGCCAGGATGACAACCGGAAATTCCAGTCCTTTGCTTTTGTGGATGGTCATGATCCGGACGATATTTTCTTCTTCCCCGTACAGACTGACTTCTCCGTAATCCACTTCGCGTTCTTTCAGCTGCTCCATATAGCGGATAAACCGGAACAGGCCGTGATAGTCTGCTTTTTCATAGGCTGCCGCCCGTTCAGCCAGCATGTCCAGGTTGGCCTGCCGCTGTGCCCCGGCCGGCATGGCGGCGGCATAATACCCGTACCCGGTCTCTGCCAGGATCTGCCGGATCAGAACGGACACCGGCGTATGCGGCACGCGTTCCCGGAAGCGTTCCAGCTGGGTCAGAAAACGCGCTGCCTTATCCTTCAGCTCCGGTTCTGCTGCACCGTTTCCTGCCCCTGTTTCCGGATTGGCAGGCAGACCGGCAGTTTTCTGCAGTGCTTCATACAGAGATTTTTCCGGCGCCGCAAGACGCACCCGGGCCAGTTCTTCATCCGAGAAGGAAGCGATCGGTGAACGCAGCACCGCCGCCAGCGGAATATCCTGACGGGGATTGTCGCAAATGCGCAGGTAGTGCAAAAGAACCGATACTTCCGTCGTGGTGAAATAGCCTTTTCCGGAAGCGGTATAAGCCGGAATGCCCTCACTCTGGAGCACGCGTACAAACGTATCTCCCCAGATACCGGCAGCCCGCAGCAGAATGACACAATCCCGGTACTGTACCGGGCGGTATGTTTTTTCTCTGGCATCCCAGAGCCGGCCGCTGCGCACACAGGCGCGGATCCTGCCGGCTGCCGCATGTGCTTCGAATTCGATCATGGCGGCTTTGCTGCGGTCGTCTTCAAAGGCAGGCGACTCCCTGTCCACCAGCAGCAGTTCGGTCTCCGGAAATGCCGGATCGGGGTTCTCCGGATACTCTGCCCCGGGATGCAGGGACGCCGCATCATCGTAGACGATGCCGCCGAGTTCCGGAACCATCAGGCGGGAGAACAGAACATTGATGCTCTGAAGCACCTGCGCACGGCTGCGGAAATTCCGGCTCAGATCGATCCGGCGGCCGGGGGCTTCTGATCCGGCTGCCGCTGCACCGTCCGCCGTATACTCCTGCTGTTTTTCCAGAAAGATCTCCGGCCGGGCCTGCCGGAATCCATAGATCGACTGTTTGACATCTCCGACCATAAAGCGGTTGTTTCTGCCCGGTTCTTTTCGCGAAACCGCCGACAGCAGTTCTTCCTGCAGATAGTTGCTGTCCTGGTATTCATCGATCATGACCTCTTCAAAACGGTCCGCCAGTTCTCTGGCGGCTGCTGTCGGATGCCTTTTTCCTTCCGCATCCCGCTCCGTCAGGATCTGCAGCGCCAGATGTTCCAGATCCGGAAAATCGAGTATATTCTGCTCCCGCTTCGCTGCCGTATAGGCCTCGGCAAATCTTCCGGTCAGGCGGATCAGTTCTTCCGCATGGGGACGGATCACCGCCAGGTCTTCCAGCACCTGTTCCGGAGAAAGGGCAAAGATTCCTTTTTTTAATTCATCAATCTGTTTCTTGATCCTATCGCGGCTGACTTTGACCAGTTCCCGCAGTTCCGGGTCTTCCCCCGCCTGCTTTTTTCCGCTGAGTTTTTCAAACGTACTTCCCTGCAGCGTATCCTGCAGCTGTGCATAGGTCTGCTTCCCCTGCAGATCCGCCAGCAGAGCCACATCACTCTGCAAGGCAGGCAGATAGGCCTGCGGGGCTTCGGGATGCTCCCGAACAGAATCCCGCAGACGCACGGCACTCTCCAGGATCCCTTCGATACGGTAACCGGCCTCCTGCAGCAGTTCCCGCATCCAGTCGCTGTGTTCCAGCTCTTCTTCCGTTTCCGGCAGACAGGCTTCCCGGCAGTGCTCCAGCCAGAGATCCGGATCGGGATCACTGACAGAAAAAGTATGCATCTTCAGGATCAGATCCGGTATTTTTTTATCGTTTTTTCCTCTTCCGTAGGCTTCCACAAAACGCAGAAACGGGGCATCCGGTTCCGCAGCCGCGTATTCTTCTTCCAGCAGATCATCCAGTACACTGGCTTTCAGCAGCGTCAGATCGTCCTCTTCTGCAATCCGGTATCCCGGGTCCAGATCGATCCGGTGGAAATAATTATGCAGCACATAGGTGCAGAATCCATCGATCGTATTGATCTGGGCATGATGCAGCAGTACGCCCTGCTTCTGCAGATGCGCGTTCTCCGGATCCTGCAGCAGGCGTTCTTCCAGGGCCCGCCCGATCCGGTCTTTCATTTCCCCGGCCGCTGCCCGGGTGAACGTCACCACCAGCAGCCGGTCTATATCGACCGGATGTTCCGGGTCTGTCACAAGCGAAAGGATCCGCTCGACGAGCACAGCCGTTTTTCCCGAACCGGCCGCTGCCGATACCAGCAGATTTCCCTGTCTGTGGTCAATGACCGCCTGCTGTTCTTCTGTCCACGTTACATCCATAGATTGCTTTCCATTTCTGTTATCTATGATTTTTAAACTGACAGCATTCCGACTGGATACAGGTCCCCATAAGTCGACTGTTGGAGGACGGCCGGCACTTAGCGAGCCTTCAGGACAGATATAATGCAGTAGTATGCCTTTAGGCGAGCTTAGTACCGCTGCCAGCCCGACCAAGCGCGAGCGTGTCGACGTTGGGGTTCTGTATCTGGGAGGGATGCGTCCGTTCAAAAACTTATGATTTTTCTTTCATCACACGATAGATCTCGTCTTCCGGTATCTTCCGGCACCGCGTATAGGCATATCCCGGGATCCGTTCGTCAAATCCGCAGACCGCCCGGTACGGGCACCAGTCACAGGCTTTTTCCACACCGTACAGTACCGGCTTCACCCCGGTTTCTCCGGAAAGGATCCGGCTGCCCAGTTCCCGGCTTTTATCTTCCGTATACCGGCAGATCAGCCGGAATTCTTCCGCTCCGGAAGTCTGTGAGTATTTGGACAGTGATCCGTCTTTATTGACCGACACCGGGATCACATCGGAAGCGCCTCCCGCAGCCCCGGCATAAAGAGTTTTGTCCAGAAGCTCCAGGATTTCTTTTTCCGACCGGCACCGGCCGTCGGGTTTCAGTTTTTTCAGGATCTCCTGTTCGGCCTGCGCCGGATCTGCAGCTTCCGCAAACGGATCCTCGATATGATAATAGAATACGCCTGCCGGCTCCACCTGTTTCCCCGGATGGGTTTTCTGCTCATTTTCCACCGCGGCGTTCATGTACAGGATCAGCTGCAGCTGCAGGCCGTATACTATTTTATTCAGATCAAACCGGGTATTCCCCGTCTTGTAGTCTATGACTTTTACGTACCGTGTCCCGTTTTTCTCGCACAGATCCAGCCGGTCGATCCGCCCGGTCAGCTTCATCGTCCCCGTATCCGACAGACGGAACCGGGCGGCCGTCAGGTCATCCCGGAAAACAAATTCAAAATCGGACGGCTGAAACGCACTGCGTGCGATCTGCACCTGCAGCGCCCAGACGGTCCGCTGCAGCATGTCCCGCATACGCACGATCATCCAGGCATTCCGGGCCGTGTTGTGCAGGATGTTGTTGCCGTAGGCATGGACTACTTCCTCCAGCGCCCGGTCGGCATAATCGGTCCTCTGTTCATCCGAAAGCGCACCCCAGGCATGTCCCTCTTTTTGCAGAAGTAAGGAAAAGCGTTCCAGTGCCGCATGCATCACATTTCCCAGATCAGCCGGTGTAAAAGCAAAAATATCCCGTTCCTTCAGATGCAGGCCGTAATCACAGAAATGCCGGAACGCACAGGCTGCAAAACGCTCCAGACGCGTCGCCGTATTCTTCAGATCTTTCCCGTACAGCGCCTCTGCCACGGCACGGCTGATCCCGCTTGTTTTGTTGTGGCTCTGCACCGCCTCCAGCAGCTGCTGCAGCTGCTGTTCGCCCTGCGGCTGGTCCCGCAGCCAGAGCAGAAGCTCTTTTTCCGGATCCGTCAGAGGTCTTGTCTGCAGCTGCTGCAGTGCCTCCAGTATCAGCCGGATCCTGCCGTTCTCTGTTTCCGGCTGCTCCGCCGCCTCCCGGTTTACCGGCAGGGTCGGAAACAGCTGCCGGATGGTCCCGATCAGATAGGACGGCAGCAGCGTCTGTCCGTTTTTCCCTGTCCGGCTGTAGGAAAGACGTAAGGCATCCGATGGCTTTGTCATGGCCAGATACAGATAGAATCGCTGCCGGTACATTTCTTCACGGGCCGTCGGTGCGAGTACGGCCTCTTCTTTTTCCAGCTTCTCTCTGTCCATCTCGGACAGGATCCCGCCGGCACCGACGGGACGCGGAATGACCCCTTCATTAATGCCTGCAAAGAAAAGGACCCGGATCGTCTTCAGACGTGTCCTTTCGATGTCGCCGATCATGACCTGATCCTCTCCGGGCGGGATCAGTCCGATCCGCATTTCCTGAAAACCGGCATCCAGGACTTCAGCAAAGGCGGCCGTTCCCATCTTTTCCTCGCCCAGGACTTCCACCAGTTTATCCAGCATATCCATCACAGCCGCATAGATCTGCGCGTATTCTTTTGCCTGCACGCGTTCTCCGGCTGCTTCCAGATGTTTCCTGTACGTATCCAGTTTTGTCTGCGGGTCATACTGCAGCAGGAAACGGTACAGTCCTTCTGTTTTATCCTTCAGCAGGGCTCTGCGGTCATGCAGACAATCGTGCAGCTGTTCTGTTTCCGACACAAACCGCTCCCGCAGCCTGTTCAGATATCCCATCCGCGCCGGATCCAGCCCCTCCGGGGTTTTGATCCAGGCTTCTTTGTATTGCTTTCTGCCGCGGATCCCCAGCGCCAGCACATAGTTCTCCAGCTCGTCGGTTTCTTCTTTTGTGAAGTCTGTCATACCGCTGCGCAGAAAACGCAGTACGCTTTCATAGGAGTACTGCTTTCTGATCATGAACAGGGCAGCCCGTATACATTCGACAAAGGGATTGGTCAGAACCGGCTGCTTTTGATCCAGAAAGCAGGGAATACCGGATTCGGCAAACAGGCTGGCCGCCTCTTTTCCATAGGTTTCCAGATCGCCCGTCACAACGGCAAAATCCCGGAATCGATACCCCTGTTCCCGCACCATGCGGCGGATCTGGGCCGCAATATGCCGCAGTTCCGCCCGCGGATCGGAAGCCTCGTAGATTTCCAGCGGACAGACCGCCTCTGCACTGCGGCTCTGCTTTTCGGAAACAACGGATCGTTCCGGGCCTGCAGCCTGTCCTTCCGGCAGGACCGCTCCTTCATAAACGGCACCTCTGTACCGGAACAGGTTTTCCTCCAGAAACCGCAGTACGGCGTTTTGGGAAAAGCGGCTCTGCTCTCCGGCCTCCAGACAGCGGATCGGCTGGATGTCCGCGTGGACTTCCCGGGCCAGTTCCACCGTACGGCGGATCATATCGCGGCTCATATAAAACAATTGATGGGAATGACCCCGGCGCATCGGATCCTCGCGGGGATCCAGCGTGACGGGAAGAATGACTTTTTCTGCCAGAAGCAGCAGTTCGCGCAGTACCTTATACTGCACCGGTGTGAACCCCGTGAACCCGTCCAGCACGATCACACTGCCGCGGATCAGACGGGACGTGCCGATCACGCTGCACAGCACTTCCGGCAGTTCTTCCGTCGTCAAATAATGATCCTGCAGATAGTCCAGAAAACCCTGATAGACACAGCGTATTTCCGCCAGCTTATATGCCAGCACGCTTCCTTCCTGTTTTTCCTGCCACTCCTCCAGGTCTTCCGGACTTACGCCATACTGCAGCAGTTCGGAGATCAGGGATTTCATCTGAGAAACAGAACCCTGTCGGGACAGGGTTCTGCCTAAAACATGCAGTTCATTTTTCCGGCCGGCGATCACGCGCTGCACGACCAGGCTTTTGCCCAGGTCTTCCAGAACCGGCAGCGTATTGCCGCCTACCTCCTCGAAAACCCGCCAGGCCAGCCGGTGAAAGCTCAATACATCCACATTCAGCAGACCGTGCCGCGGATGCATGCGCACGAGTTCCTTCTGTGTCTGCATCGTAAACTGCTCCGGTACAAGGACCAGATACTGTTTTTCCGGATGCATGAGCGACGCCTCTATGAGTTCCCGGTAAACCGTGTACGATTTGCCGGCGCCGCTGCTTCCGGTAAGGATTTCTACTGAACAGGTCATAGATTTTCCAGTTCCTTCAGCCAGATATCCGCGCAGGCATCACTCGGCATGCGCAGATCGCCGCGCGGGCTGACGGCAACCGATCCGACTTTCGGGCCGTCCGGCAGACAGGAACGTTTGAACTG
The DNA here is from genome assembly GCA_024683035.1 of Eubacterium sp. Classification (GTDB taxonomy): domain Bacteria; phylum Bacillota; class Clostridia; order Lachnospirales; family Lachnospiraceae; genus Bilifractor. Next base: position 6,834 of record JAIKYQ010000174.1, read on the forward strand.
CTGGGAGAAGAACCGGCGATAGAAGGTCTTCAGCCACTTCAGGATCGTTTCACTGCTGTACCGGCCGTCCCCTTCGTCCGAGCTCTCCGTTTCGGATGCATGGAAGGTCTCTTTTGCCAGGCGATAGATCTTATCCGGCTCAAAACCGGCACGCAGCATGTAATACAGGAAATAATCATGCAGCTCATACGGCCCGACCAGGTCTTCTGTCTTCTGTGAGATCTGTCCGTCTTCCGGCGGCAGCAGTTCCGGGCTCACCGGTGTATCGAGCACATCCAGGAGGGCCTTCTGCAGCTGCTCGTCCTCGCAGACATCTGCATAATACCGCACCAGGTGCCGCACCAGCGTCTTGGGAACAGAACCGTTCACGCCATACATGGACATATGGTCTCCGTTGTAGGTAGCCCATCCCAGAGCCAGCTCCGACAGATCTCCGGTACCGACCACCAGGCCGCCGTTCTGATTGGCCACATCCATCAGGATCTGTGTCCGTTCGCGGGCCTGCGCGTTTTCATAGGTAACGTCATGCTTGTCCAGGCTCTGGCCGATGTCTTTAAAATGCACGGTCACGGCATCCCGGATGCTGATCTCGCGGAATGTGGCGCCGATGCAGCGGATCAGGGTACAGGCATTGTCATAGGTACGGTCTGTCGTGCCGAATCCGGGCATGGTCACCGCCGTGATCTGATCCCGCGGCAGCCCCAGCAGGTCAAAGGCACGCGCCGTCACCAGCAGGGCCAGTGTGGAATCCAGTCCGCCGGAAATCCCCACGACCGCCTTCGTGCTGTGCGTATGCGCCAGCCTCTTTTTCAGGCCATATGCCTGGATGTTCAGGATCTCATCACAGCGGCTGTCCCGTTCCGCCGCATTATCCGGAACAAACGGCTGCGGATCAAAGGTACGTGTCAGGACCGTTTCTTCCATATCCAGGGAAAACGGAATTTCCAGATATCCGTCTTCTTCGTCGATATTGTCTGCAGCCGGCCAGGTGCTGTTTCTCCGGCGTTCCGCGGTCAGACGGTCCACATCGATCTCGGTGATCAGGGCGCCGCCGGCAAATTTCTTTGCCTCCGCCAGATAGACGCCGTTTTCCGCGATCAGATTCTGTCCTCCGAATACAAGATCGGATGTGGACTCTCCCTCTCCGGCCGTCGCATAGATCAGACCGCAGATGCAGGCGGCAGAATGGGTAGCGGTCAGTTTGCGCCGGTATGAATCTTTGCCGACCATCTCATCGCTGGCACTCAGATTGCAGATGATCGTTGCCCCGGCGATGGCGTGATAGGTGCTCGGCGGGACCGGTGCCCAGAGATCCTCACAGATTTCCGCGGCTACCGTCAGATGCGGTACTTCGTCACAGGAAAACAGCATATTGGCGCCGAACGGCACCTCTTCTCCGCCCCAGTCCACGATCTCCACCGGACCGGGACCTTCGGCGAAGTGCCGCTGTTCATAGAATTCGTTGTAGTTGGGAAGAAAAGTCTTGGGGATCAGGCCCAGCAGTTCGCCCCGGTGCAGCACCGCCGCCGCATTGTACAGTTTGCCGCGGATTTCTGCCGGCAGTCCGATGAAAATCAGCGCTTCATTATCCTGGGTTTCCTCACAGATCCGCCACAGCTGCTCTTTTGCCTCTTCCAGCAGACGGCTTTGCAGAAACAGATCCCCGCAGGTATACGCCGTCAGCGCCAGCTCCGGAAACACCATGATCTTTACATGCTGTTCTTCGCAGAGCCGGATCTGTTTCAGAATCTCATCTGCATTAAACACCGGATCCGCCACCCGGACTTCCGGGGTGATCGCTGCTACTTTGATAAATCCGTGGTACATAGACTCTCCTCTCTTACAGTATCTGTCATTTCTTTTTGCTTACTTCGCGGGCCGTGACCAGGATCCGCTCCGTTTCTGCCGATACCGGCTGCCCTGTATAGGCTTCCTCCACGGACTCACAGACCAGTCCGGCTTCCGCCAATAACCGGAGGATCGTTTCCGGCGCATAAGCATATTCCCGGTGCGTTTCTTCTCTCTTATAATATCGGACTTCCGTATCCGCAGAACAAGATCCGTCCTGCAGAAACAGGGTCAGGTCATACCGGTTGCATCCGGTCTCCGGATCATATTCGTTTTCCCAGATAAAGCTGCCTTCCGGCCGGTTCTCCGCGATCGTCCTGTCCCCGATCGACTCGTAAAAGACCGGCAGATTCATATCGAACAAAAACAAACCGCCGGGATCCAGATAATTGTTTACCAGGCGGAATACCTGCAGAAGTTCTTCTTCGGACGGGATATAATTCAGACAGTCACAGATACTGACAACCGCCTCCACCGTGCCGTACAGTTCAAATTCCCGCATATCCTGCAGAAGATACAGGATATCCTTCCGGTCTGCCTGCTCCCGGCCCGTCTCCTGCTGACGCTCCGTATCTGCAGGATCCCCGGCCGTATCCGCTGCCGCAGCGGACTCTTCTGCCAGTTCGGGATGCTTCCGCATCAGTTCTTTTTTCTGCGCCACCGCCAGCATGTCTGCCGAAGCATCGATCCCGATCAGATCATATCCGGCATCGGCCAGCCGTTCCGTGATATTTCCCGTGCCGCATCCCAGTTCACAGATCAGTCCGTCCCGGATCCCGTTTTCCCGCAGTTTCCGCACAAGACAGGCGCTCCAGCCGTCATAATCCACTTCGTCCATGAAGATATCGTATACGGCGGCAAAGCTTTCATAGCTCATGGTTTTACCTCGTAAAAAGACGTTGTTCCGGGCAGATTCTGCATGGATCCGGTGCTTTTTGCACTATATCATATTGTACCAGATTATCCGGCTGATCACACATATTTTTCGATCTTCAGTATCAAGCTTCCTTTCCTGGTAACCCCTGTCTGACCCAGATACCGGAATTTCCCGAATCCCCGCACCGATATACGGTCTCCGGCTGCCGGAACGGCGCTTTCCTTTTCGCAGATCCTGCCCCCGACCTGTACTGCACCGGCTGCAAACAGCTCCTTTGCTTTCGTCCGGGAAAGGTGCCAGACTTTGGCGATCAGCATGTCCAGCCGTTCCGAGGCGGCCATGATCTGTTCTTCCTGCAGGACCGGCCGGGCATCTTCCGGAAAAGCCGCCGGGATCTCGCAGCGCACCGCCGTATGCCGTACCTGCCGCAGTTCTTCACAGATATAGGAAGCCATCCGTTCCGCGCAGAATACATACGCTGCCTCTTCCCGTACGATGATGTCCCCGAAGATATCCCGTTCCAGGCCCAGATTCATCAGCGCACCCAGAAAATCCCGGTGTGTCAGTTTTTCCGCAAACTTCCTGCTGACCGGTACGATCTGCAGCACCT
>JAIKYQ010000189.1 GCA_024683035.1 Eubacterium sp.
ATCTTCAGGAGCGTGCCGGTCGCCGGCGCGTCCATCGTGATCGTCAGTTTATCAGTTTCCATTTCGAATAAGGGCTTGCCCTCTTCGCAGGTCTCTCCCTCGTTCACGAGCCAGGAAAGGATCGTGCCTTCGGTCATCTGAAGGCCCTGCTTGGGCATGATTACTTTTTCTGCCATTTCGCACTCCTTTTTCTACTTTGTGCTCGTGTATGGATCATTTGTACATGGTCGCCTTAGCTGCCTGTACGATCTCCTTGATCTGCGGGGTCGCTTCATTCTCCAGGTTCAGTGCAAACGGAAGCGGGCACTGTTTTGTTCCCAGACGGATCGGTGCGTGATCCAGATACGGGAAGGCACGCTCTGTGATCTCAGCGGCAACTTCTGCGCCCCAGCCGGCTGTCCGGTGTGCTTCATGCACGGTGACGAGGCGGCCTGTCTTCTTAACACTGTTTACGACAGCATCATAGTCGAACGGCACCAGGGTACGCGGATCGATGACTTCTGCGGAAATACCTTCCTTCTCCAGTTCTTTGGCTGCTTCCAAAGCACGGGACACATACAGCAGGTTCGCCACGATCGTGACATCCTTGCCTTCTTTGGCAATACGTGCTTTTCCGAACGGGATCATGAAATCTGGATCATCCGGCACTTCGAACTTTGTGGAATACAGTGCTTTATGCTCAAAGAACATGACCGGATTGTCATCACGGATGGCTGTACGCAGCAGACCGGCAACATCCTCGCCGGTAGACGGGCAGGCAACTTTCAGGCCCGGGAAATGCATGAAGATCGTTTCCACGGACTGGCTGTGCGTCGCGGCATTACCGCGGCCGATTCCTTCCTGTCCACGGATGACCAGCGGAATTTTTGCCTTGCCGCCGAAAATATAACGGGTCTTGGCGACCTGGTTGATGATCTGGTCCATGGCAACAAAGGTGAAGTCCATGTACATCAGCTCCACGATCGGACGCATGCCGGCGCAGGCTGCGCCAAGTCCGGCGCCGATCATTTCCTGCTCGGAGATCGGTGTGTTGAAGCAGCGCTCTACGCCGAACTCATCGGCCAGGCCTCTGGTACATCCGAAGATACCGCCCAGCACTTCTATATCCTCGCCCATGATAAATACTTTATCGTCTCTTCTCATCTCAGACTGAAGCGTATCGCGAACAGCCATGGCATATGTTTTTTTACTCATTCTCTTCTCCTTTCGCCTTACGCCTCATAAAAGACATCGTCCATCAGATGCGCCGGATCCGGTTCCGGGCTGTTCAGTGCGAACTCCGCAGCCTTCTCCATCTCTTCATAGGCATCCGCTTTGATCTGTTCCAGAGCTTTTTTGGTTGCCCATTTCTTTTTCACGATCACTTTCTCGAAAGCATCGATCGCATCTCTCTTCTTCCAGGCTTCGACCTCTTCACGTGTACGATAGGGTTCCGGATCGCCGGTCCAGTGACCGCGGTAACGGCATGTCTTGACTTCGATCAGGGACGGGCCTTTGCCTTCCAGCGCATGTTTCTTGGCCGCAAGGAATGCTTTATCGATGTCCTCTACGACATAGCCGTCCACAATGTATCCGGGAATGCCGTAGCCGGCTGCACGGTCTGCGATATCCTTTGTCGCTGTGGACTCTCTTAAAGGAACGGAAATGCCGTAGCCGTTATTCTCACACACGAAGATGACCGGCAGTTTGTGAACAGCAGAGAAGTTGATGGCTTCATGGAAGGTGCCTTCATTGGAAGCACCGTCACCGAAGAACGCAACAGCAACGTTCGGCTTCTTCTGCATCTTGATTGCAAGAGCCGCACCTGTCGCGATCGGGATGCCGCCGCCGACGATGGCATTCGCGCCCAGGTTGCCCTTGGTCAGATCCGCGATGTGCATGGAACCGCCCCGGCCTTTGCAGTAGCCGGTCGCTTTGCCCATCAGTTCTGCAAGCGCCAGATCGAGCTGTGCGCCCTTGGCGATGCAGTGGCCGTGGCCGCGGTGTGTGCTGGCGATGTAGTCATCATCTGTCAGGGTTGAACAGATGGTAGCGGCACTGGCTTCTTCACCGGTGTACAGATGAACGGAGCCGCGCAGCTTGTTCTCTTCAAAAAGCTTATAGGCTTTCTCTTCAAAGGCACGGATCTTATTCATGGTCTCATAGATCCATAATGCACGTGTTTTATCCATTTTATTCCTCCTGCTTAGTTGTTCTCTTTTATAGGGCATGACCGCCAAAAGCAGTCATGCCCGTGTTATGTGGATTATCCCCAGATTTCCTCGTCAGACGGCTGGCTCCAGCCGGGTTTTACTCTGGCGATGCGGGAACGGTTGATCAGATGGTAGTAGAACAGGTTCTCACTGATGGAGTTGTTTCCCCAGCTGCCGCAACCAAGTGTT
>JAIKYQ010000198.1 GCA_024683035.1 Eubacterium sp.
GTGTTTACCAGACAGTCAAAAAAATTCTGGGTCGATTACATGAAGTTTATTGCGGCGGCGGGCTTTACGGGGATCGAGCTTCCGTACAACTGCTTCCACGCAGATGCCATGGCGTTTGAGACCGGGCGCGCGGGCTGTCCCTGCAACGAGACGGTCCTGCAGGAAAAATACGGCGGACCGGAGGCGTTCCTGCGGTTTCTTGGGGAGATTGGCGTTACGGACGGTGTGATCGACGTCCATATCAGTGCACAGGATGCCATGCTGGAACTGCTGGCCTGCGCTATGGATCCCGACGCGTATTACGGACTGGCCGAAAAGCTCTTCTTTGCGGGACTGGATCATGCGGCCAGTCTGAAGGCAGGCTGCCTGGTGGTTACCCCGTCCCCGGAGATGGGCTGGCTGTACAAGGTCTTCGGCGAAGATCTGTCTGATTTTGAAGAGAAGACGTCCGCTCTGCTGGAAAAACTGGTGGAAGCCGCCAAAGAAAAGGGCGTTGCCATTGCATTCAAGAACGATTTCTGGGGTTATTTCCGCGGAGAGAGAAGAGCCGCCCTGCTGGCCCGGATCCCGGAGCTTTTCTATGCGCCGGATCCCGCACATCTGCTGATCGAGGGAGCAAAGCCGCAGGAAGCCGTTTCTTCTTACAAAAACCGCCTGGCCTGTGTCCGGATGAACGATACGGCATTTGAGGATGTGGTCGGCAACTGGAAGCGCATCAACGCGGAACTGCCGGTAGAAGGCAATCAGAAGGTGTTTGCCGACTGCGGAGACGGAAAGGCCGATCTGAAAGGACTGGTCTCGGGTCTGAAAGCGGCGGCATATGACGGCTGGGTGATCTGTGAGAACCGGAAGACTCTCGACGTGTATAAGGGCCTGCTGAAGCTGGGCTGGTTCGTACAGTACGGGCTTGAGAACGCGTAGGAGGTGCAGGGATGGATAACATCAAGTATTCGTATCAGACCAATATGTGGGGCCTGAAGGTCCAGTATCCCAAACTGAATAACTGGCACGAGTGGTATGACGGTGATTTCGGCAACGGCGTCTACTATCTGGACTGGGACCAGATCCTGAAATACCATGTCGGAGCCGGCATCACGGGCATCGAGCTGATGTTCCACATGAAGCCGTATATCGAACAGTTCTTCGGCGAGATCGGCAAGTTCACGGAGTTTGTCCAGGAGCGCGGGATCGAAGCGGTCACGACGACATTTGCCATTGCCTTTGACTCCCATAAAAAGGAAAGCTTTGACGACACCATGCGCATCCTGAAAGAGAACGCGGAGTTTGCGCATAAGCTTGGGGCGAGATGGCTGACTGTCATGCCCTGCAGCGGCTACTTCGGCGTAGGGCCGCTTTCCGACGACGAACTGAAGCAGGCAGCGTACCTGATGAATGAGTTCGGCAAATGGGCATCCCAGATCGATATCATGCCCTGCATCCATTCCGAATTCTGGTGCGCCATCAACAAGAACGAACTGGAGCGGTATATCGAAATGCTGGACCATAAAAACGTCGGCTTCTGTCTGGATACGGCGCAGGTCAGCATCCTGGGCTTCGACGTGCCGGAGTTCTATGATAAGTACCACGATTTCATCCGCTTCTTCCACCTGAAGGACACGCCGATCCATGCGGCGCCGGACGAGCTGCGGCTCTGTGCGGGGGCGGAGTTCATGGACACCGGAGACCGCTGGTTCTGGGAACTCGGTGCGGGTACCGTGGACTTCAAAGGGCTGTGGAAGAACCTGAAAAAACATGAGTACAAAGGCTGGATGAGCATCGAGACGGACGGCACGCCGGATCCGATGGCGACGATGCTGCTTTCCAAATATTATATCAATCACGAACTGCTGCCTATTTACAGATAAAGGAAACAAAGAGGGCCGGAACCGGAAAGCGGCAGATCCCGGTCATGAGAGCAGGAGGAAAAACGAATGGCTTCAGATATACTCGGCAGACTGTCGGTCAATGTGGATTTCGTGTATGGGGGAAGAGACTACCGCGAAGCGATCCGGGAACTGGCAGGCATGGGATTCAACCGGATGGAAGTGGTCTTCCTGAAGGAAAAGTCTTTCGATGAATTAAGGGCGCTGCAGAAGGAACTGGGCATCCAGTACGAACTGCTGATGACAGATTTCATTCCCTGGATGTCCGGGGAAGGCGAAGACGCCTTTGTGGAATCCGGAAAGCTCCGGGCAAAGCAGGCAGCGGAGATGGGCTGTAAAAAAGTGGCCTATTTTACCGACGATGTCGTACCCGGCATGTCGCATGAAGAAACGCTGCAGCGGATCCAGCGCTGCGCAGAGCGCATGCTGCCGGCTTTTGAACAGGAAGGCGTGATGCTGCTCCTGGAGCCGATCAACAATACGGTGGATCATCCGAATACGACGCTCTGGGATCTGTACGAATCGCTGGATATGCTGCGCCGGGTCAATTCACCCAGCTTCCGCATGCTGTTCGACATCTATCATATGCAGATCATGCATGGAGACGTGACAAGA
>JAIKYQ010000208.1 GCA_024683035.1 Eubacterium sp.
AGCTCATCACGACCCCGATGTTGCGGCAGTTTGATGAAAAAACGGACCATCGCCTGCTCTACCGCCGCCTTGGCGTCTGCGCCATGGATGTGGCAGAGGACATGGGAATGTACCAGATGAATATGTTTGTGGATTATGAAGCTCTGGAAAGAGACCGGAAGCTCACAGCTGCGATGCTGGAGGTCCGGAAACGGTATGGAGCAAATGCAGTCTTCAAGGGCATGAACATGCTTGAAGGAGCGACAACATTGGAGAGAAACCAGCAGATAGGCGGACACAAAGCCTAGCTTTATTAAGTGCCCTCTTCTGCCGGTGAGAGGAGGTGCTTAAGATGTATGCGATAGGTGTGATGCCGATGCCGGCGGGGTTTAAGTATCAGGACGTATTTTTAAAGGGAAAGCCAAGACACGACCGCTATGACAGCTTCCGGCTCCGGCATCCTGAGATGCCTCCCGGAAAACGGGCAAAGCTCTTCGCTCCGTTCGACGCACTGCGGGGATTTGACTTTGCGATCCTCATGAAGAATGAGCTCTATACGGACAAGGCAGGCTTAAGCCCGGAGGACCAGGAGGAACTTGACCGGAGATTCAGCATCCTCCACAAACTGACTTATAACAGCCGGATGGCCAGGGCGAACCGGGTTCAGGTAACGGTTACTTATTACGAACCCTGCAGCGACGTGAATAGTGAGTCTTACGGCTTACAGGGCCAGTACAAAACGGTCACCGGCATCTGCTGGAATGTGGATGCCGAAGTGACGAAAACGATTCTGGTGGATGGGATGCGGATACGGATGGAGGATATCCGGGAAATCGAATCACCGGAAAAGCTGTTTGAAACACGATGGGAAGACCAGTCTTCGGGCTGGGATACATAAGGGAGGTACGAGGAATATGACATATGATGTTGCCTGCCCGGTCTGCGGCAGGATCAATCGCAGCCTGTATCTTGAGGAAACGGAAGGCTGGATGGAATGTGAATACTGCGGACACTCCACGCAGGACCTGAGCTTCCAGAAGATGGTCAGGATCCCAGTGATCAGGATGGAACAGCTGTCAAAGATGATGCCGCTGAAACTGGAGGCGGCTGCAGTACAATAACAGGAACTGCAACAAAACTGAATAACGCAAACGACTTTTAATCGAGCAAGCGGAGCAGCCACGGGAAACCGGGACTGAGAAACTACCAAGCACCGTACGAAGCCGAATCAGAACAAGGGTGAACCATACCCTTTTAAAGATTCGATTTCGACGGTGCTTTTTCTTTTGCTCTGCTTACGGGAACTGCATACCTGTCCGCTTCGTACGGAGACGGAGCCTTCTCCTGCTCTGCGGAAAGGACAGGAAATGTACTTCAACCAGGTGGAATTTGGACAGAGGGTGAAGGCCCTTCGCAAGGAAAACGGACTGACGCTGCAGCAGATGGCTGATGAGCTGAATGTCAGCTATGAGCATTACAAGAAGATCGAGAACGGGAACCATGGGTGCTCCATAGCTCTCCTGCTGGATATCAGCTCTTTCTTTGATGTCAGCACAGATTATCTGTTGACCGGCCGGTCTTTTGAGACGCTGCACATTCAGAAGCAGCTTTCGGCCGCCCAGGATATCCTGGCAGGACTCATGAAAGACCTGAAATAAATGAAGGGGTCGTATAAAGGCCTGTTTTCAGACAAAACGGGTCGCCCCGCATCCCTGTAGAAACGTCCATTTTTACATAGAATCTTACTCGTAACAACCGAGTTGTTACGAACTGAGAAATCAGAAAGCACCTTTACAACTGAATAGACATTCTTCAGGTACGAACCTGTGATGAAGAGCCACAGCAGCGGTGAACGCCATGACGGTCTTTCGGGACATGAGCGGGACCCGGCCTGTAAGTGCCGGACAGCTTCCGGCATACAGCAACGAGGCATCACAGAATAATGAGACTTCCGTCTGGGCAAAGGCCCATGCGGCTCGGTGAGAACCACGGAGGGGTGAAAGGCCCATGGATCCGGTAAGCTGCCGGACGCCTGAATGATTTCCCGGCGAAGCATCGCTTCGTAGCTTCCGGGGGTGCCGAGGACAAATACGGAAGGATCATACACATTGAAAAGAATGCGGGCTGACCAGCCATGCGTCGGTTTAGCCCGCTTATACATAGGAGGTAAAAGATTATGAAAAGATGCCATATTAGAGTATCGACCCGAAACAACCCCCAAACTGTTAAGTCACAGTATACATTTGGAGGCATCAGTTCGGGAACGCAGAAACTCACACCGGGAGAAAGGCTGGAAGCCCTGATCGCGGACCAGGATGAAATCGCAGTCACATTTGAAGAACTTGTAAACAGCTACGGGTTTGCGCTTGACTTCAAGCGCCACGGTGGATGGGGAAAGATCTGCTGTATCTCCACAGCATTTACAGGATATCTTCGGGCCGGCGACGAACTTTTCGAAAAGGCTCTGCTGGTGCTCCAGCTGGCATGGAAAGGTCATCCGGATTCTTTGCGGCACGAGGTGCTGGATTGTGTTCTTCGCTTTATAGAGATCTATGATGAGGAGATTGATCCGGATCGGCTGATTTTCCAGCTTTGCCAGGTGGATCCAGTCAGGATCTGGGAGGAAGGGAAGAAAGCCGGAACTCGGTTCTCTGGGTATCGACGCTATTTATATCAGATCTACAAACGGTATATCGGAATGGATCCGGAATACTATCTGCCGAGGAAATTCTGAGGCTGCGGGAGGTGGACAATTTGAAATATAAGGGAAAAGAGCTGAGACCTGACTGGATATACCGGCGCGGGGATATCTATCTTGCCAACCTGAATCCCTTTAAGGGTTCCGAGCAGGGAGGCACCAGACCGGTCCTGGTCCTGCAGAACAATGACGGCAATTACTACTGCCCCACGCTGATCGTGGCGCCGATCACTAC
>JAIKYQ010000216.1 GCA_024683035.1 Eubacterium sp.
GGACTGTCTGGAGGCAGGCAAGCCGGTCTTGTGCGAAAAGTCTCTGACCATCAATGCTGCGCAGGCTGAAGAAGTCGTGGCATTGGCGCGCAGCAAGAACCTGTTCCTCATGGAAGCCATGTGGACACGCTGCCAGCCGGCCTACCGGAAGATCCGGCAGTGGGTCGAAGAAGGCCTGCTTGGAGAGATCCGGGCAGCGGACGGCTGCTTCTATACCGCGGCCGGAAAGGGACACCGGTTGTACAACCTGGAGACGGGCGGCGGGGCGCTGCTGGATCTGGGCTATTATCCGGTCACCTATGCCGGCTCTTTCCTCGGCATGCATCCGGAGCAGATCCTCTCGCATACCATGATGGGAGAGACCGGCGTGGACTATATGGACTCCATCGTCCTGGCCTATGCCAACGGCAGCTTTGCCCATCTGAGCACGGGACTCGGGGAAAAGAAGCGCGCCACGATGTACCTGCTGGGCACCAAGGGCAGGGTTACGCTGCAGGACGATCTTTTCTTCCAGGTGCAGAAAGCGCAGGCCGTCAACTTTGATAATGAAGTGTTGGCCTCGTTTGAAGAGCCCTTCCTGAAGAATGGTTATGAATACGAAGCCATGGAAGCCGTGCGCTGCCTGCAGGAAGGCAAAACAGAGAGCGAGCTGGTGCCGCTGGATGACAGTGTGGCAGCCATGAAGATCCTCGATGTCTGCCGGGAACAGGCGGGATTCCGGTATCCATTCGAATAAAACACGGCAAGTGTTTTCAGATAAAAATACGGCAAGTGTATTCAGAATTCAGAATTCCGTTATCCTTTCGAGTAATAGTATCGCGATGATTTCCGGGAATCCAGTTCATGTTTTCCAGGGTTATGACACAAGATTTTTGACGCCGCGGACGCATCGATCCTTGTTCAAGTCCTATTTTCTACTTGACAAATGCAGTCTGCGGCGTTACAGTATCACACATAGCTTTAACGCGTCAAAGCGTAACGCTTTCATGTGATAAAGCGAAGATTAAGAAATATATCAAAGAAAAGCATGAACCTGCAAAATTAAAGGAAAATCAAGAGCCTGCAAAATTAAAAGAAAATCAAGAGCCTGCAAAAATAAAGGAAAACCAAGAACCTACAGAATTAAAGAAAAATCAAGAACCAGCAAGGCGGAGAATTGACCTGATTTCTCTAAAGTCGAAATCAGATCGAGATAAGTAAGTAATACAACATGGAAGGAGAAAAGCAATGAAGTTACGTAAAATGATGGCAATGATCACAGCCGGTATTCTGGCTGTCAGTGCGCTGACGGTAAGCGCAGCGGCCGAAGAAGAGGATCAGGAGTATTTCATCGGGATCTGCCAGCTGGTGCAGCATGAAGCACTGGATGCGGCGACACAGGGTTTCAAGGATGTCCTGACAGAAGAGTTCGGCGATGCCGTTACCTTTGATGAGCAGAATGCAGCCGGCGATACTTCCACAGCGACCACGATCTGCACGAACCTGGTGGCTGAAAACGTGGATCTGATCCTGGCGAATGCCACACCGGCGCTGCAGTCGGCGGCGGCTGCCACGAATGAGATCCCGATCCTCGGCACGTCGATCACGGAATACGGCGTGGCGCTGGAAATCGATGATTTCGACGGCACAGTCGGAGGCAACATTTCCGGCACTTCCGATCTGGCCCCGCTGGATCAGCAGGCGGACATGGTTGTGGAACTGTTCCCGGAAGCCCAGAGCGTCGGCATTCTCTATTGCTCTGCCGAGGCCAATTCGAAATATCAGGCCGACGTGGTCAAAGCAGCGCTGGAAGAAAAGGGACTGGAAGTAACCGTGTACACCTTCTCGGACTCCAACGATGTCGCTTCGGTTACCGGCGAAGCCTGCTCCGGCAATGACGTGCTGTATATCCCGACAGACAATACGGCAGCTTCCTGCACAGAGGCGATCAACAACGTGGCCCTGCCGGCCAAAGTGCCGATCGTTGTCGGGGAAGAAGGAATCATGGCCGGCTGCGGCGTGGCAACTCTGTCCATCAATTACTATGACCTTGGCCGCACGACCGGCGAGATGGCGGTCCGCGTCCTGAAGGGAGAAGATATCTCCACGATGCCGATCGAATACTTCCAGGGTCCGGTCAAAGAGTACAATCCGGCGATCTGCGAAGAACTGGGCATCACCGTTCCGGACGATTACACAGCGTACGAAGCAGAATAACCAGACCAGGCCGAGATCCGCAGGTTTACGGGTATTCCCGGCAGAAGCCTGTGTGTGTGACTGCCTCATCCTTCCGGGGAATCCGCTGTAGACGGGAGCAGGGAATCTGCTGAAGACGGAAGCGGGGAATCCGCTGTAGACGGGAGCAGGGAATCTGCTGAAGACGGAAGCGGGGAATTCGCTGCAGACGGAACAGGGAATCCTCTGAAAACGCCGAACGGGTATTCCCAGAAGGGAAACAATCATGTATAATACCACAGGGGCGGAAAACCGCTCCTGTATTCATATGCAAGTGTAGTAAAGGGAGATAAGAAGATGTTATTTGCAGCTGCAGCCTTACATCCGGCTGATCTGATCGGCCGGTTTCCTGCCGGAATCGCGCAGGGCATGATCTGGGGGATCATGGCTCTGGGACTTTATATTACGTTTCGCCTGCTGGATATTGCGGATCTGTCTGTCGATGGCACGTTTTCTACCGGC
>JAIKYQ010000033.1 GCA_024683035.1 Eubacterium sp.
TGGCTGAACGGCGCGGGAGTGCGGAGCACGCAGCGGCGTGAAGATTAATGAGCTGATTTAAGAAAGGAAATTGCCATGAAATACGTCATAGCCATCAACCGTGAGTACGGAAGCGGCGGGAAGACCGTCGGGGAAATGCTGGCCAGAGATCTGGGGATTTCCTATTATTATAAGGATCTGGAGAGACTGGCGGAAGAGGAGTCCGGCATCAATGAGGCGCTGTTCGTAGCTGCTTTCGATAAAACCAAATCGGTGCGTTCCTTTTTGAACAGCGGCAGCACGATTTATAAGACGGGTGACCTGCTCGGACCGGACAGTCCGGACTTCACCTCGCCGAAAAACCTGTTCAATTACCAGGCAAAAGTGATCCGCCGGCTGGCAGAAGAGGAGAACTGTGTGATCATCGGCCACTGCGGAGGCTATATCCTGGGGGATATGGATCATGTGATCCGGGTGTTCGTGCATGCGCCTAAAGAGGTCCTGATCGAAGAGGCATCCAGGAAGCAGAGTCTGTCCCGTGCCGAACTGGATAAGTATGTAGACATGATCAACCGGAACCGGGCCGAGTTTTTTGAAAAATACACAGGCCGCAAATGGTATGATACCCGCAACTACGATCTGTGCCTGAATTCCGGCAGACTGGGATTTGAAAAATGCGTGGATATCATCAAGGGTTATATGAAGGTGCGGTTCGGAGAATGATACGGGCATGCATCCGTCACCAGACGGAAAGCATGGTATGTATATAAATAGAAACGGGATGATTTTACATACAGCCTTCTGGGAAACAGGACCCGGAAGGCTGTATATTTTTGCTCGTAACAATAATGTAACATATTCTGTTTGCCAAAAACTTGACAGTACTTTATAAAAAATTTATAATGAACTAGAAATTCATTTACTGTATCTCACTATATATATGTCAATGTCATTAGACAAGGGGGACATGTTATGAAAGCCATGAGTAACTTTTTCGTTCGGTTGATGAACCGTTTCCTTCCGGATCCGTTCATCTTCTGCACAGTCCTTACGATCGTCGTTTTCATTTTCGCGATCCCGGCAGCCGGTGCTAATCCGCTGCAGCTGATCGATGCATGGGGCGGCGGCGTCTGGGCACTGCTTGCATTCTCAATGCAGATGGCACTTGTTGTTGTTACCGGTACCGCGTTCGCACAGGCTCCGCCTATCAAGAAGTTCCTGCAGAAGCTGGCCGCTTCCGCAAAGACTCCGGTCCAGGGCGTTATGCTTGTTGCCGTTGTCGGTGCTATCGCTACATTCGTTAACTGGGGCTTCGGTCTGGTCGTCGGCGCTCTGCTCGGCCGCGAAGTTGCCAAAGCAGTCAAAGGTGTTGACTATCGTCTAGTCATCGCAGCCGGCTACTCCGTGTTCGTTATCTGGCATGCCGGTATTTCCGGTTCCATCCCGCTGCAGCTGAATACTGCTAATCAGATCATCTCCGAAGCAGAAGCAGCCGCCAGCAACGGCGTTTTGGTTGCCGGTACCATTAAGAACACAGGTAATGCAGTCACCGAGCTGATTCCTACCGGCCAAACGATCTTTGCTCCGTGGAACCTGATCACCATCCTGGTAGTCGTCGTTGCCCTGACGATCCTGCTCGGCAAGATGCATCCGGCGCCGGAAGATACCTTCGTTGTCGACCCGGCTCTGCTGGAAGACAAAGAGCGTGAGTATCCTGCTCCGAAGACACCGGCTGAGAAGATCGAGAACAGCCCTGTTCTTTCGATCATCATCGGTATCATGGGATTGGTTTATCTGGTCCATTATTTTGCCGGTAAAGGTATCAACGGACTGAACCTTGACGTTGTTAACTTCATCTTCCTGATCCTCGGTATCCTGCTGCACAAGACACCGATCCGTTATGTGCACGCGGTCATCGATGCGGCCAGCGGTGCTGCCGGCGTTATGCTGCAGTTCCCGTTCTATGCCGGTATTCAGGCACTGATGGTCTTCAAGGGCGGATCAACAGGTTCCTCTCTTGCAGCAGTTATCAGTAACTTCTTCGTATCGATCTCGAACCATGTTACGTTCCCGATCTTCACCTTCCTGGCAGCCGGTATCGTTAACTTCTTCGTTCCGTCCGGCGGCGGACAGTGGACTGTTCAGGGCCCGATCATGATGCCGGCCGGCCTCGAGCTCGGCGTCAAACCGGCCATTACAGCCATGAGTATTGCCTGGGGTGATGCGTGGACGAACCTGGTGCAGCCGTTCTGGGCTCTGCCGGCTCTGGGTGTTGCCGGACTGACAGCCCGTGATATCATGGGATACTGCGCAGTCTCCCTGATCATCAGCGGTATCATCATTGCTATTGCATTCATCATCGTAGGTGTTACAGGACTGTCGGCTATTTAAGGGCGGCAGGAAGTGATGCATAAATCAGAGTAAATGAATTGCTGACAAGCCGCAGTTGACTGCGGCTTGTCTTTACGAGACAGAAAGATAGGGGAAAACCCGTTCTGCCACGGAAATGCTTATGTGATAAAAAAGTAACTTTCATTCACAAATCAATCGCACAGGTGTATAATGTGAGTGATCAAATGGGCGTAAAAGATAGGTTTTGCGACCCGAAAATAAATTAAGATGGAGGTAATCACAATGGCAAAACAAATTTCAGCACAGGAAGCTGCTGCGCTCGTGAAAGACGGCATGACGATCATGGTCGGCGGTTTCCTCAGTGTCGGCGGACCGAATGAGGTTATGCATGCGATCGCGGAGTCCGGTGTAAAGGATCTGACACTTATCTGCAACGACGGCGGACAGCCGAAGCTGGAGCACGGTGTTCATGAGCTGATCCACAACGGACAGATCAAAAAGATGTATGCCACCCATATCGGTATCAATCCGGAAGTCGGTCAGAAGATGAACG
Source organism: Eubacterium sp. (assembly GCA_024683035.1). Taxonomy (GTDB): domain Bacteria; phylum Bacillota; class Clostridia; order Lachnospirales; family Lachnospiraceae; genus Bilifractor. The sequence goes on from JAIKYQ010000033.1 coordinate 2,885, forward strand.
ACGGTTCCATGGAAGTGATTCTGGTTCCACAGGGCTCCATGGCTGAGAAGATCCGTTCCGGCGGTTATGGCCTGGGCGGCGTCCTGACCCCCACAGGTCTTGGCACACCGGTCGGTGAAGAAGCCGGCAAACCGGTTTATGAGATCAACGGCAAGGAGTATCTGTTTGAAGAGCCGCTGCGCGCCGATATCGCCTTCTGCTATGGCACACAGGTCGACAAATTCGGCAATGTCCGTTTCCACGGCACAACACGTAACTTCAACGTCGTTATGGCAACTGCTGCTGATACTGTCGTGATGCAGGCGGATGAGATCGTAGATATGATCGATCCGGATGATGTCGTTGTGCAGGGTATCCTGGTGGACTATGTGGTTGACGGAGGTGCAAAATAATGGAAAAAGGCGAAATCAAAGCATATATTGCAAAACGTGTTGCTAAAGAGTTCCATGACGGGGATGTTGTGAATCTGGGTATTGGTCTTCCCACGATGGTTCCGAGCTTCCTGCCGGACGATGTGAAAGTGATCCTTGAAGCGGAGAATGGTATGGTCGGCGCCGGTCCGAAGCCGGAAGAAGCTGATCCGTGCGTATCCGATGCCGGCGGACAGCCCTCCTCCATCGCTGTCGGCGGTGCTTTCATCGACTCCGCTACATCCTTCGGCCTGATCCGCGGCGGTCATGTCGATGCGACTGTCCTGGGTGCTCTGCAGGTTGATGAAAAAGGCAATCTGGCCAACTGGATCATCCCGGGCAAGATGGTTCCCGGCATGGGCGGTGCCATGGACCTGGTGGTTGGTGCTTCCAACGTGATCGTTGCCATGGAGCATACCCAGAAGGGCAATCACAAGATCCTGAAAGAGTGCACACTGCCTCTGACAGCCAAAACATGCGTTACCAAGATCATCACTGAGATGGGTGTGATCAATGTTACCGATAAAGGCCTGGAACTGGTCGAGATCAATCCGGAATTCACGGTTGAGCAGGTGCAGGAAGCTACCGGCGCCGAGCTGATCATTTCCCCGGATCTGAAGAACATCGAGTAAGCAGCAGACAGGGATAAAAAACACGGCGGCATGGTGAAAACCATGCCGCCTTTTTCTGCAGCTGCCGAACAGGCATTCTGTAAAGTCAAACCCGGATGTCATATACCGATCCGGCGTATTGCAGACGCAATTCGAAGTACAGAGCCGATCAGAAGCAGACATTAATATACAGCAAAATATATGCAGCTTTGTGCATGATATATGCATTTACAGAACAATTTTATAAATGAAACATTAAAATGTCAATATGGAATTGCATTATGTTGACAAATTGTATGGCTGCACTTTTTCCGGCGAGCGAAAAAGCAGCTGTCACATTAAGGCCGGATAAAGTTCGTCGCCGGTCCCTGTTCGATTTCCGGCAGGCCGAACGCTTCTTTGCCGAGCGCAATGCTGCGCATCAGGAAGACCATGTTGCGTGCTACAATGCGTACATTCCGCAGGCCTTCGGCGTCTGCTTCGGATTCACCCGGTACACAGCCGAATACATTGTTCCAGTAACGTCCGGAAGCGATGGGCATGCCGCTGATAGTAAAGAACTTGTTCAGGGCATCAAAGGCGGCTGTGGTGCCTCCCCGTCTGGCCACCACAACCGAGGCGCCGACTTTCATGTTTTTGGAAAAACTCGTACTGTAGAAGAGACGTGTCACAAAGGCGGTCAGGGTCGGGTTGGCGCCGGCATAGTAAACCGGAGATGCCAGAACCAGGCCGTCGGCTGCTTCCAGTTTGGGTGCTGTTTCATTGACGAGATCATCAAATACGCACTGGCCGGTTTTAGAACAGCTGTTGCATCCGATACAGCTGCGGATATCCATCTGACCAAGTGAAATCATTTCCCAGGTGACGCCGGCCTGATCGAAGATCTTCTCCATTTCTTTTAACGCGATGGAAGTATTGCCGTTTTTATGCGGACTTCCGTTCAGAATTAAAACATGCATCCTGTAAACCTCCTGTTGAAAGCAAGAATGACTGCCGGAATGTATTCCGGACAGCGGATAAGCATTCCGGCAGCTGGCAGTGTTCCCGACAACTGAAAAGCATTCTTGAAAACTGCCGGCATATATATTACATATAATAATATAGAAAACACCGGCAGAGCTGTCAAAGTGTTTGTGACGGCATGGGGGAAGAGAAGGGAGAAGACAATGCAGGAGATCCGGTTGGGAAAAACAGAGATCACGGCGCGGCAGAACGGGTTCGGCGCGCTGCCGATCCAGCGTATAAGCAAGGAAGAGGCAGTGAAGCTTCTTCGGAGAGCTTATGAAGGCGGCATGCGGTTTTTTGATACGGCAAGAGCTTATTCCGACAGCGAGGAGAAGTGCGGAGAGGCGTTCGCCGGTTTCCGGGAGGACATTTTTATCGCCACCAAAACGATGGCAAAAACCCCCGAAGAATTTGAAAAACAGCTGGATATCTCACTGAAGCTGCTTCGGACGGACTATATCGACCTGTATCAGTTCCATTGTGTAGAGCAGTGCTGGAGACCGGGAGACGGCTCCAGTATGTACGAATGTATGCTGAAGGCTAAAGCAAGCGGCAAGATCAGGCATATCGGCGTTACAGCGCATAAGATCAAAATCGCTATGGAATGCGTGGAATCCGGGCTGTATGAGACGCTGCAGTTCCCGTTCAGCTATCTGTCCTCTGAGAAGGATATAGAGCTGGTCCGCGCATGTGAAGAAAAGGATATGGGATTCCTGGCCATGAAGGGCATGGCCGGCGGCCTGATCACACATGCCGATGCGGCGATGGCTTTTGTTTCCCAGTTCAAAAATGTCATGCCGATCTGGGGGATCCAGAAGGAAACAGAACTGGAGGAGTGGCTGTCCTTCATGGAGCAGACCCCGGTCATGAATGAGGAACTCACCGCCTTTATTGAACAGGAGAAAAAGGAACTGGCGGGCAGTTTCTGCCGCGGCTGCGGGTACTGCATGCCCTGCCCCGCCGGGATCATGATCAACCAGTGCGCCAGAATGTCGCTGATGCTCCGCAGGGCGCCTTCCCAGGCATGGCTGACGTCGTACTGGCAGGAAGAGATGAAAAAAACAGAGAACTGCCTGCATTGCGGAAAGTGCACGGAGAAGTGTCCTTATGAGCTCAATACACCGGAGCTGCTGGAGAAGAACTATCAGGATTATCAGCAGGTACTGGCGGGGAAGGTTTCTGTGAGCCCGTAAGGCAGGCTGCCGGGAAAACACGGAGACGCAGGATACATGTTGACATCATAAAGTCTCCGTGTTACCATTCATACAATTGAAAAACAGGATAGAGGCGCGGTTTTCATCAGTACAGCTTTTTTCAGACGGACATCGGAAGCGGGAAAGGGAAAGCCGCCGAAGTTTTTTCTTTTTGTCCGGAAAGAGAAAATTGGGCTGCAGGGGAATACGCTGCAGACTGTCACATGCGGATGTGGAGCGCTATCGTCTGAGAGAACCGGCCGTTTCCATGCTGCATGATGCCGGTTTTTTTAATGTCGCCGCAGCTGCGGGACCGTCTGCTGACGGTTTCTGCGGGAGCAGGCTTATGGTAGCAATTGAAGAGTAAGAAGGGAGAACAGAAATGAAGAAGAAAGTATTGGGACTGATGTTGAGTGCCGTTATGGTCTTTGGTCTGGCGACCGTCGTAGAGGCCGAGGAAGTCAGCAGCGGCGTGGAGGACGGTGTCCTTTCCGTGGCTATGGAATGTGCCTATGCGCCGTACAACTGGGCGCAGCCGGATGACTCCAACGAGTCTGTGCCGATCGCGGATTCCAATCAGTTCGCAAACGGCTACGATATCATGATGGCGAAAAAGATCTGTGAAGCCAACGGCTGGGAACTGGAAGTCCACCAGCTTGACTGGGATTCCCTGGTACCGGCTGTACAGTCCGGCCAGGTCGACTGTGTGATCGCCGGCCAGTCCATGACAGCCGAACGTGCCGAGCAGGTAGATTTTGCCGGTCCGTATCTGTATGCGTCGATCGTCTGCCTTGTCAAGGCTGACAGTGAATATGCGGAAGCGGCAGGAAAGTCTGATCTTTCCGGCGCGACCTGCACATCCCAGCAGGGAACGATCTGGTATGACACCTGCCTGCCCCAGATCGAAGGCGCCAAGGTACAGGAAGCTGCTGAGTCTGCTCCGGCCATGCTGATGGCTCTGGAGACCGGCGCTGTTGATTTTGTATGCTGTGACATGCCGACCGCACAGGGCGCTCTGGTTGCCTATCCGGATATGAAGATCCTGGATTTCACAGGCAGCGATGATGATTTCGAAGTCTCTGATGAAGAGATCAATATCGGAATCTCCGTCCGTAAGGACAACAC
>JAIKYQ010000044.1 GCA_024683035.1 Eubacterium sp.
CACAAAAACCCTTTTACTTCTTCGTTTTTACGCCCTTTCCGTCCCGCTTGCTCAGTTTCAGACGATTCAGGGAAAGCATGCGTCCGGCATATTCCACCTGGAATTCATTCCCGGCACTGATCAGATATCCGTTTTCTACACTGTCGTCTTTTTCCAGGCGGATCCCCCGCACGCCGACTGCTCCCTTTTTCTTTTCCGGAATATCTGCTGTGGAGAATCGTATGAAGTACCCGCCCCGGGTCTGAAGGACCAGGAATTCACCCTGTCCCGCGTACCCGATATACACGACCCGGTCTTCTTCATCCGAAAGCTTGGTGGCTGCGATCGTTCTTTTTGCCGCATCGAATTCGCTGCCGTCTACCACCTTGGTCATGCCGCGCAGGGAAACAAAGACCAGCTTCTGCTCCCGGATCTCACTCACCGGCGCTGCCAGGATAACCAGCTCGTTTTCCGATGAATAATTGCTGAGATTGTCGATCGGTGTGCCCTTTTCGCGGAACTTCCTAAGAGGGATATCCCTGACACGGATCGTATGCATGATCCCCCTGTCCGTAAACAGTCCGATCCTGTCCGAACTCATGCAGCGGAAAAGGAATCGGCTTTCCTTATCTGCGGCTTCCCTGTTCCTCTCATAGGTGACCGGATCCACCACACGGGCATAGCCGAAACGGTCCATCAGGAAGACGACTTCGGTATCCTCCTCCTTCGGCTCCTCCAGAACGATCTCTTCCGCGTTTTCCAGCAGCGTCCGGCGTTTTTTTCCGTATTCCTTCTTTATTTCATCCAGGTCCTCCAGCAGGACATCTGCCATGACGTCATAATCATTCAGGATCGTTTCATAGCGTTCGATCTTCTTTTCTGTCTCCCGGTTTTCCTTCAGCAGTGCCTCCAGTTCCAGGCCGATCAGTTTGGCCAGCCGCATATCGAGGATCGCCGCTGCCTGCCGCTGTGTGAAAGCCAGCTGTTTTGCCTGTTTCTCACTGGCTTTATGCCGGAATTTGATCCCTTCGGTGATACCCATGGTCAGACAGTCCCGCACTTGCTGCTGCGTCTTGCTTCCCCGCAGGATCTCGATGATCAGGTCGATCACATCCACTGCCTTGATCAGGCCTTCCTGCACTTCCTTCCGCTCCAGTTCCTTCGCCAGCAGCGTCTGGTATTTCCTCGTAGCCAGTTCAAAACGGAAGTCGATAAAATAATCCAGGATCTGACGCAGATTCAGCGTTTCCGGACGGCCGTCCGCCACAGCCAGCATGTTGACGCTGAAGGTATCCTCCAGCCTTGTCTTTTTATACAGCAGGTTTTTCAGCTGCTCTGCATCGGCGCCGCGCTTCAGCTCCAGAACGATCCGGATCCCCTCTTTCGAGGTCTGGTTCGAGATATCTACGATGTCGGTCGTGAGCCTCTTCTCCACCAGATCGGCCACGTCACACAGGAATTTCCCGATATTCGCCCCGATCATTGTATAGGGGATTTCTGTGATCACCAGGAACTGTTTTCCGTTTTTTCCTTTTTCCAGTTCCACTTTGCCGCGGATCCGGATCTTCCCGACACCGGTCTCGTAGATCTCCCGGAGTTCGTCCCGGTTGACGACGCTGCCTCCCGTCGGAAAATCCGGTCCTTCGATGTACTGCATCAGCTGTTCCGTTGTCAGATCTTTGTTCTTGATATAGGCCTTGACGGCATCGGCCACTTCGGTCAGATTGTGCGGCGGAATACTGGTCACCATCCCGACAGCAATCCCGTCTGCCCCGTTTACCAGCAGATTGGGAATGCGGACCGGCAGCACCTCCGGCTCCTTCTCTGTTTCATCAAAATTGGGCACAAAGTTGACGACGTCCTTATCCAGATCCTTCAGATACACTTCCTGACTGATCTTCATCAGACGCGCTTCCGTGTAACGCATCGCCGCGGCGCCGTCTCCTTCGATCGACCCGAAATTACCGTGGCCGTCTACCAGGGGCTGTCCTTTTTTGAAATCCTGCGCCATCACAACCAGTGCGTCGTAGATCGAACTGTCCCCGTGCGGATGGTATTTACCCATGGTATCGCCGACAATACGCGCTGATTTTCTGTAAGGCCGGTCATAATAGGTGCCCAGCTCATGCATATCGTACAGCGTCCGCCGCTGGACCGGTTTCAGCCCGTCCCGCACATCCGGCAGTGCCCGTGACACGATCACGCTCATGGCGTAGTCAATATAGGATTTCTGCATCAATTCCGAGTACTCGGTACGAATGATTTCTTCCATTCCGGAATTCCTTTCCGTCAAATATCCAGATCGGCATCCGTCGCATGTTCATAGATGAACGCTTTACGCGGCGGTACGTCCGTACCCATCAGGATCTGCGTCATCTCTGAAGCCATACGCGCATCTTCGATCTCGACCCGGCGCATCCGGCGTGTTTCCGGATTCAGCGTCGTATCCCACAACTGCTGCGGGTCCATTTCACCCAGCCCTTTATACCGCTGCAGGGTAAACTTCTGCCCCGCATGTTTCTTCCTGTATTTTTCCAGTGCCTTGTCATCATACAGGTATTCGCCTTCGCCGCGGGCAGGCTGCGTCTTGTACAGCGGAGGCATGGCGATATAGATGTGGCCCTGATAGATCAGTTCCGGCATAAACCGGTAGAACAGTGTCAGCAGCAGGGTGGAAATATGCGCCCCGTCCACATCGGCATCCGCCATGATAATGATCTTGTCATACCGCAGTTTGGTGATATCGAAGTCATTTCCGTATCCTTCCGAGAAGCCGCAGCCGAAGGCATTGATCATGCTCTTTATTTCTGCATTGCCGAGGACTTTGTCCATGCTGGCTTTTTCCACATTCAGGATCTTGCCGCGGATCGGGAAGATCGCCTGATAACTGCGGTCGCGGGCCATCTTGGCAGAACCGCCTGCCGAGTCACCTTCTACGATAAAGATCTCGCACCGGGAAGGATCACGCTTTTCGCAGTTTGCCAGTTTCCCGTTGGAATCAAAGGAATACTTCTGTTTGGTCAGCATGTTGGTCCGGGTCTTCTCTTCGGCCTTGCGGATCTTCGCCGAACGCTCCGCACATTCCAGTACGGTTTTCAGGACCGGCAGATTGCGGTCAAAATAATGCACGACCTCTTCTCCGGTCACTTTTCCCGTAGCCCGGGCTGCATCCGGATTATCCAGCTTTGTTTTCGTCTGGCCCTCAAAACGCGGATCCGGATGCTTCACAGAGATGACGGCCGTCATACCGTTCCGGATATCGGATCCCGTGAAATTAGCGTCCTTTTCTTTCAGGATCCCCAGTTCCCGCGCATAGCTGTTCATCACCTGGGTAAACTGTGTCTTGAAACCGGTAATGTGGCTGCCGCCTTCGGCATTGTAAATGTTATTGCAGAAGCCCAGCACGTTTTCCTGGAATTCCCGGACATACTGAAATGCCGCCTCGACCATGATCCCTTCGGATTCCCCGCGGATATAAACAGGCTCATGAAGCACTTCCTGCTTCTTATTCATATCCTTGACAAATCCGATGATCCCTTCCGGCTCGTGGAACACAACGGTGGCGTCTCTGTCATCCCGCAGATCAGAAAAGATGATCGTCAGTTCCGGATTCAGGTAAGCCGTTTCATGCAGACGGCTTTTCAGATCTCCGGAAGAAAACCGGGTCTTTTCGAAAATCTCGTCATCCGGCAGGAAATTGATCTTTGTCCCTGTTTCCTTCGTTTTCCCCAGGGTGGGCAAAAGACCGTGCTCCAGCTCCTGCACGGGTTTTCCTCTTTCAAAACGATCATGCCAGATTTTTCCGTCCCGGCTGATCTGCACATCCATATAAATGGAAAGGGCATTCACGACGGAAGAACCGACACCATGCAGGCCGCCGCTTGTCTTATATACGTCGCTGTTAAACTTTCCGCCGGCATGCAGTGTGGTAAATACCAGTCTTTCCGCCGGCATGCCCTTTTCATGGATCCCCACGGGGATCCCGCGGCCGTTGTCCTGCACGGTACAGGATCCGTCTGCTTCCAGCGTGACCCGGATCTCCGAACAAAATCCCGCCAGATGTTCATCCACCGCGTTGTCAACGATCTCATAGATCAGATGGTTCAGCCCCTTGCGGCCTGTACTGCCGATGTACATGCCGGGGCGCATGCGGACTGCTTCCAGCCCTTCCAGAACCTGGATATTTTTCTCTGTATACGTATCCTTTTTGGCCATAAACACTCCATATAGTAGTCATTGCGCATCCAGGGCGCTTTATCTAGTATAGGGGGGTTTTAGAGATCTGTCAAACCAGACTTTCCGCCGCATGACAAGGCGGTTTCCCGCTAAAGAAACAGAACAAAAAAAGAAGTCCGTTCTACGGACTTCGCGCAGTCGATAGGGGAATCGAACCCCTGATTCCGCCGTGAGAGGGCGGCGTCTTAACCGCTTGACCAATCGACCGTGTATTATAATACCAAACCGGCCGATAAAATGCAAGAACTAAATATGCAGCTTCGTATATAAGGTTTCCTGCGCCTTCTCATTGTCCATTCCCAGCGATAAGGCGAGCTCGCTGCAGAGAATGTCCATCGCTTCGCGCAGATAGCGTTCATCTACCGTTGTGAATTTCCTTCCCTGATCCAGGCGGACCTGCCGCTTGTGATACAAGGTCTTGATCAGACCGACGCAGTCCCGCAGATCACTGTGCTTCATGATCTCCTTATACTGCTCTTCCCGCAGTTTTTCATTTTCCACTGAAATCTGCTGGATGTCCGGAACTTCGCGCAGCAAAGATTCGGCCTGCTCTCTGGTCATGATCTGGCGGATCGTCACCTTCTCATTATCTACAGGCGAATAGATCGTACTTTTTCTGGAATTGACCGGCCTCAGTACATAATACTTCCGCTTACCGTCACAGCCGGGCATGGATAATCTTGTCACTTCCGTGATCAGACAGGGCCCTGATATGCCATATACTATGTAGTCTCCCTTATGATACAAGATACACCTCCGGATTTTTTTGTTTCTGCAGTAGTCCTCCATAAATGAAAATGTACGTTATAATTGTAACAGATTTTTTTACGGAATGTAAGTATTTTTCGCTACACTTTCCTATTAATATGTGTTATATTGTTGCCATGCGTACGTCAAAAAAGAAATCCAAAAAGAAAAGAAAAATCATTTTTATTGTTTTACTGTGTATCATGGCTGCTGTCATCGGCGTCCTTGGTTATATGGCTTACTATATGAAGCAGTATAACGAATTTGTGGAAGCCTATGACGGCCGTTTCTTCGAAGGCACGTCTGTCAACGGCATCGATGTCGCCGGCAAGACAGTCGACGAAGTGGAGGCCATGCTGGAGAAAAGCGTCGACAGCTATTCTCTGGATATCCTCTTCCGTGGTGACAAAAAAGAAACCATCAGCGGTTCCGAGATCGGCTATCATTATGTCTCGGACGGCAGCGTGGAACGTCTCTATAAGAAGCAGGATGCCGAGAGCTGGTTCAATAAATACATGAAGAACAAAAAGCAGCCGGAGACTGTCGAGGCAAAAGCGGAAGTTACCGCGACCTACGATGAAGAAAAGCTGCTGGAAGTCGCCCGCGCCCTGCCGGAACTGCAGGAAGAAAACATGCAGGAGCCGAAGAATGCCTACATGGACTATATCGACGCGCAGTTTGTCGTGGTTCCGGAAGATCCGGGAACGACTCTGGATAAGGGCATCGCGCTGACCAAGATCCTGGAAGCCGCCCGGGAGTATGCTCCCTCGGTAGATCTTACGGAAGTGGAAGGTCTGTATTCCCAGCCCTCAGAAACCGTCGATACGATCGGCAAAGAGCTGCAGGAAGAGGCCGACCAGCTGAACCAGTTTACCAATGCCAGCATCACCTATAAGCTTCCGGGAGGCAGAGAACAAACCCTGGACGGCACCATCACCCGCTCCTGGCTGCAGCAGGATTTTGAAGGCACGTACTATAAAGACTATTACGTCTGGAATGACCAGATCAATAAATACGTGGAAAGCCTGGCTGCCACAGTAGATACGGTCGGCATCACCCGTGTCTTCAACGCAACCGATATCGGTGAAATTGCGGTTTCCGGAGGCAACTACGGCTATCAGGTCGATGTCTATAACGAGATCATGCAGCTGAGCGAAGAGCTGGAGAACGGGACGGTCACTACACGCGAACCGGTTTATACCTCCAAAGAGACCAGCGATGAAAACAACGGATTCGGTGACGATTACGTAGAAGTCGACTGCACCAGACAGCATATGTGGATCTACATAGACGGAGAAGTGGAACTGGAAACCGATGTGGTTACCGGCATGATGACAGAAAGCCGGGCTACGCCGGCCGGTGTCTGTCTGGTCTATAACAAAGCGCTTGATTATACTCTGACGGGTCCCGGCTACCGGACGCCGGTTTCCTACTGGATGCCGTTCAACGGCGCGGTCGGTTTCCACGATGCCTGGTGGCGCGGTGCCTTCGGCGGAGAGATCTATCTCTGGGACGGCTCGCACGGCTGCGTCAATATGCCGGTGGATATGGCCGCCAAGGCTTTTGATCTGATCACCTTTGACATGCCGATCGTTGTGTATTACTCCTGACCGGTTCTCTCCGCGGCCGCCAGCGTAAAGGAAAAGGCGACACCATTTTCATAGTTCTTCACACCGCAGGTCTGACCATGGGCATCCATGATCGCCTTGACGATGGATAATCCGATCCCGCTGCCTCCATAGGCGCGGGTTCGTGCTTTATCCACTTTGTAGAACTTGATCCATACCTTGTCCAGCTCCTCTTCCGGTATGGGCGTCCCCGTATTAAACACGGTAGTCTCTACCGTATCCCCGTTCCATATGCAGCGGATATCGATGGTCCGGCTGCCGTCCAGATGGTTCAGGGCATTCGTCAGATAATTCGTGATCACTTCTTCGATCCGGAAGGAATCCCCTCTTACCAGAACCGGCTCTTCCTGTTCAAAGAATACGGAAGCCTGTTTCTGTTCCACAAGCACCTTCATGTTTTCCAGTACGCCGCGGATCAGCTGCGCCAGGTCAAAGGTTTCGATTTCCAGATCCTGCTCTCCGTTTTCCAGCTGGGTAAGCGTAGTGATCTGACGGACCATACGATTCATTTTTTCCGCCTCATCGATGATCACATCACTGTAGTACGTCCGGCTTTCCGGATCATCATTGACATTATCCCGCAGGCCCTCTGCGTATCCCTGGATCAGGGCGATCGGAGTCTTCAGTTCATGCGACACATTGGACAGGAATTCCTTCCGCATCTCATCGATCCGGGTCTTCTCTTCAATATCCCTTTGCAGCTGTTCCTTCTCGGAACGAAGGCTGCTGACCGTTTTCTCCAGTTTTCCCGACACGAGCCAGATGACGACCGCTCCGATCAGAACGGCTGCAATGCCGATATACAGATAAAACCGCAGGGAAATCCGCGCCGCTTCCGACAGGCTCTGGATCGGCGTGGTCACCAGATAGTACGACCCGTCATCCAGGACACTCCAGAGCTCCAGCCTGTTCAGCCCGGAAAACTGGTCCGCATCACGGAGCATGGTATAGGCGTCGGTCTGCTGCAGGATTTCCGTATTCTGGTCTTCTTTTCCGAGCAGGATGCCCAGCAGCTTTGCCGCCATCTGGTTGCCGTCGGAAGAATTCGTATACCAGTACGTCAGCGTGGAATCGGTCACACAATACGTCAGCCCGTTGACAGAGCTGAACTGGTCAAAGCTTTCCGGTATCTCATCCGAACTGTCTTGATCCCAGTCCCTTATTCTTTCCAGACTCTCGATCAGCGTGTTCTGTTTGTTATGAAAGTAATACCGGTCCAGAAAGACATACTGAAAGACGCCGATCGCAAGCAGGACCAGCGCCGTCAGCATGATAAATGTTAAAGCAATTCTAGCTTGTATGGATTTCCGCATGCCACTCCTGCAGGGATTTCAGCTCACCGCTGCCCCGTGTCTTGATCTGATGGATGCCTTCAACCGCCGCCCTGGCCGCTGCCACCGTTGTGATATACGGTACATGTGCCTTGATGGCATTCTTGCGCAGATAGCTGTCATCGTTCACACTCTCCTTGCCGGCCGGTGAATTGATGATCAGGTCGATCTGTCCGTTCGTGATCAGATCCAGTATATTGGGCCTTCCTTCATACAGTTTTTTCACTTTTTCCACCGGTACACCGGACTCCTGGATCAGATCGCAGGTCCTTCCCGTGGCAAGGACACGGAATCCGGCTCCGTAATACAGCTTTGCCAGCTCCGGTGCATCCGGCTTGTCTTTATTGTTCAGAGAAATGAGCACCGTACCCTTCAGCGGAAGCGAAGCAGACGCTGCTTCTTCTGCTTTCCAGAACGCTTCGCCGGATGTACGGGCCAGTCCGAGCACCTCGCCGGTAGAACGCATTTCCGGTCCGAGGAGCGGGTCCACTTCCTGGAACATGTTGAAGGGGAATACTGCCTCCTTGATGCCGAAATACGGGATCAGGCGTTCCCCGAGGTTTTTGACCGGCGACGGTCTTCCTGTCAGTTCAGAGGTAATGATATCCGTGGCAACCGGCACCATGGAAATGCCGCAGACCTTCGATACCAGCGGTACGGTCCGGGATGCGCGTGGATTGGCCTCCAGCACAAAGACGGTGTCGTTCTCGATCGCGTACTGCATATTCATCAGACCGACTACATGCATTTCCTCGGCGATCCTGCGTGTATACTCCTTGATCGTATCCAGCTGTCTGGCGGAAATATGCTTGGACGGAATGATGCAGGCCGAGTCGCCGGAATGGATCCCGGCCAGCTCAATGTGCTCCATGACCGCCGGCACATAGGCATGCTCGCCGTCGCTGATCGCATCTGCTTCACATTCCAGCGCATGATTCAGGAAACGGTCGATCAGGATGGGACGGTCCGGTGTGACGCCGACAGCGGCCAGCATGTATTCTGCCAGTGCTTCCTTATCATACACGACCTCCATGCCGCGGCCGCCCAGTACATAGGAGGGACGGACCATGACCGGGAATCCGATTCTTTCCGCGATCTCCTGCGCTTCGTCTACAGTGGTGGCCATGCCGCTTTCCGGCATCGGAATGCCGAGCTTGTCCATCATGTTCCGGAACTGATCCCTGTCTTCCGCCAGGTCGATGACTTCCGGTGTAGTCCCCAGGATACGGACGCCGTTTGCCTTCAGCTCAGACGCCAGGTTCAGCGGCGTCTGTCCGCCGAACTGCGCGATCACGCCGACCGGTTTTTCTTTATGGTAAATACTCAGCACATCCTCCAGTGTCAGAGGCTCGAAATACAGTTTGTCCGAGGTATCATAGTCTGTGGAAACCGTTTCCGGATTGCAGTTGACGATGATCGTTTCGAAGCCCAGTTTTTTCAGGGAAAGCGAGGCATGTACGCAGCAGTAATCGAATTCAATCCCCTGGCCGATCCGGTTCGGGCCGCCGCCGAGGATCATGATCTTCGGTTTGGCATCGCTGACGGGATTGGCATCCGGCGCATTGTAGGTGGAATAATAATAGGCGCTGTCTTCCGTTCCGCTGACATGCACGCCGCTCCAGGTCTCTTCGATCCCAAGCTCCTCCCGGCGGTGACGGATATCGGCCTCCGGGATCTCCAGCAGCTCGCTCAGATATTTGTCAGAAAAACCATCCTGTTTCGCCTGGCGCAGCGCCTCATCCGAAGGAAGGCTGCCGCGGTTCGAAAGCAGGGTTTCCTCTTCCACCACCAGCTCTTTCATCTGTTCCAGGAACCAGTGTTTCACATGGGTCCGCTCGTGGATCTCTTCTACCGAAGCCCCGGCGCGCAGCGCCTCATAGATCAGGAAATGCCGCTCGCTGCTCGGCGTAACGATCGACTTCAGAAGCTCCTCTTTCGACAGGGTGTCAAAGTTTTTCACATGGCCCAGGCCATAGCGGTCTTTTTCCAGTGACCGTATGGCTTTCTGCAGGGCTTCCTTGTAAGTCTTGCCGATACTCATGACTTCGCCGACCGCACGCATCTGGGTACCCAGCTTATCTTCGACGCCTTTGAACTTTTCAAAAGCCCAACGGGCAAATTTCACGACCACATAGTCGCCGCCCGGCTTATACTGATCCAGCGTACCGTACTTGCCGCAGGGAAGGTCTTTCAGGGTCAGTCCGGTTGCCAGTTTAGCCGAAACCAGTGCGATCGGGAATCCGGTCGCCTTGGAAGCCAACGCCGAAGAACGGGACGTACGGGGATTGATCTCGATGACGATAATACGGTCACTCACCGGATCATGGGCAAACTGCACGTTGGTCCCGCCGATGACTCCGATGTGTTCTACGATCTTGTAGGCCTGCTCCTGCAGCCGGGCCTGCAGTTCCTCCGAGATCGTCAGCATGGGCGCCGTACAGAAGGAGTCGCCCGTGTGCACGCCCATCGGGTCCACATTCTCGATAAAGCAGACCGTGATCATGTTGTTATCCTTATCACGGACCACTTCCAGTTCCAGCTCTTCCCAGCCGAGGATCGATTCTTCCACCAGTACCTGATGCACCAGACTGGCTGCCAGACCGCGGGCGCAGACCGTCTTCAGTTCTTCCTTGTTGTACACCAGGCCGCCGCCGGCTCCGCCCATGGTATAAGCCGGCCGCAATACGACGGGATACCCCAGTTCATGCGCTATATCCAGCGCCTCTTCCACGCTGTATGCCACCTGACTGCGGGCCATTTCGATCCCGAGCAGATTCATGGTGTTCTTGAACTCGATCCGGTCTTCACCGCGTTCGATGGCGTCGACCTGCACACCGATCACCTGCACCTGGTATTTATCCAGAATGCCTTCTTTATACAATTCCGCACAGAGATTCAAACCGGACTGCCCGCCCAGATTCGGCAGCAGTGCATCCGGCCGTTCCCTGGCAATGATCTGCTCCAGCCGATTCACATTCAACGGTTCTATATA
>JAIKYQ010000046.1 GCA_024683035.1 Eubacterium sp.
GAATATGATTGGAAGAAAAACAGCGCTTTGCAGAGTGATTGCTCTTATGCTCTGCATCATTATGGTTGCGGCTTTTCTCCCCATCGGGGATGCTTATGCTGCAAGCTTAAGCACACCGACCCTGAAGTCTGCTTCGAAATCTGGAAGCAGCATCGTTGTGAAATGGGACGCTGTGAGCGGCGCCGCCAAGTATCGCGTCTTCCGTAAAGGTCCGGCCGACACTTCGTGGCAGATTCTGGGAGATACAACCGGTACCAGCTATACCGACAGCAATGTGAAAAACGACACGAAGTATACGTATACGGTCCGCTGCATCTCTTCTGACGGCAAATCTTATACCAGCTCGTATAATTCGACCGGTATCAGCTGCACATTCTATACTCATGCGTCGCCGACGCTCAACTCTGCAAAGGTTTCCAGCAACGGGATCGTCGTTTCCTGGAACGCCGTGAGCGGCGCGGCCAAATACAGAGTGTACAGAAAAGTCGGCAATGGCAGTTGGACGAGGATCGGCGATACAACCGGAACTACCTACACCGACACCACCTGCAAAGCCGGAACTACCTACGTTTATACGGTCCGCTGCATTACTTCTGACGCGCAGTCGTATACCAGTTCGTATGATTCCAAAGGCGTAAAGTGTGCTTATTATTCGCTTGCAACGCCCAAGCTTGCTTCGGCAGCCGCTACCACCGGCGGTATCAAAGTGACTTGGCAGGCTGTCAACGGGGCAGAAAAATACCGTCTGTTCCGCAAGACCGAGAGTACTTCCTGGACGAAAGTCATTGATACGACTGCCACCAGCTACACCGACACATCCTGCTCCGCCGGCGTAGCCTACACCTACACGGTTCGCTGCATCTCCAAGGACGGCAGCAAATACACCAGCGGTTATGATGAAAAAGGAAAGACGGCTACCTATTACCCGAAAGTTGCCGTCACTTCCCTCGAATGCATCAATGGCGGCATCACGGTAAAGTGGAATAATGTAAAGGCAAGCAGCTACCAGATCTATCGCAAGGCAAGCAACGGCGACGGCACCTGGAAGTCCGTTGCGAAAGTCGGCTCAGGTGTGACCTCCTATACCGACACCAATGTTGTTTCCGGGCTTTCCTATACTTATCATATCCGTGCACTGAACGCCAGCGGATCCGTTGCCGGCTCCTATGATGCCACCGGTAAAACCACCCAGTATTTCGACACCCCGGAGCTTGACCCAACCGTGACGATTTCCGGCAACAGCTTCACCATCAGCTGGCACTCTGTCGCAGGCGCTCCGAAATACCGCGTCTTCCGCAAAGTGAACGGTGAAAGCTGGAAAAAACTTGCTGACACAACGGCTCTCACCTATACCGATTCGACCGGCGCTTCCGGCATCACATACGTGTATACAGTCCGTTGTGTTTCCTCCGATGGCAAGGCGTATGTCAGCGGTTATGACACGACCGGTGTCAAAGCTTCCTATTACGGTGCTCCCACTCTGATTAAGGCTGAGACGACGAACTCAGGCATTGAAGTAACTTGGAATACCGTCGGGACCTGCCTGAAATATCAGATCTATCGCAGAACTGAAAACACCAGCTGGCAGCCTCATGATACTGCTATGCTTTCTCCCGGCGCACAGACCGGTTCCTATACCGATACGAGCGCTATATCCGGCAGACTATACTATTATTCAGTTGCCTGCATGAGCGGTTCTTCTGTAATCAGCGACAAAGACCCGGCCGGCATTTTCTGTACGCGCTATGAAACTCCGAGTCTGAGTTCGGTCAGCGTCGTTGCCGCCGGCGTGAAATTCACCTGGAAATCAGTTGACGGTGTTTCCACTTACCGTGTATTCCGTAAAGAATCCTCCGGAAGCACCTGGAAGCAGATTGCTAACGTAAGCGGAACTTCGTATGTCGACAGCTCCGTCGTCAGTGCCGGCACCTATATCTACACCGTACGCGGCATTGCCTCCAACGGCACATACGCAACCGGCTACAACACCACTGGCCTGAAGATCACTTACTTTGCTACTCCTGTTGTTGTCAGCGCTACTATAGTCGGCGCGCACAAGTCCACCAGTTCCGGCACAATTGCAATCAAGTGGGAGTCTGTTGACGGCGCAAAAACCTACAATGTCTACCGCAAGACCGGAAGCGAGTCCTGGACAAGGGTAAAAGCAGATGTCAGCGGAACCAGCTGGAGCGATACGCCGCCAACATCCAACAAAACATATAGCTATACTGTACGCGTGAGCAACGGAAGCAGCAAGGACGTCAGCTGGTATGATACGACCGGAAAGAGTAGTGCCTTCCTGAAGATCCCCACGCTGAAGTCTACCACGGTTGCCACCGGTGCAGTCTCCGTTAACTGGGGCGGCGTCGACGGAGCCAAGGGTTACACTGTCTACCGCAAAGTCGAAAACGGTTCCTGGGTCAAGCTCAAGTCTGTAGGCAGCACGACCTATACCTATCAGGATAAGACCGTTATGGCCGGCCAGAAGTACCTCTACACGGTGCGCGCCTATAACGACAGCGTTACCAGCGGCTGGAATGATCTCGGCATCTCCGCAACAGCAAAATAAAACCTGTATTATCTCGAATCAAAAAGAGGAAGAAGACCTGCAATGGGTCTTCTTCCTCTTTTTCGTTACCTTATCTCCGGTATTATATTATTACTCACACAGTCCGGATTCTTTCAGGATCTGAATGGTGTGCATAAATCCCTTTTCCGCGTCAAACAGGCCTTTCCATCCGAGGCCCTGCAGCTTCTCGCTTCGCAGCGAGGAATTGCTCATGGGATTAAACGCCTTTGCTTCCTCTTTGGACGGCAGCTGCAGTTCCAGCCTGACCTCCGCCTTTTTGGCAATGATCTCCGCCATCTGCCGGATGCTGATGATCGAGTTCGGGTTTGAGATGTTGTACGCCGACCGGTTCTCTCCGCGCAGCAACACCGTCAGGATCGCGGAAGCGCAGTCCAAACAGTAGCAGTAGCTTCTGATCTGTGATCCATCACTCTTCATGACCAGGTCCTGCCCCCGGGCTGCAGCATAGGCCCAGGCTGAAGACACGCGGTTGTCCCGCTTCGACGCTGTCGGCCCGTAAATGTGCCCCGGACGGACCATCACGGTGTCCACTCCGTACTCGTCGGAAAACGAAACACAGAGCGTCTCCGCTGCTCTTTTCCCGATCGAATACGAGTTGCGGGGATTCAGCAGGTCAATAAATCCGTACTCGTCTTCCCCGTAAGGCTCGCTTCCCTCTTTGCGGCCGTAGACCTCGCTGGAGCTGATATACAGCACCCGGGCCGATCCGCAGCCGCCCGCATACCGGAGCAGCTGAAAGAGGCCGTTGATGTTGCTCATCATCGTTTCCACCGGCTCTTTGGCAATCAGTTCCGGAAACGCGTTGCTGGCGCCGTGTATGATATAGTCCACATGATCCGGGAATGTATTATCCTCGCTCACCGCGTCATACGGGACCCAGATCAGATATGGCCTGTCAAAAACCTTCTCAAACCGCGCTCTGAGCCTGCTTTCCGACCGTCCGGCCAGGCAGATCCCGATGGGCATTCCGCCGCTGTTTTCATTCCAGCTGATCAGAAGATCGGCGACGGCAGAGCAGATCAGCCCGCCCGCGCCCGTGATCATCACTGTTTTTCCGGCCAGTGTCCGGAGGTCTGGCAGCGAAGCTGTTACGACCCTAAGATCATCCTCCCAGGTTTTGCTCTGATAGATGCTCATCCCGTCAGTCCTTCAGCCAGTTTGATCGTTTCGCGCTGAGCAGCGCCTTGAAGATATCGAGGTCTTCCACTGTCGTCAGCTTGATGTTCTTTTCCGATCCGGGGGAGAAAAACACCTGTTCTCCCATTTCGATCATCAGCGTACATGACGCAACGGAATTTGTGATCCCGGCCGCGAGCGCTCTCCGGTGCAGATCACAGATCGTGCGGATCGGAAACGCCTGCGGCGTCTGGGTCCGTTTCAGCTTATCCCTGGGATAACTTCCGGTCGAACAGGTTCCGTCTTCCGTCTGGATCATCGCCTCGGCGCACGGGATCACCGTGATCGCGTTGCCGCATTCTTTCGCGACGCGGATATTATCCGAAATGATCTCAGCGCTCACCATCGGCCGGATCGCGTCATGGATCAGCACGATATCATCCGGCGAATAGTGTTTTTCCAGTTCAAAAACGCCGTTGCGGATCGATTCCTGCCCTGTTTTTCCGCCGGGCACCACATACTGCAGCTTTTCGATACCGAACTGTTTGGCGTATGCCCGAAGCACGTTTTCCCAGCCTTCGATGCAGACCACCGCTATGGCGTCGATCTCCTCATGCTCCTGAAACGCTTCCAGTGTATATACGATTACCGGCTTCTCATTTACCGTCAGAAACTGCTTGGGAATATCCTGGTGCATCCGGGTTCCCGAGCCGCCCGCGATAAGCAGCGCAATATTTGCCATGTTAACACCTGCTTCCTGTAACCTGAATCAGTTTTGCGCAAAAGCGCTCATGTCGTATTCCGTATACGGCGTATCCGGATCGAAAAAAGCTCCTCCGTGCGTGGATACCGCGCCTGAGCAGCCCGGATCCTCCGGGAATTCCTTATAGTTCTCCGGATACTGCATGTAGTTTTCGCCGTACTGTTTCCTCATGACCTCGCAGTAAAAAAGCGGAGCGCGCAGGGTGAGGTTTTCAAAGGGCAGATAGCAGTAATTCTGGAAATACACCAGCGGCCAGATCCATTTTTCCTTCCATTTCAGGGTCAGGTTGCCGGCTCTCTTCGCCTCTTTATCCTGATAGGCACCGAGCGCGTTTTTATTGAAGGAACGGAACAGATCTTCAAAGGAATGATTTTTATAATACCTGACCGCTTTGCTGTTCGGTTTGATATCATATTTCATCTTCAGCAGTTCTTTGATGCGTAAGATCTTTTTCCTCTGCCGTTTTCTGGCGAAGTAACGGTCGGTGACCTTGTCCAGCACGAATACATCGAGCCAGATTCCTTTATTTGCGTTCTCTTTTTTTGCGTCTGCCGCGATAAACCCTGTTGTGCTGCCGTTGCGGAGCTGCGCGTGGGTCCGGAAGAATCCTTCCGTGTTCAGCGACGTCTGCATAACATATGGCGGCTTGAATTCCTGATCCGCGATCTCCATCAGCCGGTCGTAGTCTTTTCGCGGCATGATCACATCGACATCGTCGTCCCAGGGAATGAATCCTTTATGGCGGATCGCTCCGAGCAGAGTTCCGCCGTCCATAAAATAGTGCAGGCCGTTTTTCTCGCAGACATCCGAAAAGACCTTTAAAAGATCCAGTTCCACAGCCCAGATCTTTTTTCTTTTCTCATTCACATAGAAACCGCATCTCTCTTCGGGAGCCAGAAAATTATCGGGCAGTGTTAAATTAATCTCCATTTTTTCCTCTCCTTCAGTGAGTCTCTGATGTTTCTGCGCACCGCCGTGTTCCCGCCGAGATCCCGGATCATCTTCGCCTGCTTTCTGTAATACCTGAAAACGGAGTCTTTTGTCGAAGGCACCGCCCTGTTCAGGTAATACTCTTCGGACGCGAGAAGGAACAGAAGAAGATCTCTCTCGTTTTCCGTCATCAGTCCTGTCTGGACTTTGTGCGTGTCGCAGGCTTCTACGAACGTGTCGCGGAAGAACTTCACGAACTCCTTGCGGAACTCTTCATCGATCCGGAGCACCGTCTGGTGATAGATCCTGAATAATCTGGCGTAATAGACCGGTTCCAGTCTTTCCTCGAATTCCGGATGCTGCGCAAGGAAGTCCCGGATAAAGGCGTACTCGTCTCTTGCCGTATACACTTTTTTGGGATCGTGGATGGAAGAGGCGGGATTGTCGATCCGATAGCAGTAGGCCGCGTGCGGAACGTAAACGAGCCGATCAGTCTGGGAGAAGACCTGGAACCAGAATCCGTTGTCCTGATAGGAGGCGCCCGGCGTCTCGTTGTACCGGATGCCTTTTTCCCGCATCCAGGAAAGCCTGTAGATGCCGGTCCAGTTGTGCATCACGAACGAGTATACTTCCAGCTCGTCATTCGGGCAGATCGGCCGGTAGTACCAGGTAGAGTCCTGCGCGATCTGTTTCAGTTTCAGATACGGTTTCCCGTTAAAGGTCGAATAGTCATAATAATCGCCGCGCACGATATCCGCGTCAAACTGCACAGCGTTCCGATACAGGAGTTCATAGGAATCCGGCATCAGAAAGTCGTCCGACTCCAGCACCGCGAAATATTCACCGGTTGCGTGTTCGAGGCCGGTGTTCATCGCTTTCCCGTAACCGCCGTTTTCCTTGTGGATTACCTTGACCCTGGGGTCCTTTTCGGCATAGGCGTCCAGCATGGCGGGGCTGCCGTCAGTCGAGCCATCGTCGACGCAAATGATCTCGATATCGGTCAACGTCTGCGCCAGCGCGCTGTCGAGGCATTGCGCCAGATACTTTTCAACATTATACACGGGTACAACGGCGGATATTTTAGGCATGGCTGTTTTCTCCCTTTTTCTTTACGAATGAGCCGCG
>JAIKYQ010000076.1 GCA_024683035.1 Eubacterium sp.
CGCGCCGCCGTGATAGGCAACGGCAAGAGCTTTGGGCATGCCGCCTGTCCGGGCGGCGTTTGCCGTGCGGACATTGGCAAGTGTGGCGACCCGCATGCCGAAGAAACCGGCCAGCGAGGAGAACACGGCACCGATCACGAAGCAGACAGCTTCGGTC
The DNA here is from genome assembly GCA_024683035.1 of Eubacterium sp. Lineage (GTDB taxonomy): Bacteria > Bacillota > Clostridia > Lachnospirales > Lachnospiraceae > Bilifractor. Next base: position 158 of record JAIKYQ010000076.1, read on the forward strand.
CAGTTGCCGAGCGCAACGCCAAGGATAACGAACAGGACAGCTACGAAAATAATGAGTATCTTGTACTCTGAGGTAAGGAAAGCTCCGGCACCTTCACGGATGGCTTCGGAGATTTCCTTCATTCTGTCTGTCCCGACTTCTTCCTTCTTGACAGAATTGGCCATGATCAGGGCGAAAATCAGCGCGACCACAGCCAGAATAGGGACAATGATGATGATTGAGTTCATGGTGTTTCCCCTCCCTTTTATTAAATATGTATAAATTATAGGCAAAATTCTCTTGTTAGACAAGAGGGCGTATACATAAAATAGGCTATATACGTGGAAAAATCTGACTTTTTTGAAAAAAAGACAAGTTTTCATGCCTTTTCAGATGGATTTGCGGCTTGTTTTTCTGAAAAAGGAAACCGGCTCGTAGATGTTTTCAATTGTATGGAGCAGACGGAGGGCGTCGTTTTCGGAACGGTATCTGCCGTGGGAATGGATATCCAGCGGGACCAGGGCAGGATCGTCTTTGCGGAGCATCTCCATCAGCCGGGTCTTGGCTTCTTCTATGGAAGCATGAATGGAATAAATATACAGTGCGCTGGCGTTATCGATGCCGGCCTGTATTCTTCGGCAGCAGCGCAGCGTATCAGGAAGGATTTCAGACAGGCGCTGTTCCAGCCCTGCAATGCGGTTGCTGCTGGCAATGACTTTCAGGTATACGATCTCCTCCGGTGTATAGATTTCTTCTTCGAAATAGCTGCGGTAAGGGGATTTCCGCATAACGGCGCAAACAGCTTTTTCTTTCCGGTGCATTTTGCCGTGGTGGAAAATACAGGTCCTGTTTTTATGGATGGTATAGACAAAGAAGCTGATCTGTTCTTCTTCAAGCCGGCGGACCAGCGTGGCAGAGTCCTGTGCGGGGATCGTTTCCATATGCAGAAAAGTATTGCTGTTGATGTCATATATAGCAGCTCCGTCCATTACGATAAGGGGGACGTTCAGCTTCACCGCATTCATCTGCAGTGTGAAAAAGGCCAGAGCGTGTTCGGAGATCAGGCAGATCCGGGCACCGTCTTTATACAGGGTGTTCAGCCGGAACAGGACGTTCGGCGAAAGCTGGGCGAAGCGATCGGGGATCAGGTCTTTGGAACGTGTGAAAAACACATACTGGGGGTTTTTGCTGCGGGGCAGGCGGAAAGCATTGACCGCAATGGCTATCAGAATGCCGACCAGGAGATCCAGGAGTCGTTGGGCTGTGCTTATAAATGGTGCGTCAATATCCGGGTAAGTGGCGACCAGGCAGAGGAAAACGATGGCGGCGAGCGCAGAGGAATCGGTTTTACGTACCAGAACGGAAGTGTAAAGGCAAAGGATGACACCGACAGCCATCAGGAGATACAAAACCGGCTTATGTTCTCCGAGAATCGGATAGGAATATAGAAGGAAGAGCAAAAGCAGTCCCCAGCCGGCACCGATGAGAGAACCGGCAATACGGTTGAAGGCATAATCCTTGGCACGGCTGACGTAAGGCTGCATGCATATTATGGCCGTGAATGCTGCTTCCGTACGCATGTCGCTGCCTTCATATCCCCGCAGGGCGTAGATCAGCAGGCAAAGGAACACGGCAATGCCGGTTTTTATGATCCGCTGTCCGAGATGCGGCAAGTGCCAGTATTCGGTATCATCGGAGTGCGTTTTATAAAACATACGCTTACGGTTTTTGTCAGACATACATCATCCATCCGGAATGAAAAAGTGTTGTCATCGGTTAGGCACAGTGTAGCATCCGCTGTAACGGTATGCAAGTTCCGGGAGATCATATGTTTTTGATACGATGTGATGCAGCCGGCGTCCGCAAATTTTTATCGCTTGCCTGAAACATTCCGCACGGTCATCTGCAAGAGTGCTTTGAAAATGTAAATAAAACATTCAAAAATCACTTTATAAAAGAATATTGTAAATTATACTTGACATTATACATCTGACAGTGGTATATTGGGATCACAAAAGAGATACGGGCCGGGTAAGGCTGATAGTGGAAGGACAAAAGCGGAAAAGACAGGCCGCCGGATACGGCCGATGGCAGTAAGACATGAATGACAAGATATAGGGAGGTACAGAGTATGAGCAGGGAAAGTGGCATGATGTGGGGCATAACAATCGGGGTCGTTGTCGGTCTGATCATTGTGGTTTTTCTTCTTCGCTGGTTTAACCGCGACCGGAATCTGAAGACAGAATACGATGAGCGGCAGCAGCAGATCCGGGGACAGGCATATAAAATCGCGTTTTATGCCTTGGTGATCTTTGAGGCGTTTATAGGAATCCTGTCAATAGGTATAGATCTTCCGGCAGAACCGTTTGTACTGCATATCCTGGCTATCTTTTTCGGCATTACGGTACAGGTCTGTTACTGCGTCTGGAACGGCGCCTATGTCGGGCTGAATACGAATATGCACCGGTTTGTCCCCCTGATGATCGTCATTTCTCTTTTCAATTTCTTTGTTTTTGTCATGAGATGGCGGGACGGAGGGGTGTTTGAAAACGGAAAGCTGCAGGAACCGGTGATCAACCTGCTCTGTGCGCTGATGTTTGCCGTGATCGGAATTGTCGGACTGATCCGGAAACTGGCAGATCGTGAGGTGGAAGCATGAAGAATCTGAGACTGAAGGCGGCAAGGGTCGGCCTGGATCTTTCCCAGGCGGATCTGGCGGATCGGGTCGGGGTTTCCCGCCAGACGATCAGCGCCATAGAAAAAGGAGATTATAATCCGACGATCAACCTGTGCATAAAGATCTGCAAGGTGCTGGGAAAAACACTGGATGAGCTATTCTGGATTGACGAATAAAACAGCAGATCTTTGGTCCGGCAGGATAATACTTGCCGGATCAAAGGTCTGTTCTCTTTACCGCGGCGAAGAAATATGATACGATGTTGCGGCAGGCAGGAGCTGAAGAAGGAGAATGGACATGCAGAAATGTGGTTTCCGGAAGACGATAGGGTGGTGTATGGCAGTCATCTGTCTGTTTTGCCTGTCCGGCTGCACTACCACATATAAAAACAGTCCCTATGTCGGAACCTGGATATCCACTACAACAAAATCCGAAAACACAACGTTTTCCACCAATGATCTGATCGGGGAGTACCGCATGGTTCTGCAGGAAAACGGAGATGCTGTGGTTTCCTGTTCCGGAGAGGAAGAGACCGATACCTGGAAACCTACAGATCAGGGGGTAAAACTCCGGCTGATCAACGGAACCGAATATACCATGTTTCTGGAGGACAGCAGGCTGATCCTGGAAATCCAGAACGTGAAATTTACATTTGAAAAGAGACAGCAGACACAATAAGCACCGCAGCACAGGTGGCGGTTGTCTGTAATTAGAAAGAAGATACGGAAATATGAATCATTGTGAATATAAAACACAGTATACCTGCTCCAGCCGGATCCTGTTTGATCTGGAGGATGATATCGTTTCGAATATCCGATTCATCGGAGGCTGCGACGGAAACCTGAAGGCTATCGCCAAACTGGTGGACGGCTGGACGGTCGATAAAATAGAAAGCTTTCTGAAAGGGAATCTCTGTGGAAACAGGCCGACATCCTGTGCCGACCAGCTGGCTCTGGCTGTACGGGGAGCATATGAAAAGGCGCAGACAGACGAAACAGAGTAAAAAATCTGAAAAAAAAGCAAATTATTTCCTATACACAAGATAGGAATTAATGATATAATAAAAAAGCTCTAAGCATCAAGAAGCCATGCAACTGTATTATCTGCCGTATTATACCGGCAGAAACACAGTGGCAGCCGAGGGGCCAGTCCTTCTACCTTGCAGACTATAGGAGGACTGGTTCCCCGGCTAATATTTTGCATAAACTGTTGTCGAACGATACGCAGCGGGGGGTGCTTGTATCCCCGGCTGCGTATTGTTCAGACAACGTTTAACGTAACAATATGTTTTAGAGCGCTGCAAAGAATTTGATAAGGAAGATGGCGGACAGGATATAGGTAAGCAAGGATATTTCTTTTGCTTTACCGGTAGCGAGCTTGATGCAGGTGTAGCAGATCAGAGCCAGACCGATGCCATGGCCGATGGAGCCGGAAACCGGCATGGCCAGCAGCATAACGGCGACCGGCAGCATCTGGGAAATGTCGTCAAACTCGATCTTTTTCAGATTGCCGAGCATCAGGATACCGACATAGATCAAAGCGGAAGAAGTTGCTGCAGGCGGGATGATCGCGGCGATGGGTGCCAGGAACATACTGAGCAGGAACAAAACGGCAGCAACAAGGGCAGTCAGACCGGTACGTCCGCCGGCCGCTACGCCGGCAGCAGATTCCACAAAGGTCGTGACGGTAGAGGTACCGGTAAAGGAACCGGCCAGTGTACCGACAGCGTCGGACAGCAGGGCTTCCTTCATCTGCGGCATGTTGCCGTTTTCATCCAGCATATTGGCGCGGGAGGCCGTACCGACCAGTGTACCGATCGTATCGAACATATCGATGATGCAGAAGGTAATGATCAGTGTGATCAGTGTGAACCAGCCGATTTCGGTCACATGTGCAAAATCCACTTTGAAAAGTGTTGTTTCGACCATATCCTTGAAAGGCGGTACAAAGGAGGCATCGGCTAGATTGGCAAAAGGATTGATGTGCAGGAAGGCGGCTTCGCCGATCCAGTAGACAACTGAGGCAACCAGCATGCCGAACAGCACGGCTCCTTTTACTTTTTTATGATCCAGTGCCACAATAACGAAAAGACCGACAAACATGGTTATGACAGCCAGAACCATGGCGGAATATCCGCTGCCCATGGTTGTTTTTGCAAAGGAAGCAGTCAGAGAACCGAAGAAATCCCGCATGGCGAAGAACGGGCCGCCGGTTTCTGAATAGATACTCACATTGGAACCGAAGCCGATATTCATCAGCATCAGACCGATCGAGGGACCGATTCCGAGCCGGACGCCCAGCGGAATAGCGTTCACTATTTTCTCGCGGACGTTAAAGATGGAAAGCATTACGAAAACAATACCTTCGATAAGGATAATGACCAGGGCTGTCTGGAAGGAATCCAGGTAAGTCAGGCCGGTCATGGCGGCAATATTGACGACGACGGCAGCAAAAAAGCTGTTCAGACCCATGCCCGGAGCCATGACAAACGGTTTGTTTGCAAAGAACGCCATGGCGATTGAGCCGACCGCCGAAGCGATACAGGTAGCCAGGAAGACGCCGTTCCAAAGGTTCATGCCTTCTGCACCGAAGTTGGTGAGCAGATTCGGATTCAGAGCAATGATATAGGCCATGGTCATAAAGGTGGTCAGACCGGCGATCATTTCTGTCCGTACAGTGGTTCCGTTTTGCTTGAGCTTAAACATTCGTTCCATCTCGTGTCTTCCTTTCTTTTTTGCAGCAACTGTAAGTACATGTGGATAGTAGCACATTTTACAGGGGGGAACAAGGATACGGAGCTAAATTTTTTTAGAAAATTTTTAGAATTGCGGAAGCCGGCTTGCATGCGATAGTGGATGGTGGTACGATTTTTCCAGGTGCGAAATGTATGGGAACACCCCGGAAAATACGGGAGAAAGGGAAAACCCGATCGCTTTCACCTGGGATTGGGTGAGTTATGAGAGCATGCAAAAACTGGAAAAACAGTTTCATATCCACTGCGTGGAAGGCGATGTCGGAAGATATGTGATCCTGCCGGGAGATCCGGGCAGATGCGCTTCCATCGCAGCGTTGTTTGATTCACCGCATCATGTGGCGCAGAATCGGGAATTCAATGTCTATACCGGTACGCTGCTCGGGGAAACGGTGACAGTCTGCTCTACCGGGATCGG
>JAIKYQ010000077.1 GCA_024683035.1 Eubacterium sp.
CCTGACCATGAACTCGGTTTCCAAGGCAGCCTATAAGATGATCGAGGAAGTCCGCCGCCAGTTCCGTGAAGACAAAGGGATCCTGGCCGGTACAAGCCGCCCGGATTACAAGACCTGCGTCGGGATCTCCACACAGGCTGCTCTTCATGAAATGCTGGTTCCGGGCATCCTGGCCGCTGCAGCACCCATCGTGATCGGTCTGCTGCTCGGTACGGAAGCACTCGGCGGCCTGCTGGCAGGCGCCCTGGTCACCGGTGTTCTGATGGCCATCTACATGTCCAATGCGGGCGGTGCCTGGGACAACGCCAAGAAGTACATTGAAAGCGGTACACACGGCGGCAAAGGTTCTGAAGCGCATCACGCCGCTGTCGTCGGCGACACGGTCGGCGATCCGTTCAAGGATACCTCCGGCCCGTCCATCAACATCCTGATCAAGCTGATGACCGTCATCTCACTGGTCTTTGCACCGCTGTTCCTGGCAGTAGGAAGCCTGATCTGATACACATCAGTAAAACCGGCAGGGCTGTTAAAAGCCCTGCCAGTTTTACTGTCTTTTGATGTCAGCCCTATATTCAAATCTTTTGAGGACTCTTTTCCGAAACACATGGATCATTCCAGCTGAATGCCCAGTTTTTTCCCGGTCTCCTGTTTCAGTGCGCCCAGTCTTGTCTCATCCGGTGCTTCCAACCGTAAGGTAAAGGCAGGCTCGGTGATGGAGCGCCGCAGCAGGATCCAGCTGTCGTCCGGGAATTCCAGACGGATACCGTCTATATAAACCGGATGTACGTCCGGCTCCCCGGCCCATGCTTTCATACGTCCCATTACTTCTTCAATCTGTTCCTGGTCTGCACGAATGCGGATATCCGGCGTGATGGCTGTATAGCGCACCTCATCTAAAAGGGACCGCAGACTCTTGCCGGTTTCTTCCAGAATATCCAGCATGACCATCAATGCATACAGCCCGTCATCTCCTGTCAGTTCTCTGAAGAAATAATGTCCGCTCACTTCGCCGGCAAACACGCTGTTCCGTTCTATAAAATTGCGCCGGATAAAGGCATGGCCGGACCGCTCCATCACGGGTTCCGCCCCCTGTTCCAACACGGCCTGCTTCAGGATGGAACTGCATTTCAGGTCATATACCACACTGTCTCCCGGCCGGGCTAATGCTTTTGTAAAGATGACCATGGCTTCTTCCGCCAGCAGCGGTCTGCCCTGTGCATCCACGAAAATGGCTCTGTCCCCGTCTCCGTCAAACGCAATACCCAGATCCGCACCGACTTCCCGCACGGTATCACAAAGCGCTGTGATGTGAGACAATACAGCCGGATTGGGATCCCGATTCGGAAATGTACCATCATAGGAGCAGAAAAGCGGTGTCACACGGACGCCTGCCGCTTCCGCTGCCCGCGGTGCCGCTTCACTCATTGCCCCGTTGCCCGCATCGATCACGATATGCAGCCTGCGGGTCAGAGGCCGTACACGGGACAGAAGCATTTTTTCATATGCTTCCGCCGTATCTGCCTGATGCAGCATCCCCGGTTTTAGATTTCCTCCGGAAGCAGACTTATCGCCAGCCGCCAGGATTTCCTCTGCTGTTTTTCCGATCCCGGCAATATCCTCCGGCCGGATCGGCAAGTCCCCGAACATCAGCTTAAGTCCGTTGTATTTTGCCGGATTGTGCGAAGCGGTGATCTGCGCGCTGGCATAGGTGTGCAGATATCGTTTGGAAAAATACACCTGCGGAGTGGAGACCTGCCCGATATCCCACACTTCGGCACCTCCTTCCAGAAGTGCCCGGATAAATGCCTGTTTCAGCGAAGGTGTATGCGTACGAAAATCTCCGCCAACTACAATATCCCGGCCCTGCAGGATCTGTGCCACGGCTGTGCCGATCGCAGCAGCTTCCTCTTCCCGCAGATCTTCTCCATATACACCCCGAATGTCACAATCTTTGAATATACTCATGCTGCTCTCCCTGCCTGTATCGACTTCCGCTTTCTTTTTCCAGACATCCTCGAAAATCTGTTTCAACGGTTCTATTGTGGATCCAGATTTTGAAAGCCTGATTATGTGTTTTGGTTTCTATCGTTTGATCACAGGTTTTGATCTCAACCGCTTACTGTATGTATCCCCTGTCCCGGCACAGTGCACAGAATTCTTCGTAGTACTCATTATACCGGGCATGTCTTGCTTCATCCGGTTCAAAAACCCGTGCGATCCGGACCATCGCTTCAGCCGCCTCGGAGACAGAACGTCCCATCGCTCTGGAACCGGCCAGGAGAATGCCGCCGAATGCTGTCTCCGCCACAACCGGTTCAACCAGCTTCCGGCCCAGCACATCCGCACGGATCTGTGACCAGACCGGCGCTTTCACGGCGCCGCCGGTAATGGTCAGTTCCTCGCCGATCTCACATCCGAGGGAAGCCAGCGTATCGTAACAAAGTCTCTCTGTATAGGCGACTCCTTCCATGGTGCCTGCATAACGGCTGATCAGGTCTTCCCTGATAACTTTCTGAAATCCTTCCGCTTCCGGACGTACGAACGGAAACCGTTCTCCCTTAGTCAAAAGCGGATAGATCACATTCCCTGTCGGCACCACATCCGGGACCTGTGCGTTGTATTCATCAAACCTGGCTTCTTCAAACCAGGTGTTCAGACAGAGGCCTCCCACATTGCCTGCCCCTCCCGGATACCAGTATCCGTCCGGATGCTTATGGCAGTAGACCCTGCCCTCCGGATCACGGATGAATGCCTTTGTCACACCTTTCAACACCAGCGTCGTGCCCAGCGTGGAATTGAACTGTCCGGGCTGTACGACCCCCGAGGCAATGCAGGCCGCATAACCGTCCGTCGCTCCCGCAACGATCCGGGTTGTCAGCGGAAGTCCTGTTGCCGCGGCAGCCTGCGGCAGAATACTTCCGATCACTTCTCCCGGAGAGACCACCTTCGGAAACAGCGACCGATCCAGTGACAAAGCCTGCCAGACTTTTTCATCCCACCGCTCCTCCAGCAGATCATATCCTGTCTTCAGCGCATTCGCATAGTCCGTTACCTGATACTGGCCGCAAAGCCTTCCCACGATATAATCTGTCTGATGCACAAATGCCCTGGTCTTTTCAAACAGCTCCGGCTGGTTTTCACGGATCCACAGGATTTTGGGCAGTGCAAAGGAAGAGCCCATCCGGTATCCCAGTCTGGTTTCCAGTTCCTTTGCTGCCTCATGTACCTCGGGGACCACTTCTCCTGCACGGCTGTCATTATACATCAGCGCCGTACGAAGCGGCTGAAAGTCCCGATCCAGAGGCAGGATCGTTCCGCTGGTGCCATCGACCGCCAGAAATACCTGCGCGTCCCGCAGCCGTTCCTGTGCCTGCCGGGTCAGATCTGCCAACACCTGCCAGGCCGTCTTCTCCCAGTCATATGCCGCCTGTTCTTTTCCTTCTCCTTCTGCCGCATTGATCCGTGCATAGCGGCAGGAAGAAGCGGTCAGTACCTTGCCTTTCGTATCTGCCAGCATGGCTCTGACTCCCTGTGTACCCAGATCCAGTCCGATCAATAATACATCCTGCATACAAAACTCTCCGAACATAAAAAGACATCGTTTCAGTTAGCAGCCTGCTCCCGGATCATGCCGATCTCCCGGAATACTTTCTCCAGTTCATACCCGTCCTTCACAATATAATCCGGCTCCACGCTGCGCGCCACATGCCGGTCTTCTTCTCTCTGGACCCAGATGGTATGCCATCCGTCTTTCGCTGCCGGTTCAATATCATTCTCATACAGATCCCCGACATACCACCATGCATATTCCTGCTGCTCTTCTGTCTGCAGAAGGCCTGCCTGCTCCCTTTGCGCTGCGTGCAGGCTCCGGATTTTTTCCCGGTACAGGGCAAACACCCGCGGATCCGGCTTATGCACTCCCAGCTCCAGGGAAACGGCAATATGCTCCTCCGGAATCCATTTCGTCAAACCGAGCGCACGGATCTTGTTCCTCTGGCGCACCGGTGACCCGTTTGTCAGGATCCCCATCGGTATGTGCCGTTCCACAGCTGTCTGCAGCGCTTCTTCGATCCCTTCTGCCGGCCGGATACGCTGCAGGTACTTCTCATAGGTTTTATGAAAACGCCAGGCTTCTTCTCTGGTGAACGTATAACCGTACAAAGCAAACGCATCGATCGTTCGCAGGATATACATTTCCTGCTCGTCAATCTCTCCGGCATCCCACTGATGAAAGTAAGCCACGCCGATGTTCCGGAAATCAGCAAACATCTTCTGCAGCTGCCCGGGATCGG
>JAIKYQ010000087.1 GCA_024683035.1 Eubacterium sp.
ACGGCCGATGAAGATGTAGAGCGGCTCATCGACCTCTTGTAAATTTGACAGTTCGATATAAAAAGCATAAAATGTCAACGGTCGGACAAACACCACAAATAGTATGTAAAATAGTCTCCCTCCGGACAGGAGGCAGGGGAAACTATTAGCGCCGGGACCGTAAAAGGTTGACGAGGTCAGCAGTTATCGAAAGATTCGGCGGGTGCTGCTGCGGTTTCTGATCAGTGGATCGTCAGAGAGAAGGCAAAAAGCAGAATCAACACTGCAACAAAGACTCTCTCATCACTGTAAGGTGTTCCGACTGGCATACGATCCGGGCAGAAGAATGATCCTGCCCAGATGCATCCCGACAACACACTTAACAGGAGAAACCAGATATGAGAGTTATTATTCAGGAAAACTATGAAAACATGTGTAAGTGGGCCGCCAACTACATTGCCGCAAAGATCAATGCCCACAAAGAAGACCGTCCGTTTATCCTCGGCCTTCCGACCGGCTCCTCTCCGATCGGCGTCTACCGGGAACTGATCAAAAAGAATAAAGCCGGCGAAGTTTCCTTTATGAATGTCGTCACCTTCAATATGGATGAATACGTGGGACTGCCTCACGAACACGACCAGAGCTACTGGTACTTCATGCATGACAATTTTTTTGATCATATCGAAATCCCGGCAGAAAACATCAATATCCTGAACGGTATGACGGATGATCCCGAAGGCGAATGCGCCCGGTACGAGGAGAAAATCGCCTCTTACGGCGGGATCGACCTGTTCATGGGCGGTATCGGTGTGGACGGCCATATTGCTTTCAACGAGCCGTTTACATCTCTGACTTCCCGGACCGGTATCCGTGACCTGACCACCGATACCCGGATCGTCAATTCCCGTTTCTTTGACAATGATCCCGAAAAAGTTCCGGCACAGGCGCTTTCTGTCGGCACCGGGACCGTTATGGACGCCAAAGAAGTCCTGATCCTCTGCAACGGGCACAGCAAAGCCCGTGCGCTGGCTGCCATGGTCGAAGGCGGCGTCAGCCAGAAGTGGACCAGCAGTGCGCTGCAGCTGCACAACGGGGCTATGGTAGCCTGCGACGAAGCCGCCTGCGGTGAACTGACGGTGGATACATATAAGTATTTCCTGGATATCGAAAAGAAGGAAAGACTCTGAATTTCCACACGTCAGCAATCAAACAGGAGGATCTGTCCTATGTATACAATAAAAGATCTGTATGACCTGGATCATACGCTTGCAAAAGACTATCTCATGCAGTTCACCTATCCCTGGGAAGCATTGAAGGGGATCAAGGATTTCATTCTGCAGCTGGGACCGACACTCGGCGGGGAATATGAAGAGATCTCCGAACATGTCTGGGTGCATAAAACCGCCACGGTATTTCCGTCGGCCTATCTCGGCTCACCCTGTATCATCGGTCCGGAAACCGAAGTTCGTCACGGCGCTTTTATCCGCAGTGCTGCCCTGGTGGGAGCCAACTGCGTCGTCGGCAATTCGGTAGAACTGAAAAATGTCATTCTGTTCGATCACGTGCAGACCCCGCACTATAACTACGTGGGCGACAGCATCCTGGGGTATTACAGCCACATGGGTGCCGGCTCGATCACCAGCAATGTGAAATCCGACAAAAAACTGGTGGTGATCCATAACGGCACGGAGCAGATAGAAACCGGCATCAAGAAGATCGGTGCCATGCTGGGCGACTATGTCGAACTCGGCTGCAACAGTGTCTGCAATCCCGGCACGGTCATCGGCCGGCACAGCAACGTCTATCCGACATCCTGCGTACGGGGCGTCATCCCGGAGAACAGCATCTACAGGGATAACGGCGAGATCGTGGCAAAAAAAGCAGACTGAGGGGGATTTTATGGGGAAATATTTCGGAACAGACGGCTTCCGCGGCGAAGCCAATAAAAGCCTGAACTATGAACACGCCATCAAAATCGGCCGTTTTCTCGGCTGGTATTACGGCGCCAGACTGAACAAAAAAGCCAAGGTCGTGATCGGCAAGGATACACGGCGTTCCAGTTACATGTTTGAATATGCACTCTGTACAGGCCTGATGGCTTCCGGTGCCGATGCCTACATCATGCATGTTACTACTACACCTTCTGTTTCCTATATTGCGCGGGTAGATGATTTTGACTGCGGCATCATGATCTCCGCTTCCCACAACCCGTTCTATGACAACGGGATCAAGATCGTCAACAACAACGGCGAGAAAATGGATGAGGAAACACTGCTGGAGATTGAGAAGTATATCGACGGCGAGATCGATGTCCCGGTCGCGGTCCGTGAAGAGATCGGCCGCACGGTAGACTACGTAGCCGGCCGCAACCGCTATATCGGCTATCTGATCTCCATGACCAAATTCAGCTTCAAGGATAAGAGAATCGGTCTGGATGCAGCCAACGGGGCTGCCTGGATGATCGCCAAAGGAGTATTCGATGCCCTGGGCGCCAAAACCTATGTGATCAACGACAATCCGGACGGCTTCAACATCAACACCAACTGTGGCAGCACGCATATCGAGCATCTGCAGAAGTTTGTCGTGGACAAAGGTCTGGATGCCGGCTTTGCCTATGACGGAGATGCCGACCGCTGTCTCTGTGTAGACGAAAAAGGCAATGTCGTGACCGGCGATCATATCCTCTATGTCTACGGTCTGTATATGAAAGAACGCGGTAAACTGCTGAACAATAAAGTCGTCACAACCGTTATGTCCAATTTCGGTCTCTACAAGGCTCTGGACAAAGCCGGGATCGAATATGAGCAGACCAAAGTCGGTGACAAATACGTCTATGAAAACATGGTGCAGAACGGACACCGTATCGGCGGTGAGCAGTCCGGCCATATCATCTTTACCAAATATGCCAACACCGGCGACGGTATCCTGACCAGCCTGAAAATGATGGAAGTCATGCTGGCCAAAGAAAAGCCGCTGAGTGAGCTGGCTGCTCCGGTTGTCTTCTATCCACAGGTCCTGAAAAACGTCCGTGTCAAATCCAAACCGGATGCACAGAATGATCCGGAAGTGCAGGCGGCGGTCCGGAAGGTAGCCGAGGAACTCGGTGATACCGGCCGTATCCTCGTACGTGAAAGCGGAACCGAACCGGTTATCCGCGTTATGGTCGAAGCAGGCAGTAACGAAATCTGCGAGAAATACGTAGACGATGTGATCGCTGTGATCGGCGCCCGGGGACATCTGGCCTGACCGGTTTGAAAGCCTGTGATTGGAAAAATGTATTGTGTTTCCGGCAGACCGGATAGTTGATAAGCCTGATGACACTGCGGCAGCGGTACACCTGTGCGGCATAGGGAAGAACGACCCTCCCGGCATGCCCGACCCACTCGCTGAGCTAACTGAATAACTACAACATAAGTCTCCAGGATATTCAACGAACGATTCTTTCATATCCTGGAGGCTTTGTTTTCGTAATCAGTGGATCTCAGCTTCGTTCCTGTCAGAATGCATGCCGGCAGGGTTGTTCTCCCTCACGCCGCCTGTCCATCCGCTGCGTTTACATACACATCCGGATCGCTTTCCCGACCCCGTTGTGGTTGTTGTCGTCGGTTTCGGCATCGCAGAGTTCTTTGATCGAAGGCTCGGCATTGCCCATGGCAATCGAAAAGCCCGCCGCCTGCAGAACGCTTCGGTCGTTTTCCGAATCCCCGATGGCGCAGACATCCGCCATCCGCAGGCCAAGGTGATCCGTGAGCGCTTTCATCCCGTTCGCTTTCGAAACGCCCTGTGCATTGATCTCCAGACTGGCTTCTTCGATACAGACAAAAGTCAGCGGCAGATCCTTCAGGTTTTCATACGCTCTGACTCTTGCCGCAGGAGAACGAGAATAGATATTCACCTTGGGTATGGACTCGTACTTCAGGGCTTCCGCCTGCAGATCCGTGACCGAACGTGTCGTGGCCAGAAACGTATCCTGATACTCGCCCCGGCAGAAATCAGCCATATGCGTTACCTGATCTCCGCGCACAACAGACTCGGTATCCGTGAGCAGGTGTATCATACCATCGTCTGCTTTTGCTGCTTCGATGATGCGCATCACATATTTCTGCTCCACCGCCCGGCGGTACAGAATCCTTTCTTCTTCAAAATCATATACCAGTGACCCGCTCATACACACTGCGTAGCGGATCATCGGCAGTCTGTCCCGGTACAATCGTATTTCCGGAATGGTACGGCCCGAACAATACACAAACTGCATCCCTTCGTTACGGGCTTTTTCGATATCCCGTATCGTTTCGGGATGCAGTTGCTTGTCGGATGTAAGCAGTGTGCCGTCCATATCCAGCGCAGTCAGCTTCCATCTGCTCATATAGCTTTTCTCTGCAATCAGGCTTTTCCGTCGCAGCCCAGCACGTCTACGATCTTATGAGCGACCATGGCCTTGATGGCGGCACGGGCCGGTTTCAGATACTGACGCGGATCGAAATCTCCGGGATGCTCTGCAAAATGTTTGCGGATGCTGGCTGTCATGGCCAGACGCAGATCGGAGTCGATGTTGATCTTGCAGACGGACATGGAAGCCGCTTTACGCAGCTGATCTTCCGGAACACCGATGGCGCCCGGCATATCTCCGCCGTATTTGTTGATGATGTCGACAAATTCCTGCGGGACCGAAGAGGAACCATGCAGTACGATCGGGAATCCCGGCAGGCGTCTGGAGACCTCTTCCAAAACGTCAAAACGCAGCTGCGGCTTTGTACCCGGTTTGAATTTATAGGCGCCGTGGCTGGTTCCGATCGCGATAGCCAGAGAATCGCAGCCGGTACGGGACACGAATTCTTCTACTTCTTCCGGACGGGTATAGCTGGCCTGGCCGGCCTCAACCTTGACTTCATCCTCAATGCCTTCCAGTGTGCCCAGCTCGGCTTCGACTACAACGCCTTTGTCATGGGCATATTCCACGACCTTCTTGGTAATCTCGATGTTCTCCTGGAACGGCTTGCCGGAAGCATCGATCATGACAGAGGTAAATCCGCCGTCGATGCAGCTCTTGCACAGTTCATAGCTGTCGCCGTGATCCAGATGCAGGCAGATCGGAAGATCTGTTTCGATCAGAGCTGCTTCTACCAGTTTGATCAGATATGTATGATTGGCATAGGCACGGGCGCCTTTGGAAACCTGCAGAATCAGCGGAGCTCTGAGCTCTCCGGCTGCTTCCGTAATACCCTGTACGATTTCCATATTGTTGACATTGAAAGCACCGATCGCATATCCGCCGTTGTAGGCTTTTGCAAACATTTCCTTTGATGTGACTAATGGCATAGTTCTCACTCCTTTTATGATTGATTATTCAGTACCGTACTTAGTATACCGCAAAACCCGCTGTTGGCAAGTCCCACAATAGACATTTTGCAAATTTACTGCTATCATAACTAACAGAATAAAAGGATTTCAGGAGGACATATCATGGCTCATCCACTGATCGACCGGGCATTTTACGATGCGATCATTCACTTTGAAGATTCCGAAGAAGCACAGGAGTACTACTACAAAGTCATGGATACGGAAGTCACGCGGCACAACCGTACGGACACGGTCCGCAATCAGATCCTGCGCACCTATGCCATGCTTTTCTGTGATGATCTGGGAGCGCAGGCCGGCCAGGCAGCCAGTCCGGATGATGTGGAAGCAACCGCTGACCGTCTGTATACGGGAAGTATGGATTTTGATCCCCGGCACTGGTACCGGATGAAGCACCATTTTCCCGTCATTGACGAAGACAATTATGATCGCTTCGCCGCTCTGGTCATTGCCGACCTGAATGCCGGTCCTCTCCGCGACGCGGTTGTATCCCACGGCGATATGCTGCTGGTAGGCGCACCGGATCCGCTGCATATGACGAAAGCAGAACGGGAACACCAGCCGGTAAGGACCATTTCTGTCGGAGGTGATCTGTTATGACGATCCTCGTTGTAGAAAGCAATCCGGAGGCCCTGGAGCAGTTAAACAGGCTGCTCGGCACCGTCTGTCCGTCCGACGATATCCAGTATTACGACAGCAGTCCGGAAGCCCTTTCCGTATCCCGTAAAAAAGAATTCGACGTTGCCTTTCTGAATCCCGCTCTTCCGGAACTGAACGGGCTGGATCTCGGGCAATATCTCAAAGACCTGTATCCCCTGATCAACCTGATCTACCTCTCTGACAGTCCTGCATCCGGATACGACGCCATGACCCTGCATGCCAGCGGTTATATTCTGCAGCCTGCTTCCGAAGAGACGATCCAGCATGAACTGCAGGATCTGCGTCATCCGGCTCTTGAGAAAAACCATAAACGGGTCTTTGCCCAGACCTTCGGCAATTTCGAACTGTTCGTGGACGGCAAGCCGGTGGCATTTAAATACAAACGGACGAAAGAAATCGTGGCTATGCTGATCAATAACCGCGGTGCCCAGACGACCAACGGAGAGATCATCGCCAATCTGTGGGAAGATGACGGCGATCCCGAAAAAAAGGCATCTTATCTGGGCAATCTGCGGCAGGATCTGCAAAACACATTCAACCGTCTGAAACTCAACGGGATCCTTCTCAAACAGCGCGGCAGTATGGCCATCGCCACAGACCGCATCGAATGCGATCTGTACGACTGGCTGGAAAAAAAGAAAGACTCCAAATATCACTATCTGGGCGACTACATGAATCAGTACAGCTGGCCGGAATACGTGCATGCCGAGCTGGATGAGATCAGCTGGGCCATGGAAGACGAGGAATAAGGCGCACGAACGGCGCCTCTTCCTTCTCCTGTTTATCTGTTATCTGTTTCGGAACGCGTACACCGTCCGGTGATATACGTCTTCTCCTGCCCGGATCACCGGCTGTGCAAACGCCGGAATATGCAAGGCGTTGGGACTGAACTGTGTCTCCAGACAAAAACTGCTTCGCGGCGTATAGTCGACTCCTCCCTTTCCTCCCGGTGTGGACAGCCAGTTGGCTGTATAAAACTGCATACAGGGCATATCGGTGTATACATCCATAGCCAGACCGCCTGCCGGTGAAAGCACTTCGGCTGCCTGATACAGTTTCAGAGCGGCCGTATCATATTCCGGTGCCCGCAGATCCTCTGTTCTGTTTAACAGAAAATTGTGATCGTATCCGTGTGCATCCATAAGAAGCGGATCCGCTTCATCGATCTGTCTGCCGATCTTCTTCCCTGCCCGGAAATCAAAGGGTGTTCCTGTCACCTCCATCAATGTCCCGTCCGGGATCATGCCGGCATCGGGCGGGGTGATCTGGTCCGCATAGATAGTCAGTATATGCTCCGGCATGCTTCCCGGTTCATCCAGGCAGAAATAACTGTGGTTGGTAGGATTAAAAACGGTATCCTGCCCGGCCGCGCCATGATAATCGATCAGCAGTGCATTCCCCTGCACCCGGTATGTCACATCCACATGAAGCGGGCCCGGAAAGCCGTTTTCTCCGTCCGGACAGTCGGCCGAAAAGGTCACCTGATCCCCCGACTGAGACGACACTTCCCAAAAAGAAGCATGCAGTGCATGATCTCCGCTGTGCAGGTTGTTTTCTCCGTCATTCTTTTCCAGAACATACTGTTTCCCGTTCAGTGTAAATGCAGCGCCGCCGATCCGATTCGCACAGGGGGCAACCGTCGCACCGAGGTAATACACATTGTTCCGATAGCTTTCCGGATCTTCATATCCGAGTACGACATCCCGGCTGGTTCCGTCGGGCAGCGGCACCTGCAAAGCCGTCAGCGTCGCGCCCCAGTTCACAAATACGGCAGAAAGTCCGCTCTGCCCGTCACGGATGCTGCAGCTCCTCATCTCTGTCTGCTTCATATTCCTCTCCTTTTCCTCAAAAAACACAGATCGCAAAGCCACAGGACGCATACACCATCTTAACAGATCCTGTCCACAGCATCACCTCGATGCTGCCTATGGATGCTCCGTAAGACTCGGTGCATGCGCCCTGTATACTCAGCTGCCTGCCAAATCAAAACTCCAGATTGTGTTCGTCTTCTTTGGAGAACAGATGCACTACATTCCCGTCAAAGGTGAAGTGTATGTCGTCTCCCAGGCCATACTCTTTCGTCATAGTCACCGTAGGCACAATGATGATCACATCCTTGCCCTCTGCAGAAACATGCAGGTGCACGGAAGAGCCCATCATCTCGCTGACGTCGACCTGTGCCTTTACACCCTGGTCTGCAATGACGGTATGTTCCGGACGCACGCCCAGCGTGATATTCTGTTCCGGTACATTCTTCTCCAGCAGACGGGCATTTTTTTCTGCGGAAACAGGCACTCTCACTCCGCCCAGTTCCACGCTGTACACCTTATTCTCGCAGACCAGCCTTGCATCAAAGAAGTTCATCTGCGGGCTGCCGATGAAACCGGCCACAAAGAGGTTGCGCGGATGGTTGAAGACCTCCTGCGGCGTACCGATCTGCTGGATATAGCCGTCCTTCATGATCACGATGCGGTCGCCCAGTGTCATGGCCTCTGTCTGGTCATGCGTAACATAGATAAACGTTGTATTGATGCGCTTGCGCAGTTTGATGATCTCGGCACGCATCTGGTTGCGCAGCTTGGCATCCAGGTTGGAAAGCGGTTCGTCCATCAGCAGTACCTTCGGCTCACGTACGATCGCCCGGCCGATCGCCACACGCTGCCGCTGGCCGCCGGAAAGGGCTTTCGGTTTCCGGTCCAGATACTCCGTTATTCCCAGGATTTCCGCAGCCTCATTAACCTTCCTGTCAATCTCATCCTGCGGCATTTTTTTCAGTTTCAGCGGGAACGCCAGATTTTCTTTCACCGTCATATGCGGATACAGCGCGTAACTCTGGAAGACCATGGCAATATCCCGGTCCTTGGGCGCCACATCATTCATCAGGTTCCCGTCGATGTACAGTTCCCCTTCTGAGATCTCTTCCAGACCGGCAACCATACGCAGCGTCGTCGATTTTCCGCATCCGGAAGGCCCGACCAGCACGATAAATTCCTTATCGGCAATATCCAGATTGAACGCCTGCACCGCGATCACACCTTTATCGGTTACCTGCAGGTGCGTCGTTTTATGTCCGGTTACTTCTTTCTTTTTATTTCTCTTCTTCTCCTTTTTGCTGTCGCCGGCAAACGGATAAATCTTTACGATATCTTTTAATTCTACTGTTGCCATTTTTCTATCTCCTCACACCCGTTATTGAAAATTGACTACGTGTCGTTCCGTATTTTTGACGTTATGATCAAGCATCCGTCCGTTTCTTCTGTTCCTTATCCCTTGACGGAACCGGCCGTCACACCTTTGATAATGGACTTCGAAAGAATGATATATACGATCAGGACCGGCAGGATCGCCAGCAGGATAAACATATAAACCTTCCCCATATCAAATTTGGAATAGTCTGCACTCCGCAGCTGGGCGATCATGATCGGGACCGTTTTCATTTCTGCCTTATCGAGCAGCAAAGCCGGAATGAAGTAGTTATTCCAGGACTGCACGAACGAGAAGATCATCTGCACGGCTATGGCCGGTTTCATGATCGGCAGGACGATCCGGTTGAAGGTGCGGAATTCTCCGGAACCGTCCATGCGGGCTGCCTCGACCATTTCCATGGGCAGCACGCTCTCCAGGTACTGCTTCATATAGAAGAAAACGATCGGCGCCGCAATGCCCGGAAGGATGAGCGGCAGATAGTTGTTGGTCAGATGGAATTTGTACATCATCTGGATGAAGCCGACCGCGGAAACCTGCGACGGAATCATCATGACCGCCATGATGAACAGGAAAGCCGCATTTTTCAGCTTGAAGTTGTACACATGGATGCCATACGCTGTCAGTGCGGAGAAATACGTTGTCAGTACGGCTGTCAGCGCCGCAATGATAAAGCTGTTCAGCATGCCCCGCGGGATATTGATGGATGCATCCGTCCAGGCATTCTTGAAATTGATCAGGAAGTTGCCCCGCGGCAGCAGTGCAAATCCGCCCTGGAGCTGCGCATTGGAACGTGTTGCGTTGATGATCAGCATGTAGAACGAAAACAGGCACAAGATCGCCAGGAAGATCAGGATCGCATACACAACGATGCGGATCAGTCTCAGCTGCATACGGCCTTTTTCACTGTCTCTTGTATTCATATCCGCATCCTCCTAGTTCTTATACTGCTTCGACAGCGTCCTGTAGACAAGCAGGCTCAGTGCTGCCGAGATGATGAACAGAACCACGCTGATCGCGCCGGCCATACCGTAGTTCTTGCTGGTCGTCAGATAATTGTTCAGGTACATGACCATCGTCATGCTGGTCCTTTCCGGCATTCCCTTTCCTTTTGTCAGGATCTGCGGCACATCGAACATCTGCAGACCGCCGATCAGTGCGGTGATGACCGTGTAGACCATGATAGGCGAAAGCAGAGGCAGTGTGACTTTGCGGAAGACCTGCCAGGAACCGGCTCCGTCCAGCTCAGCCGCTTCAAACATGCTCTGGTCAATGCCCTGGATGCCGGCCATCAGGAGGATGGTGGTATTTCCGAACCACATCAGGAAGTTCATCAGGGAAATCAGCAGCCGCACGCTGATCTTAATATTCAGGAAGTCAATGGATTTGGTGACCCATCCGGATGATATCAACAGCTGATTCACAGGTCCTACTGGCGAGAACAGGACGAAAAACAGCATGGAAAATGCAGAAGCCATGATCAGGTTCGGCATGTAGATTACGGTTTTGAAAAACTGCTGTCCTTTGATATTCAGGCGGTAGCTTGTAAAAAACACAGCCAGCAGCAGAGCGACCACGATCTGCGGTACAGCGCCCATGATCCAAAGGATCATTGTGTTGCCGAAGTACTTCAGCATGCCGATCGTACCGGAACTGTCCGGACTGAACAGCGTCGCAAAATTCTTCAGGCCGACGAAATTGGGGCCGATCTGTGACAGTCCGTCACGGTAGTTTTCGAACAGACTGTTATAGAAAGTAAGGATCTGCGGAGATAAGGTAAAAATGATATAAACGATAAAAAAGGGCAGGATAAAGAGGTAGCCGTATTTGGCATAACTGACCCCTTTTTTCCGGGATTTCTGGTCTTTTCCGCTCATGAAAGGATTCCTCCTGTCCGGGTGCCCGGTGAAAGAGTCCGGGTGATGATTGTCATTTGCCGCCTCGATGTACGTTGGCCGTCGAATATGCGCCTGTGCAAGCACGGCGCTTGCTCTCCGGCCCTATCGCGCATAATAGGGGGCGGGTCAGGCAGAAGCCTGTCCCGCCCCCTGTCATGGATTATCCCATGTATCCGTTCAATGGGTTCCGATTACGGAGTCTCGATCGCCGGATAGGTCTCGTTTACATATTTGTAGAAGTTGTCAAGGGCTGTGTCTTTGTCGACCTGGCCTTTGTAGTACTCCTGCAGGTTGTTCTGCAGACCTTCGTTCAGCAGCTGATCATAGATGGTGTGGTTTTCCCATTTGATATTGTCTGTCATGCTTGCGAACAGAGCTACATCGTTCTGGCCGCCGAGGAATTCGCTGCCGTAGTCCGGATCTTCCGCAAACTTCGCGTTGACAGCCTGGTTGTTGGAGAACTGCGCTTCGTCAGATACCAGCTTGGAGCAGACTTCTTCGTCATTGATGAAGGTATTCATGATATCAGCCAGCATGGTCGGGTTGTCAGATCCTGTCGGAGCAATGAGCCATGTGCCGCCCCAGAAATGAGCTGCCGGTCCTTCGCAGATCGCCCAGTCGCCCATGCAGCCTTTTTCCGGATCCTGTGCATTGCCCATGCAGAAGTTGAAGTACCATGCCGGGCCGAAGAAGCACATTGTCTTGCCGTCTTCAAACATCTGAACGTTCTTCTCATCATCCCAGATACCGGCTGTCAGTGTATACTCGTTCTTTACGAATTCATCTGTCTGATCCATCCAGGCTTCGATCTGCGGATCGAACTGCAGGACGTTGTTCTCATCTACCCACGGGATCTCGGCGTTGTTGGAGAAAGCACGATAGGTCTCGGCGAAGGAAGCTGTCATGTAGTAGCCTTTTGCCTTTGCATCAGCGGCTACAGCGTTGAACTTATCCCAGCTGTCCAGAAGCGGCTGGACTTCTTCCGGCTCGGAAACGCCCAGAACATCCTGTGCGATGGAGCGGCGATAGATCAATGCGGACGGGCAGCACTGGAAGGAAACACCCTTGACCACGCCGTCAGCGTTGGAAGCAGCCTGTACGGTATATCCATAGGTATTGCTGAAATCTGTTACGCCGATCTCGGAAATATCAGCTGTCAGATCACTGTCGACATATTTCTGAATGTAGTCGGCTTCTGCCAGGAACAGATCGACCTTATCATCGTCGGCTGCATCTGCCTGTGCCAGGAGGGCCTCGTCAAGTTTCTGCTGATAGGCACCGTTGTCACTCGGTGTGATGATCCAGTTCACCGTAACGCCTTCGGGAACTTCATAGTACTTCTCAAAGAAGCCCTTGAACTCTTCGTTCCAGGCATAGATGTTGAAGACTTTTCCTTCGTCTTCTGCTGCGGCTACCGGCACCGCCAGAGAGGTGACCATCAGAGCAGCAAGTGCGATGCTAACCAGTTTTTTCTTCATAGTATTTTTCTCCTTTCCTGTGACTTTACAGTCCCTTTACATACTTACTTTTTTCTATTGTTCCTATGGCGTTCAGCCATTGAGCAATCCTGTTATCGTTCTGCGGTGCTGGCCCCTTCGACCAGACCGCCCGTCACGGATATTTCTTCCGGCACGCAGGTCGAGCGATGTTCGATGGTTTCGATCAGCTTGGTTGCCGAACAGCGTCCGATCCCTTCTGCATTCTGGCGGTAGGTGGTCAGCTTCGGCCGGAGCACCTGACTCATCGGGATACCATCATACGCCGCCACGCTGACATCCTTCGGAATGGAGAGCCCCATTTTTTCCAGCTCGATCATCCCTCCCAGATAAGAATAATCATCGGGATACAGGATCGCGGTGGGCGGATCCGGCAGTTCCATCAGCTGCCGGGTTGCTTCACGGCTTTTCTGCGGATCATGATAGCGGCCCTGTACAAGATACTCTTCCGGAATGATGATTCCTCTTTCCTTCATGGCGCGGTGGAAGCCGACCAGCCGCTTATTGGTAACGGAAGTTTTTTCTCCGTAAATAAATGCGATCTTCCGGTGCCCTTTGTCTGTCAGGTACGAGGCCAGTGTGTAGCCGCCGTTCATGTTGTCCGACATGACACAGCTGATGCTGTCATAAGCATAGTCGATCGTGACAACCGGGACCTCACTGCGCACCAGCTCGATCACCGCTTCGCTTTCAAAATCCACGTTTGCGATGACGACGCCGTCACATTTACGGTAGCGGCAGTGTTCCAGATACGACATGGGCTTTCCGCCCAGGTTTCTTCCTATAAATGCGATATCGTATCCCTGCTTTTCCGCTTCATCACGAACGGCATCCAGGATGGCTGCAAAATATTCATGCGTCAGTCCGGATCCTGTCTCGTCAATGAAAAGCACGCCGATGCTGTGTGATACATTTGTTTTCAAGGATCGGGCAGCCGTATTGGGAACGTAATGCATGTTTTTAGCCGTCTCCCGGATCATTTCTGCCTTTTCAGGGCTGATATCTTCATAATGATTCAGGGCTTTGCTGACGGTGGATACCGAGACGCCGCATTTTCTGGAAATATCACGGATTGTAACTGTCCCGGCTGCGTTCTTCATACGGTGCTTTGCCTTTCCCGGAACCCTCTGCCGCCGGCGGAGCATCCCGTTTTCGTATTCTTTCTGTTACGAATTGTTTCCGAATACGTTTTCGTAAACTCATTGTACAACCGGCAAAACGAAAATACAACTCGGAAGCTTTCATAATTTCGTCCCCCTATTTTTGTGCAGTTTGCACATTTTTCAGCAAAATACCGGTTGGGTATTTACAAAATATTCTCCGCCGCCTTATACTGATACAAATCAGGGACAGGTTGTTTATGCCCCGCTTCGAAAACGTATTCGTTCGAAAGGATGACAAAGATGGGTAAATACGGTTATTTTGACGATCACAACCGGGAATATGTAATCACGAACCCGAAAACACCGCTCCCCTGGATCAATTATCTGGGAACAAACGAATTCTTCCGCCTGATTTCCAATACAGCCGGCGGATATTGCTTCTATAAAGATGCCAAGCTGCTGCGTCTGACCCGCTATCGCTATAACAACAGTCCGGCAGACTGCGGCGGCCATTATTACTATATTAAAGACGGAGAAACCATCTGGAACCCGGGCTGGCAGCCCACGCAGACACCGCTGGATTCCTATACCTGCCGCCATGGTCTTGGCTATACGGTCTTTTCTTCCTCAAAGAACGGAGTGGCTGCCAGACAGGAAGTGTTTGTACCGGTCCAGGATCCCTGTGAAGTGACACGGGTGACACTGACCAATGAAGGACAGACCGAAAAGAAGCTGGAACTGTTCAGCTATGTAGAATTCTGTCTCTGGAATGCCATGGATGACATGTCTAATTTCCAGCGTAATTTCTCGATCGGCGAAGTGGAAGTGATCGGAAATCGCATTTACCATAAAACAGAATACCGGGAACGCCGGAATCATTACGCTGTTTTCGCCGTCAACCGGGACATCGCCGGATTTGACACCGACCGCGATGCGTTCGTCGGTCTGTATAACAGCGCTGCTGCTCCTGCCGCCGTACGGAAAGGAGAATGCAGCGGCAGCGTGGCACACGGCTGGGCGCCCGTAGGCAGCCATCACCTGACCTTTACGCTGGCGCCGGGCGAATCCGTGTCCGCCATCTTTGTTCTCGGCTACTGTGAGAACCCTGCCGATCAGAAATTCGAAGCACCCGGCGTCATCAACAAGACCCCGGCCGATGCTCTTCTTGCCAACTATCAGACCGACCAACAGGTCGATGCCGCGCTGGATGATCTGGAGATATACTGGGCTTCCCTCCTTTCCCGGCTCCGGATCTCCAGCCCCGATGACAAGCTGGATCGTCTGGTCAATATCTGGAACCCGTATCAGTGCATGGTTACGTTCAACATGAGCCGCAGCGCCAGCTATTATGAAAGCGGACTCGGCCGCGGTATGGGTTTCCGTGACTCCTGTCAGGATCTCCTGGGCTTTGTACACCTGATCCCGGAACGCGCCAGAGAGCGTATCCTGGATATCGCCAATACGCAATTTGAAGACGGCAGTACCTATCATCAGTATCAGCCTCTTACAAAACGGGGCAACCTGGACGTGGGAAGCGGCTTCAACGATGACCCCCTCTGGCTCATCGCCGGTACTTCCGCCTATATCCGCGAATCCGGAGACTACGGGATCCTGGATGAGCTCTGTACGTTTGATAACGACGAAGCCTGCCGTGCCCCTCTGATGGAGCACCTGCGGCGGAGCTTCCGCTACACCGCTTCGCATAAAGGTCCTCACGGTCTGCCTCTGATCGGACGCGCCGACTGGAACGACTGTCTGAATCTGAACTGTTTTTCAACCGAACCCGGCGAGAGTTTCCAGACGACCGGTCCCAGCGAAGGACCCGTAGCGGAAAGTGTCTTCATCGGCGGCATGTTTGTGAAGTACGGTCTGGAATACGCGGAGCTCTGTGAACATCTGGCCTCTCAAAAAGAAGCCCGGACAGGCGGATCCTGCCCGGAAGCCGCCGCCCTGCGGACGGAAGCCGGCGAAGTGCGCAGCGAAGTCCGGTCCATGGAAGCCGTCCTTCTGGATGCCGGCTGGGACGGCGCCTGGTTTGTCCGCGCTTATGATGCTTTCTCCCATCCGGTCGGCAGCCATGTCTGTGAAGAAGGAAAAATATTCATCGAACCGCAGGGTATGTGCGTGATGGCCGGCGTGGGAAAAGAGTCCGGCGAAGCCGCTGCCGCCCTGCAGAGTGTGGAACAGTATCTGGATTCCGAATACGGCATCATCCTGCTGCAGCCGGCCTATACGACTTATCATCCCGAACTGGGAGAGATCACATCCTATCCGCCGGGCTATAAGGAAAATGCAGGCATTTTCTGCCACAACAATCCCTGGATCGCCTGTGCCGAAACAGTGCTCGGCCACGGAAACCGGGCCTTCGAGGTGTTCAGAAAGACCTGCCCGGTCTATCTGGAAGACAAAGAAGACATCCGCCGGACGGAGCCGTACGTCTACTGCCAGATGGTGGCCGGTATGGACGCCGCCCGTCCCGGAGAGGGGAAAAACAGCTGGCTTACCGGCACGGCAGCCTGGACCTTCACCTGCATCAGCCAGTACATACTGGGCATCAAACCCACTCTGGACGGCCTGCAGATCGATCCCTGCATCCCCGGTTCGCTGTCCTCCTATCACGTAGACCGCACGTACCGCGGCGCTGTCTATCATATCGATATCGACAATGCAGCCGGTGTAGAACACGGTGTGAAAAGCATGACTGTAAACGGGAATGTGACAGAAGGCACGCTGATCCCGGCGGACGAGCATTGCAAAGAATATCATGTCCGTGTAACGATGGGATAAAACCGGAATCCTGTTTTCGTGAAACCGACTTTTAACTTGCGTGCGGCACTTCACTATACTATAATCATCATACACAGGAAAACGGCACCGGTACGCTGCCGCTCTGCAAAGAGGCGAACAGGTACTCCGCCGTCATGCTCAAAGAAAGGATGGAGAACTGTCATGTATGAATGTGAACCCTGCGGCTATGTGTATGATCCGGCTGTCGGCGATCCCGACAACGGTGTAGAACCCGGCACGGCTTTTGCCGATCTTCCGGATGACTGGGTATGCCCGGTCTGCGGTGCTTCCAAAGACGAGTTCAAGGAGCAGTAAGAACACAGCTCAGGCCGATTGCATCAAAGCAATCGGCCTGTTTTTTCTGTACAGTATTTCCGGGGCGTTCTCTGTATGATCTATCCCTCACAGTGACCTGCCGTACGCGGGAAGGGGATGACGTCGCGGATATTGGATACACCAGTCAGATACATAACACAGCGTTCGAATCCCAGCCCGAATCCCGCATGACGGGTCGTGCCGAAACGGCGCAGATCCAGATACGGCTCATAGCCTTCCATATCCATACCCAGTTCCTGCATACGGGCCGCCAGCTTATCCAGGTCTTCTTCCCTCTGACTGCCGCCGATGATCTCCCCAATGCCCGGCACCAGGCAGTCCATCGCCGCCACTGTTTTTCCGTCCGGATTCTGCTTCATATAGAAGGCTTTGATCTCCTTCGGATAGTCGGTGACAAATACCGGTTTCTTAAAAATCTGTTCCGTCAGATACCGTTCATGTTCCGTCTGCAGGTCACAGCCCCAGAAAACCGGATACTGGAACGCATCTGCATGTTCTTCCAGAAGTTTGATAGCTTCTGTATAGGTGATCCGTCCGAATTCCGAACCGGCCACATGCTCCAGCCTCTCCAGGAGTCCCTTGTCTACAAACTGGTTCAGGAACTGCATTTCTGCCGGTGCTTTTTCCAGGACTTCGGCGATGACGGCTTTCAGCATGGCTTCAGCCAGATCCATATTATCTTCCAGATCTGCAAACGCCACTTCCGGCTCAATCATCCAGAACTCCGCCGCATGACGGGTCGTATTGGAATTCTCCGCACGGAACGTCGGGCCGAACGTATAGACTTTCCGGAATGCCTGTGCATACGCTTCTGCGTTTAACTGGCCGCTGACGGTAAGCGAGGTTTCTTTTTTGAAGAAATCCTCTGCATAATCCACTTCACCGTCCGGTGTCAGCGGCACTTCCTTCAGGTCCAGCGTGGTGACACGGAACATTTCGCCGGCCCCCTCCGCATCGCTCGCCGTGATCAGCGGTGTATGGACATAGACAAATCCCTGTTCCTGGAAAAAACGGTGGATCGCATACGCCGTCAAAGACCGGATCCGGAATACCGCCTGCGCCAGATTGGTCCGCGGACGCAGATGCGGGATCGTCCGCAGGTATTCGGCTGAATGCCGTTTTTTCTGCAGCGGATAAGAGGGCAGCGATGCCCCTTCCAGTGTCACAGCGGATGCCTGGATTTCAAATGGCTGTTTAGCCTGCGGCGTGGCGACCAGGGTCCCCTCCACCAACACGGCTGCACCTACGCCGGTTGCCGAGACAGCGGCAAAATTCGGCAGTGTATCACTGTACACAATCTGCAGGGTTTCAAAATATGTGCCGTCATGCAGCACCAGAAATCCGAACGTTTTCGAATCGCGGATACTGCGGACCCAGCCGCCCACGCGGATGTTCTGTCCGATCCATTTTTCCGGATCTGCGTAGATTTCTCTTACGGTTACACATGCTTCCATATGCTGTTTCTCCTGTCTGTATGAATGCTGTCATCATTATGTCATCTGTATTCTGATCCATGCGCCGGAAACCGGTTAGACCTCGTTTTGCAGCACGCCGGCCTATTCAGCCGCTACGCTTTCCGGCTGCAGTGCCGCCGGGCTTTCCTCTTCCCCTGTCTCTTGGGCAGGCACTTCTGCGGCAGGTGCTTCCTCTGCCGCGCCTTCTCCCGGTGCGGTTTGCGCAGGCGCTTCTTCCGGCACAGTTTCCGCGGGCGTCTCTTCCGGCACACTTTCAACAGGCGCCTCTCCCGGTGTGGGTTCTGCAGGTGCTTCTTCGGCCACGGTCTCATCCGGTGCCGTTTCCGCTTCCGACTCTTCTTTCTCCCTGTTTTCCCAGGTATAGAAGCGGTATTTGCCTCGCCGGAAAATGGCATCTGCTTTCTTCCGTTCCATTTCCGCCGTAGTTCCGTTAGCGGCATCCCAGTAAAGGATATCGCTTTCTGTATAGCCGATGAGCAGATAACTGGTTCCGTCGATCAGCTGTACAAATACCGGACAGCCGCGGGAGATTGGATAGAACAGGCCGGTCGTAACCACCCCGGTCATATCAAACAGTTTTTTATCTGCAGGCAATGCCGCCTCAAAGGCCTGCAGACTTCCGGAAGAACCGGCTGCCAGCAGTTCCGGTGTCAGGCTGTTCAAGTCGATCCGGTAGACGGTGGGCCAGTTATAACGCTGCCAGATACAGCGCTGCCTGTCATCCAGTACAGTCCCGGAAACTTCATACGCCTTCTGAATAGCCACATTCCGCGTGCTTTCTATATCCTGCAGTTTGCCGTAGCTGTAAATATAATATTGCTGTTCATCCGTTTCAGGCAGTTCCAGGATGGTTTCCACCCCTTCCCGCACACTTCCGAGCGAGGCTGTCGAAACATCCGGATCCGTCCGCAGCAGAATATCCGAGAACGTCAGCCACATCTGTTCTTCGGTCCGGGTATTACTGATCGGCACCGCCTGAATACGTTCTTCCTTCAGTTCATTATTCCGGATCTGGTCTGTGCCGGAGGCCCCTAGCCCTTTATCCGACTGCGTGGCCAGACTCAGCTGGATGCTGTTTTCATCCGGCGTGACCGCCGTTACATAGACACCGTCCCGGGCATATTCCTTTCTCACGGAGCCGTCTTCTCCCTCGATCCGGATCAGATACATGCCCTGCAGGATCGAACCGTCTTCCTGCTGGTAGATATTCTCCTCCCTGGTCAGACCATACGCAATATCTTCCCCTATAAAGCCGCATCCCGTGATCCGCTGTCCCTCCGGCGCTTCGATTTCCCGTCTGACTTCCGTTTCCAGATTCATGACCGTCAACGTACTGCCCAGCGTGCCGTCTTCGCTGTCAACCCAGGCTACCTGCTTCTGCGATCCCGAAACATACAATGCTTTCTCTTCGATCCCATCCTGCACAACGGTATAACTCCCGTCCGCCAGGTCGATCCGGCAAAGCTGCTTTCCGAGATGCAGATACATCACATTCGCCGTCCCGACATAGGACAGCCGGGAAACATACCTCTCCAGCAGATTTGTGCTCATATTCAGCGGCAGGAAGAACACTTCATCCGTCCGGTTCTTTTCTCCCGAATACTGATAGACCGACACACCGTTCAGTCCCTCGTGCGCACCGGTCGGCATATAGCCATACACGACAAAGGTTACATCGCCGTTATCATTGATCCCTTTGAGGTAAATCCCGTGCCGGACAAACTCCGTCCGCTGCTCCAGATCCGGAACTTCTTTTTCTCCTTCCAGCGTCTTTCCGCGGAACGAAAAAATCGATGTCAGCTTATCCGCCATGGCATCATAGGTCCATATATCCCCGTTGGCCACAAAGGCAGCCCGGGTAGATCCCTGGTTCTGCACAAAGTTTACGTCACGCAGCTGGATACCCAGATTGAGTGCCGACTCTC
The DNA here is from genome assembly GCA_024683035.1 of Eubacterium sp. Taxonomy (GTDB): domain Bacteria; phylum Bacillota; class Clostridia; order Lachnospirales; family Lachnospiraceae; genus Bilifractor. The sequence continues at coordinate 20,222 of JAIKYQ010000087.1, forward strand.
CGATCACCGGCAGGGTGCCGTCGAAAATCTGCCCGCAGTCCCGCTGATAATTCCGCACGATCAGCGCCCCGTTGTATTCGGTGACCCGGAAATACTCTTCAACGGTATAGTATTCTTCATTCAGATTCTCGTCGCGCGCCCGGATGACATATTTCTGCCGGATATCGGCATTGATGTCATTGATCTCCATGATCGTCGGCGGGGTCGTTTTAATGATCTCGGGATTCAGGCCTCCCCAGGAAAGCAGATCCGTGCTGGATGTGATCGTAATATGGGCCAGCGACCAGTTTGCCTCGGCCAGATCCGGCTCCATATAGACTCCCAGGTCCGATGCCGTCACCTTATTGGTCGCATCCTGGATAAACTCATTGGTAAAGGCGAGATATTCCCGGATATTACCGGCACCGTACTGCACGAGCCGGGAATAATAATACAGCGTACTTCCGTCTCCCACATGCAGGGTGACGCGCATCATGTATTCCTGTCCGTTGCGGATCTCGGAAGTTGTCAGAGCAAAGGGGACCTTCAGCGTCCCGTTTTCTTCCGTATACTCTGTCAGCTCACCGTTTTCCAGGATCTCTTCATCTTCCAGCGAGGTAACCTGATAGCTGATATCGTGCACGGCATTGCCATTTGTATCGATCAGGAGCGTCACGCTTCTGTCCACGGAAAGCGGCGTCAGGCATTCCCGTTCCATGGACTCCTTCATTTCCTGCCGGTAGGCGGTCATCGGATTGACCTTCATGCCTTCTACCTGCACACAGACCACCGGAAGCAGCGGCCCCGTAAATGACGCCGCATGAGTTCTCCCCTGTTTATTCTCCTGTATAGAAAAGGCGGCCACACAGCCCACAAAAAGCAAGAACAGGATCACTATTCTTCTTATAACGTTTTTTGCCATGAGTGTATTGTACTCTGTCTGCCGCGAATCGGCAAGAAAAAGCGCAACAACCTTCCTCCTG
>JAIKYQ010000098.1 GCA_024683035.1 Eubacterium sp.
AGGTGCATCCGTCATCGGAAACATCCCAGGACTCGGCGATAGCCGGAATGGCTGCGCCGTCCGCGTCCATCTGTGTCAGACCGTCGATGCAGTCTGCGATGATCTCGAAGGAATCACCATCTGTTGCCAGGTTGGTATCCAAAGACATGACGTTGGACTGGAACATGACATAGATGTCTCCGCCGTCCGCCATCACGGCAGCACTGGACATTGCGGTGACCATAGCGGCTGTAAGGCCGATGGCCATCCATTTCTTAAATGATTTCATAAGTCCCTCCTTGTTACTTAATAAGTAATATTTGTTTTTGGAATTGCTCAAAAACCATTTTTCAGTATACTAGGTTAAAGCGGCAAAGTCAACGCATTAAAGCGTCAAAGTTAACAGGGCAGTTCAACCGCAATCGGATCGTTTACGCTCTCCTGACAGGGTGTCAAAAACCGTGATCGGATCGTTTGTGATCAAGTCATGGTTCCCGGCAATCTAAAAAAGGACTTGCACTATGCTTATGAGCGGCGTATACTTGAGCCGTAAATTGAACAGGAGATCTTCAGGGCGGGGTGCAAGTCCCCACTGGCGGTACAGTCCGCGAGTCGCTTCGGCGATCGAACCGGTGAAACTCCGGTACCAACAGTTACAGTCTGGATGGAAGAAGATACAATTGCATTTTCTTTGCATGCTTTTGCCCGGATCTGTATGGATTCCGGGTTTTTTCATGAAACAGGCCCTGTTCGGAAAGAACGGCGGTCTTCAGAAAAAGGATCAAGGTCTCCTGCAGTTATCACATTTTTTTCATCATTTAGTAAGGAGGCTTTATCATGCAATCTGCAAACAATCCGGTACCGGTATCAGCCAAACAGAACTCCCGTGTCAACACACACAAAATGATCCAGATCGCCATGTTGGGCGCGATCGCTTCGGTTCTGATGCTCTTTGAATTCCCGCTGCCCTTCCTGGCACCGAGCTTCTATGAGCTGGACTTCAGCGAACTGCCCGTACTGATCGGCGGTTTTGCCCTGGGTCCGGTAGCCGGCGTCATCATTGAACTTCTGAAGATCCTGCTGCATCTGCTGATCAAGGGAACCCATACCGCTTTTGTCGGCGAACTCGGCAACTTCCTGATCGGCTGCGGCATGGTGATCCCGGCCAGCCTGATCTATCGGAAGATCAAAACGAAAAAAGGTGCCGTCATCGGCCTGATCTGCGGCACCCTTGTGATGTCCTTTGCGGGCGCCGCCGTCAATGCCTTCCTCCTGCTGCCGGCTTACGGCAAAGCCTTCGGCATGCCGGTGGAAGCCTTTGTGGAAATGGGTGCGGCGATCCATGCCTCTGTCAACAGCCTGTTCCGGTTCTGCCTGATGCTGGTGACACCGTTCAACCTGGTCAAAGGTGCCATCCTGTCGGTGCTGACCATGCTGCTGTACAAGCGGATCAGTATCCTTCTGAAGAGCTTCTGGTCAAAATAATCTGGCCATTGTGATCTTCTCTGCGCATAGAAACCGGTGCCCCCTGCTCTCTGTTCTGAGCCGGAAGGCACCGGTTTTATAGTTGTGTTTTCAATTCATTCCCGGAAGCTGCGTGTTCTGCAGCAGGTATCTTGTTTCTTCATACCCCATCCGTTCGTTTTTCTCCAGCCGCTCCGGGGAGTAATCCCGTGTCCCGGTGCCTGGTTCGTCTTCCAGGGGTTCGGAAGGCCGGCTCTCCAGCACGGGGATCTGTATGCCCGTGAGATCCAGGCTGTCTTCGGGCTTCAGGTAGCTGATGAGCAGCAGGTCAAAAGCAGATGCTGTCAATTCTTCTGTCAGCGCCTGCAGCGGGATCTTATCGGCCGCTGCCGCCTGCGGCGAACATATCACCGGGATCTTTCCGCCGTCCAGATAGCGGCAGCTCCGGAAGGCAACCGGCGGAAGCAGGTCGTCCAGGCTCGCACTGGCGATCGTCACAGCGCGCTGCTCTTCCGGCGTCAGCTCCCACAGGTGGAAATACTCTGGTCTCTCTCGTTCCACGCAATACGCACAGACGG
>JAIKYQ010000109.1 GCA_024683035.1 Eubacterium sp.
GGCTCTTCAGCGGGAGCAGGCTCTTCGGCCGGTGCGGGTTCCTCGACAGGAGCAGGCTCCTCAGCCGGAGCAGGTTCCTCGGCGGGAACAGCTTCTTCCACGGGAGCGGGTTCCTCTTCAGGGACGGGTTCTTCGGCCGGAGCTTCCTCGACGGCGGCGAGAAGCGTGCCGCAGAAGGAACAGAACTTGTTGGTGTCGGAATTGACCGTGCCGCAGGAGGGGCACTTCACGACCGCATCTTCTCCGAGACGTGTCCCGCACTGCTGGCAGAATTTCATGCCTTCTTCGTTGATGAAATCGCATTTGGCGCAGATACGGTCCTTCATCGAATCGAGGGCGGCGATCTTTTCCTCGGCATCCGCCTTCCCGGCGACGAGCTCTGCTTTCTTTCCGGCAAGGTCTCTGTAGATGTCGTTCAGGTCCGGCCAGGCTTCCAGCCCGCCGGCTTCGGCGATGGTGCACCCTGCTTCGGTATAAAACGAATTGAGTTTTTCGTCCGCCGGCACGATTTCTGCTTCAATGGCGGCGATCTGATCCTTCAGGGCTTTCAATTCTTCTTTATAACGCATGAAAACATCCTCCTGTCCAGTTATTTGCACCATTATCATACCCCATGGATTTCCTGTTGTCAACAGTTTTTCGGCTATGAGTAAAATAAGAGTTGCGGGAGTTTGACAGTCAGGAGAGAAGAAAAACGCTGAAAGAGGCTTGGCGCCTCACTTTTTTTGTCAAATTTTCAAATTGATACTTGCCTAATGTGTCCTAATGTGGTATAATATATCTATCCAAGATGTAGGACGGTGCCTTCTATGTATCTCCAGACTGTGAAAAGCAAGAATGCTGTTTCCTTCTATGCCGCCAGAACTGTTTATGAGAACGGAAAGAAGACTTCGAAAATCGTCGAGAAACTCGGAACCGAAGCGGAACTGAGCAAGCGGGTTCCGGATGTGAAGGCATACTTAAAACAGCGTATCGCCGAATTGACTGAGAAGGAAGAACAGCAAACAAGAGAGGTCATCGTCAAGTTCGCACAAAACGAATCGATCGAAGCCAATGCCCAGAAGAGCTTCAACGGCGGGTATCTGTTTCTTCAGTCGCTGTACTATGAAATGGGACTCGATCGGATCTGCAAACAGATCTCAAAGAAATATGAATTCGACTATGACCTGAACTCCGTTCTGTCCAGACTGATATACGGTCGTATTCTGTTTCCCGGTTCCAAACTGAGCACCATGAAAGAAGCCTCGCATCTTCTGGAGCCTCCCGCCTTTGAGCTGCACCATATATATCGGGCTCTGGAAGTACTTGCCAAAGAGAATGACTTCATCCAGGCTGAGCTGTACAGGAACAGTCTGGAGGTCATGGGACGAAACACAAATATTCTGTACTATGACTGCACGAACTTCTTTTTTGAGATCGAAGAAGAAGACGGTCTCCGTCAATATGGTATTTCCAAAGAGCACAGACCCAATCCCATCGTAGAGCTCGGGATGTTTATGGATGGAGACGGGATCCCTCTTGCTTTCTGCATTCATCCCGGGAACACCAACGAACAGCTCACGCTCAAACCGCTGGAGAAAAAGATCCTCCGTGATTTTGGAAGCCGTTCTTTTGTGATCTGCACCGATGCCGGACTGTCCTCTGCTGCCAACCGCAAGTTCAACTCGATCCAGAACCGTTCCTTTATCACTGTCCAGTCACTTAAGAAGATGAAAGCCTACCAGCAGGAATGGGCGTTATCCGATACCGGATGGCGGCTGTGCGGCGACAGCAGGATCTACGACAGAAAAGACATTCTGAAAGATCCGGACACTTACAGGGATCGTGTCTTCTACAAAGAGGAATGGTTTCTGGAAGACGGTCTGGAGCAGCGGTTTATCGTGACCTTTTCGATCCAATACATGGAATACTTACAGCAGCTACGGGAGCGTCAGATACAAAGAGCGCAGAAGGCTATCGATACCGGAGCCATAGGGAAAAAGCGCGCCAATGATCCGAACCGTTTTGTCGGACAGTTCTACTTTACGGAAGACGGACAGATCGCGGAGCACAGGGAATTCTCTCTGGATCAGGACAAGATCAAAAATGAAGCTGTGTATGACGGATTCTACTGTGTGGCGACCAATCTGGATGACCCGGTAGACCTGATCCTGAAAACCAATCGGCGGCGCTGGGAGATCGAGGAAAGCTTCCGACTCCTGAAGTCCGAATTCAAAGCCCGTCCGGTTTATCTTTCCCGTGACGACCGCATTCTGGCTCATTTCATCACCTGTTTTCTTTCCCTGGTTCTCTTCCGTATTCTGGAATCAAAACTCGGGGATGCATTTACCGCTTCGCAGATCACTCAGACATTACGCGGTATGAACCTCTACAATATCGAAGGAGAGGGTTACATCCCCACATATACCAGAGATTCTCTGACTGATGCGCTTCACCAGGCTTTTGGTTTTAGGACTGACTACAGAATAAATTCTTTATCCTCCATGAAAAAAGTCTTCAAAGCTACCAAATCTTCCAAACATTAGGCATTTCTTCCTATATGCTTAAATCCCGGAAACGCCCTTCCCAAGGCGCTTTCCGGGATTTTGCTCTCTTCTCACTGTCAAAGATGGGATATTATATACTGTTTCCCGCGAAAAATCAACCTGCAATATTCCGTGTTCTCCGCGGTCCGATCTGCCTCACGCTCCTCTTCCGGATATCACGGGATGGACAAAAAGAGGATAATGTGCTATTATATTGGAAAACGGGTACCTTTTTCGTTAACCTGTTTTCACTGTATGCGCTTTACGGATTTCCCGGACTGTTCGGAGGTCTTCCTTGAAAAAGATAAGAATCCTGGTCGGCGTGCTGCTCCTGGCGCTTTTTCTGACGGGATGCGTCCCCACGGTGGACGATCTGTTTCAGCTTCCCGTTCCCAAGCCCGAGTATCAGGAGCTCCAGAATGAGGTCACACAGCGCCTCGGAGACGGATGGGAACTGACCTATCCTCTCGGCGGGGAGCTGCGCACCACCATGCATTTTGCCGATCTTACGGGCGACGGACGCGATGAAGGCGTGATCCTTCTGCGTTCGTCAGCATCCTCTCAGATGCTGATCCTTATATATGCCGATACCGGCAGCCGGTACGAGTTTCTGACCGAGTATC
>JAIKYQ010000121.1 GCA_024683035.1 Eubacterium sp.
TCTGCTGGGAGGAAAACGGGATGAATGATTTTGTGTATTACAATCCGGTACGCGTACATTTCGGACGCAATGCGCTGGAAGCGCTGGCCGATGAATTGGCGGTATACGGACCGCGGGTCCTTCTGGCATACGGCGGCGGCAGTATCCGCCGCACCGGCCTGTACGACCAGGTCATGGCTGTACTGACAGAGGCAGGAAAACAGGTGACGGAGTTTTCCGGCATCCTGCCGAACCCCCGTATGGAAAAAGTATATGAGGGAGCCAGCCTCTGCCGGGAAGAGAAGATTGACCTGATCCTCGCTGTAGGCGGCGGCAGTGTCATCGACTGCGCCAAGGCAGTGGCCATCGCAGCCTGCGAGGAGGAGGATTTCTGGCAGAAGTTCTATGTGAACTGGGAAGAGCCAAAAGCAGCCATTCCACTCGGCACGATCCTTACGATCCCGGCGACAGGCAGTGAGATGGACAAGGATGCGGTGATAACAAATCCGGTGACGGGGGAAAAGAACAGCTATGCCCACCCGCTGCTGTATCCGCAGTTCAGTATTCTGGATCCGACGCTGACTTATACGCTGCCGAAAGAGCAGATGGTCAACGGGATCGTGGATACAATGTCCCATATTCTGGAACTGTATGTTTCGCCGCCGGATACGGACTGTCTCACGGACGAACTGGCAGAGGCTGCCATGCGGACTGAGATCCGTGCGGCACGGACGGCTCTGAAGGATCCGCAGGATTATGATGCCCGGGCCGATCTGATGTGGACGAGCAGCTTTGCCCTCTGCGGCATGCTGAACAACGGCAAAAAGACGGACTGGGCGGCACACTGTATCCAGCATCCGACGTCGGCGCTTTTTGATGTGGCGCACGGAGCGGGACTGGCGGTTGTGCATCCGGCCTATCTGGACTACATCTGCCGGGAAGCGGCGTCCCGGCTGGCCCGGATGGCTGTGCAGGTGTGGCAGGTCGACCCGGCAGGGAAGACAGAAGAAGAAACGGCCCGGGAAGGGATCTGTGCCCTGAAGAAGTTTTTCCGGGAAGAATTGGGAGCTGCGGCATCGCTTGCAGAACTGGGCATTCCGAAAGAAAGCATTCCACAGCTGGTCAGGCTGACGGATCTTTCCTGCTGGAGTTACCGGGAACTGACGGCCGGGGATGTACAGAAGATATTGGAAGCCTGTTATGAGGAATGAAATGTATCTGGAAAAAATCTATGCCGGTCTGATCGGGATGGATGCCGGTATGCGGCTGGGCGCACCGGTAGAAAGTCCGTACTGGACGTATGAGCAGCTGCGGGATCACTACGGGGATATCCGCGGCTATCTGCGTGTGCATAAGAACCATCCGCCGGATGACGATGTGAACGGCCCGATCCTGCTTGTGCGGGCACTCACGGACCGCTTTCTGGCCGGGAATGCCGGCGAATGTGCCGGGGAAGATGAAAGCTGCGGCAGGACATATGAACTTACGCCGGAAATGGCAGGGGAAGCCTGGCTGAATTACACCCGCTTCGGCAAAGGCATGTTCTGGTGGGGAGGCGAGGACGTTTCCACGGAGCACCGCGCCTACATGAATCTGCGGCGCGGCGTGGAGCCGCCGCGTTCCGGTTCGGCGGAACAAAACGGGAAGACGGCTTCAGAACAGATCGGCGGGCAGATCTTTGTGGATACCTGGGGGCTGATCTGGCCGGGAAATCCCCGTAAGGCGGCGGAGTATGCGGCGGCGGCAGCCAGCGTTTCCCATGACGGAAACGGGATATACGGCGGCCGGTTTATGGCGGCCTGCATCGCGGCGGCTTTCGCAAAGCAGACGGTGGAGGAAATCCTGGATGCCGGTCTGGCGGTTATTCCGGAAGACTGTGATTACGCGCGGGTTGTGCGTGCCGTGCGGCAGTTCCATGGCGCACATCCGGAGGATTTCCGTGCCTGCCGGGATTATGTGGTAAAAGAATGGGGGCATGACCGATTCCCGGGCGGCTGGCATATCATCCCCAACGCGGGGATCTGTGTGACGGCGCTGCTGTACGGGCAGGGTGATCTGGGCCGGTCTGTGGAAATAGCCGTCATGTGCGGGTTTGACACCGACTGTAATGCCAGCAGTGTCGGTACGATCCTGGGTGTGCTGGGAGGTCTGGAAGGGATTCCGGAACGGTACCGGGAACCCATAAACGATACGGTGCTGGTGTCCGGCTGTTCCGGTTATCTGAATATGGTGGACCTGCCGGAGCTGGCGAATGAATTGTGCGAGATCGCCGGCCATCTGGCCATGTGCCAGAAAGAAGCGGCCGGCAGCCGGGGATCCGGGCAGGGCAGGGCCGGCAGCGGCAGTGAAGAGAATAAGAAGGCGGCCTGGCCGCTCAAAGGAGAGCTGCGGTTTGATTTTGAACTGCCGGGATCTACGCACGGACTGCGTCTTTCCGACCGATCCGGCCACAGCATCCGGAACATAGAGGATCCTCCCGGCAGTGGACATCGCTGTCTGGAGTTGATGATCGACGGAAAGATGCCGAAGCCGGCAGAGCTGTTTTTCAACGGCTGTTATACGGCGGATGACCTGACGGAAGACCGCTACGATCCGGCCTTTTCGCCGCGGGTCTATCCGGGGCAGACCGTAACCTGCCGCATGAAGGCGGTTTTTCCGGCTCCGGCGGACCTTACGGTACGGCCTTTCCTTACCAGGGCGATGACAGGAGAGAGGATTGCGTTCAGCCCTGTTCGTTTTTCCGGGGCCATGACAGAAGCCGAAACACTGCCTGCCTGGGACAGACAGTTCGACTTGCAGCATGTGCCCGATGCGGTACCGGAAAGCAGCCCGGTATGTGTTTATTCTGCGGCGGAAGGGATGCAGCAGGATGCGGTTCTTACGGATACAGGAGAAGCGGGGCAGCGCGCTGCAGATCATCTGCCGGGAAACACCTGGGTGGAGCTCTGTTTCACCGTGCCGGAACTGGACGGGGATCAGGTGCATGAACTGGGATGGCAGTTTGACGTGAAGCCGGCGGCAGACGAGTGGGCGTTTGATTTTGTCTATATCGATGCCATTACGGTCAGCGGACCCATGGATTACACCATCGATTTTTCTGTGCAGAAGGAAGAGTTCGGGCAGATCACTCCGTTTACGTTCAGTGACTGTACGGGCACTCTTGCCGGGGATACCCTGAAAATATGTATGCCGGAAGAAGAGACGGCATGTGGCTGTCAGGCTTTTACAGGCAATTACTATATGCGGGATACGGCTGTTTCCGTGCAGACCGAGGTGGAGGAAGGAGAAAGTGCCCTGGTCCTGCTCCGGGGGCAGGGGACGCGGCGGTATTATGCATTGGGATTTGTCAGAAAGGGAAGAGCCGCCATTCTGCGCTGGGAAAACGGGATCGTCACGGAGTTGGCCGCCGCACCGTTTGCGTGGGAACGGAACATAGCGTACACACTGACGGCTGCGGCAAAAGGGGAGACATTATCGCTTGCTGTTGACGGGCAGACCGTCCTGACGGCAGAAGATACACATTTTTCCTATGGCATGGCCGGACTGGGCGCAGCTGCACCCGGAACGGTCCTGTGGAGAAGGCCGCGGATCACAGGAGATCTTTCCTGATCTTTTCGTCATAGTCGTCCAGAAAGCTGTGACGGATATTATGCAGTTTATAACCCAGCACGGCATCCAGATGGATATTCTGCATGCTCTGGAACAGATTGCCTTCGATATTGGGATTGTTTTTTTTCAGCTCGGCGATCAGATGTTTGGCTTCCAGCCGCTTGGAATTTGAGTCGCCTTTTCCTTCGAGTGAACAGGTGTCCGTAAAATGGCAGGCACAGCGGATGAACTGAAGTCCGTTGGCGTCCCGCCATTTTTTGATGTCTTCTTCCCGGATCAGATACATCGGACGGATCAGTTCCATTCCTGCAAAATTCGTGCTGTGCAGCTTCGGCATCATGGTCTGTACCTGGCCGCTGTACAGGATGCTCATCAGCGTCGTTTCGATCACATCGTCATAATGATGTCCCAGCGCGATCTTGTTGCAGCCCAGCTCTCTGGCCTTGCTGTACAGATAGCCGCGGCGCATCCGGGCGCAGATATAGCAGGGCGAATGACTGATATGATCGACGGCATCGAAGATCGAGGAGCGGAACAGCGTGAGCGGGATGCCCAGCAGCCGCGCATTGGCGTGGATCATATCCAGGGTGCTTTCGCTGTAGCCGGGATCCATACAGAGGAAGGTGACTTCAAAAGGAAACTTATTCCGCCGCCGGATCTCTTGGAATAATTTGGCCATCAGCATGGAGTCTTTTCCGCCGGAAATACAGACCGCCACATGGTCTCCGGGAAGGACCAGCTCATACCGCGAGATAGCTTTGACAAAGTTGCCGGTGATATCTTTTTTGAAACGCTTCCGCAGGCTGGATTCCGCTTCTTCTTTCCGGGATTCTTCTTCCGCTTCCCGGCGGATCATCCCGGCCAGCCATTTTCCGTAGCCGCCCTGGAGCTGCGCAGCCGAAAAGCCGCATTCTTCCAGATGTACGGCGGCTTCTTCACTCAGCACACCGTACGTGCAGTATACGAGAACAGGTGGAAAGACAGAAGAACCGCTTTCGGGAGAAACCGCAGGCGGATCCGCAGACGCAGATTTTTCCTCCGCTGACAAAGCCTGCCGCAGGAGGATCTGTATGCCGGCTGTGTCAGCCTGCAGCAGTTCTTCCCTGCCGGTATGTACGGCACCGGGGATATGGCCGTCCCTGTATTCCTCTTCTGTCCGGATATCCAGCAGCAGCCAGGTGCCGGGACGGGCTGTATACAGTTCTTCAGGTGTTATAGTCTGAATGCTCATTTGGATTTACTTCTGTCAGAAAACATGGTTTGGGCGCCGTCCTCATCATACTATAACGGATACAGGGGGTCAATTTCTTGTGCGGCGGTCCGGGAGACGGCCGCCTTATGACTTAAAGGCAAGGCGCAGCTGCCCGGTCCGGAACCGTTCCTGCTTCGCGTCTCTGATCACATCGGACGGCCGGACGTTTCCGATCAGGAGCGGGGAAGCGGGATCGTGCAGGCGGCTGTTTTTCAGGACGGTGTCCCGGTCATAGTTGGCGTAGCAGTACCGGCAGAAATGCCGGCAGGTATTGTAGGCACCGATATCACTTCCCAGAAGGCACCGGCACCCCTGCCGTGCCGACATGGCAGAAGCAGGGACCGCGAGTTCTTCGCCGATCGCTTCTTCCAGAACCTTCTGTGTCATGCAGCCGGAGGTATCGATCCCGAAACAGGAGAGACTCTCCCCTTCCAGACAGGTATGCAGTTTGATGCCATAGGCAGCGGCAATCTCTGCAAACGCCTTTCCCAGCATTCTCTGGTCAGAGACAGATACTTCCCTGGCTTCCGGAAAATTCTGTTTTGTTTTTTCATACAGATCGATAAAACTGATCACGGCACGGCCTGTATAGCCGGCCAGAGCTGCAGCCATCTCCTCGAACAGGCGGATATGCCTGTCGGCCGTGTATACATCGGATAAGAACACCGGGTCATACCGCCAGCAGACACGCTGCTTCCCCACGGATGCGGAAAGCCTTCGGAAGGAATCCAGCACTTCTTTTTTATCCGGCACACCCGGTTCGATCTCTTTCCCGTACGGGGTGATCGTCACCATCCAGAACTGGTCAAAAGCAGACAGCTCTGCCAGATGCGGCAGCATCGGGGCAGGGTTTTTGGTGCAGAAACAGATGATATCCACGATGTCCGGATCGATCCGGTAGCGGTACAATACCTCCGACGCATAGGGGCTGCGGGAAAGGACAGATCCTTCCCGCACACGGTTCATGAACCAGGCGGCATAAAACGCCGGTATGTCTGTACGGTTTCCCGTATTCAGGATCATGGAAAAACTCCCCGTTATCGGAATGTTATCGGTACTTTTTATATTATACACGATAAGCCGGAGACTGTTTATCCCCCGTTTCATATTCCCGCACGGGGACCGTGCTCTCTTCCCAAATGGGTCTTGCGTTGTGAAAGAGGAGGTGCTATACTGCCCTTACAAACGTGGCCGGGCGTTCTGTCCGGTACACATACGCAGCCCCGATCGGGAATTCCGCTGCGTGATCTCAGTTTAATTTATTATTCGAACCAATGACACAGGACATGCCATGTGCGGTACGGTATGCGTTGTTTCCCTGTCTTTATTTTTGATAAAACGGGGCCGGATATGGTTCCGCAGATGGCATGCCGGAGCAGGTAAGGAGGGCAGAGAATGCAGAAAACGAGAGCACAGATCCAGCTGCAGTATCATCAGACCCTGAATCGTATCTGTGAAATGCAGATACTGGCAGAGCAGCTCTTGCGGCTGGCACATTCCTATCGGCAGGAAGAACGCGGTCATCCGCTGACCGTCCGGGAGGCGGGGAGCACCTATGCGGGCTGCCGGGAAGAAGAAAGCCCGGGCGATGCCCTGCAGGAACAGGCGGAAGAACTGAAGACCGCAGCAGAAGACTGGTATCGGAGAGCCCGGGATGAATACCGCACAAGCCTTATCAGAGTAAGAGAAGCAGAGGAGCGTCAGAAAACATGGTAAGCGGCAGGACAGGTCCGGATCCGTGGGAGCCGCTGCAGCCGGGGAAAAGGATCGGCCGGTATCGGATTGAAAAAGAGCTGGGACGGGGCGGCATGTCGGTTGTCTATCTGGCAGAGGATCTGCATCTGGGCAAATACTGGGCTGTAAAAGCCATCCGGAAATCTTCGGATGGGATGTCGCCTGATGGGGAATCCGGCAGAGCATCCCTCCTTGCGGAGGCGGAGCTTATGAAAAAACTGGAGCATCCGGCTTTACCCCGTATCGTGGATATTTTCACAGAACAGGACAGTGTCATCCTGGTCATGGATTATGTGGAAGGAGATACGCTGGCTGAGCTGCTGAAACGGATCGGCCCGTTCTCTGAAAAACTGGTCCGGGAATGGCTGATCTGTCTGGCCGGCGTTCTGCAGTATCTGCACAGTCAGGATCCGCCCGTGATCTATCGGGATATGAAACCGGCCAATGTGATCCGGAAGCGTGATGGAAACCTGGTCCTGCTGGATCTGGGCATTGCCCGGGAATACAAGACAGATCAGGAACTGGACACGGTTGCACTCGGCACAAGAGGCTATGCGCCGCCGGAGCAGTACGGCAACGCTCAGACAGATATCCGTTCGGATATTTATTCACTGGGAATGACCGGTGCGGAACTGCTGACAGGTATTCCGCCCGATAAAGATCCCTGGTTCTATCAGTCACATCCCTTCCGGAAGGTCTTTCCGGAAATATCCCAGGATATGGAAAACATACTCAACCGCTGCCTGGCCTTTTCGCCCAGAGACCGGTTTGAATCCTGTGCCGCCCTGATCCGGGCTTTACGGCATCAGGACAGAATGCCGCGGAAAGGAAAAAGCGGCCGGACGATCATGGTCAAAAGAGGCAGGATCCTGTTTCTGACAGGTCTGATCGTATGGGAAGGCCTCGCGGGCCTGGTGACTGGGAACGCGAAAGAAAAGACGGCACA
>JAIKYQ010000054.1 GCA_024683035.1 Eubacterium sp.
TCCTGTATAGAAAAGGCGGCCACACAGCCCACAAAAAGCAAGAACAGGATCACTATTCTTCTTATAACGTTTTTTGCCATGAGTGTATTGTACTCTGTCTGCCGCGAATCGGCAAGAAAAAGCGCAACAACCTTCCTCCTGTGCCGGCAGAGCATTGCTGATTCTCCTCCGATTCTGGTATACTGTGATTGCATCGTCAAAAGTACCGGAAAAATGCGTAATCGTCTTGTAGTATCAAAATCATTCAGCGAGGTCTGATCATGAATACACGCGAACTGATAGAAACCGATAAGGAACGGCTGAAGTCCCGTCTGTCCACGGCAGCCGACGCGGATGAAGCGGCCGTTATCTGCGAAGATACGATCAACCGCGTCCTGCTGCGCTATAATGAACAGGTTCCGTCCGACACGCAGCGCCGGGCGGCCTCTGCGCTTCTGACGACAGCCCGTTCCGCTCTCCCGCTGATGAACAGCTCCGGAGAGATCCAGTCTTATGAACGTACGCTTTCTTCCGGGAAATCCGGAAAGGGAGGCTGGGTTCCCCTGGCTGCCGGGGCCGGTCTTTCTGCCGCCGCCGGTTTCTGTTTTGTTACGGCGCCCGCCTCCTTTTCCGTGATCGGGCTGATCCTGCTGGCCGCCGGTCTGGTTTCTGTCTTTATCAGCGGTCTGCATTTCGGAAAAAAGAAAGGAACTCCGCCCCGGAAGGAACAGATCCTGGAGATCCATCCGGATCCGGATAAAATCTACCGCAACCTGACCTGCCTGCTGACCACAGTCGACCAGCAGCTGGAGGATGTACGCATAGAAGAACTCAGGGAAACAGAACTGCCTGCCGCAGACTCCGGCCGCGACGCGTCTCTTCCGGATGACGAACTGCAGCTGCTGTCCGATATTCTGGCCTATGCCTATGCCAGCCCCGAAACGCCCGATACCCGGGCCCTGATTTCCAATATCCGGTTTTATCTGCATAAAAACGGCGCGGAAGCCGTGGAATACAGTGAAGAAACAGCACGGTATTTCAATAAAATGCCGTCCCGAATGCAGGGCACCCTGCGTCCGGCTATTCTCCGTAACAACACACTGGTCATAAAAGGACTGACAGGAGGTGGGGTCTGATGGAACGCTTCTTTGGATTTGACCTGGGAGATGCCGAAAGCGCCGTCTCTGTCCTGCAGAAAGAAAAGACTGCCCTTCCGCAGGTTCTGTCCGTACGCAGTGCCAAAAGCTTCATCACGGCCTATGCGCGTCTGAAAAACCAGGAACTGATCATCGGCGAGGACGCCTGCTACAACCCGGATGCGGTGGAACGCAAGCTGCGGTTTAAAAGCCGTTTTCTCGTTGATAAAGAAAGCGAAACCGATATCCGCCGGTTTGCCGCCGGCGTACTGGGCGAGCTGTATCAGAACGGAGACCTGATCCAGAATGAAGACTGCTGCTTTTATATCGGATGCCCCGCCGGCTGGGACCGGATCGCCCGGGAGCGGTACCGCGCAATCTTCGAGCGCCTGGGATATCCCCCTGTCCGGATCATCTCCGAGTCCCGGGCCGCTCTGGTCAGCGCTTGTCAGTCGAAGCATCTGCAGGTCGGATACGATATCCTGGCACATCCGGTACTGGTTGTGGACATCGGATCTTCCACGACTGATTTTGCCTATATCGCAGGCGGACGTGAAGTCGAACTGCAGACAGCCGGCGAAGTCTTTCTCGGAGGCGGCGTCATGGATGAGATCCTGCTGGAAGAAGGCCTTGCCGCTTCATCTGATGAAAAAGCACTGCGCGCCGTCTTTGCAGAGAGCGAACCCTGGCGGAGCTATTGCGAGTTCGCCGCAAGACGCCTGAAAGAAAAATACTTTGCCGATGAAGAGTACTGGAAAGACAGGGAATGTCTGGAAAACATCCGCGTGTATTACGATACACCTCTGAACCTGACCCTGCGCATGGACCAGGAAACCGCAGACCGGCTTCTCAACAAAAACTGGCCCCGGCTGGACGGCCGGTCCTTCCATGATGTGTTTGTATCCAGTCTCCGTGAGACGCGTCAGCACATTGCCGGAGAACTGCCGGAACTCATCTTCCTGACCGGCGGCGTCTCTCGGCTGCCTCTGATCGCCTCCTGGTGCCGGGAAGTCTACCCGGAAGCCGTGACCATTACTGAGAGCCAGCCGGAATTCTCAGTTGCACGGGGGCTTTCTTACTGCGGCCGGATCGACGAAGAGCTGCGTGCTTTCCAGAAAGAACTGAACGATCTGATCGATTCCACTGCCGTGGAAAAGATCGTAGCCCGGCACATCAACGATCTCTATAAACTGGCTGTGAATACGCTGACCGGCCCGATCATCGAAAACGCTGTTCTGCCGGTGATCGACCGCTGGCGCGAAGGAGAGATCCAGCGCCTGGCGGAGATCGACGGCATTCTCCAGAAAGAGATCGAAGCCTGGCTGCACACAGAGGATGCACGGAAGCTTCTGGCAAAACCGGTCAGCACATGGCTGAAGCCGGTCGCTTATGATCTGGAAGAATACACCCTGCCCATCTGCGCCAGACACAACGTGCCGTACCGGGCCCTGAGCCTGACTTCCTACCTGGCCTTGTCCGA
>JAIKYQ010000092.1 GCA_024683035.1 Eubacterium sp.
TTGGCAAACTGCGGGATCAGCGTGTTTGCGAGATTCTGATAGTATACCTGTTTGGGATTCATAAGTACCTCCTCTGTATACAGTCTTTCCTTGAAACTTACTTCATAATTGATTATACTGTTCTGAGTGTCGATGAGGAAGAGAAAATGTTATGACAAGGCGGTTTTTATGCAGAAAATAATACAGCTTATGAGCCTGGAACTGGAGAAAGCATTTGAAAACGCGGGATATGATCCGCAGTATGCGAAGGTCGTGGTGTCCAACAGACCGGATCTTTGCGAGTTTCAGTGCAATGGCGCCATGGCGGCAAAGAAAGTCTATAAAAAGGCTCCTATTGAAATTGCAAAAGATGTGGCGGCACAGCTGAAAGGATCCGGGGTATTCTCCCGTGCGGAAGCTGTGATGCCGGGATTTCTGAACCTGGATCTGAAGGAGGCCTGGCTGGCAGATTATCTGAACGGCATGGCACAGGATCCGGAACTGTCCGTGGAAAAGGCAGAGAATCCGCGTATGGTCATCGTGGATTACGGCGGGCCGAACGTAGCCAAACCGCTGCATGTCGGACATCTGCGCGCCGCGATCATCGGGGAATGCCTGAAGCGAATGGGCCGGCGCCTGGGAGATAACGTGATCGGAGATGTGCATCTGGGCGACTGGGGACTGCAGATCGGCCTGATCATCACGGAGCTGCAGGAGCGGCAGCCGGATCTGGTGTATTTTGACGAAAACTACGCCGGGGAGTATCCGGAACAGGCACCGTTTACGATCGGCGATCTGGAAGAAATCTATCCGGCGGCCAGTGCCCGTTCCAAACAAGATGAGGCATACAGGGAAAAAGCACTGCAGGCAACCGTCGAATTACAGAAAGGACGCCGCGGATACCATGCCCTTTGGGAGCAGATCATGAAGCTTTCCGTGGCCGACCTGAAAGAGAACTACCGGAAACTGGAAGTGTCCTTCGACCTCTGGAAAGGGGAGTCCGATGTCCAGAAATACATCCCGGATATGGTCCGCCGGATGCAGGAAGAGGGATACGCCTATCTGGATCAGGGAGCCTGGATCGTGGATGTATCCGAAGAAAGCGACAGCAAGGAGATCCCGCCCTGTATGCTGCTGAAATCGGACGGAGCCTCGCTGTATACCACAACCGATCTGGCAACCATTCTGGAAAGGGAGCAGGAGTACCATCCGGACGAGATCCTGTATGTGGTGGACAAACGACAGGAACTGCATTTTGTGCAGGTGTTCCGCTGTGCGCGTAAAACAGGACTGATCCCGGAAAAGGCAGAGCTGAATTTCCTTGGCTTCGGGACCATGAACGGAAAGGACGGGAAACCGTTCAAGACCCGCGAAGGCGGCGTCATGCGGCTGGAAGATCTGATCGGCGACATCAACCGCGAAATGTATCAGAAAATAGTGGAAAACCGCAGTGTGCGGGATACGGATGCAGAGGATACTGCCGCGATCGTAGGGCTTTCGGCCATCAAGTACGGCGATCTGTCCAACCAGGCGACAAAAGACTATGTGTTTGATGTGGATCGTTTTACATCCTTCGAAGGAAATACAGGTCCGTACCTGCTGTATACGATCGTCAGGATCCGGTCGATCCTCAGCCGTTATGCAGAAGGCGGCGGAGATCCGGCTGTCTGCCGTCTGCTGCCTGCGGACGGAAAGAGTGAAAAGAATCTGATGCTCCAGGCGTCCCGTTACAATGAAGCACTTGCAGGAGCCTATGCGGAAAAGGCGCCGCACCGTCTCTGCTCCTATGTGTATGAGCTGGCGAATTGTGTCAATACGTTTTATCATGAACACCGCATTCTGGCAGAAGAGAACACGGAGAAACAGCAGTCCTGGATCGCACTGATGGATCTGGCGAAGTGCGTGATGCTGGATGCGATCGATGTACTCGGGTTTTCTGCTCCGGAAAGGATGTAATCATGCTGTTTGTATTTGATTTTGACGGCACCATCATGGATACGGCACTGGGTGTGACAAGGTGCGCACAGAATACGCTGGTGCGGTTGGGATATCCGGAGTATCCGCTGGAAAAGTTTCTGGTTTTTATGGGCCCGCCGCTGAATTATTCCCTTCGTGAATACGCCAAACTGCCGGAGGATGAAATTGAGCAGGCGGTCGAGTATTTCCGCGAACGCTACAGAGAAGTAGGGAAATTTGAAGCCTATGTATATCCCGGGATCCCGGCTTTGCTGGAAAAACTGAAGCATGCCGGACACAAGATCACGGTGGCTTCTGCCAAACCGGAGGTGTATGTGCGCGAGATCATGGATCATTTCGGGATCCTCGCCTATTTTGACAGTGTAGTCGGGGCTTCGATGGTGGAAACCATGGCGGATAAGGCTAAGAATATCCGGAAAGCCATGGACACACTCGGATACCTGGACCGCCCGGGAGAGGTCTGGATGATCGGTGACCGGAAATATGATATAGACGGGGCCAGAGAAGTCGGGCTGAAGTCCGTAGGCGTAACATACGGCTACGGAAGCCGCGAAGAACTGGAAGCGGCAGGCGCCGATTTCGTCGTGGAGACAGTGGCAGATCTGGAAGCACTGCTGCTGCAGGAAAGATGAGTACCGGGAAGCGGATCTGGGATATCCTGTACCCGACGGTATTCCTGCTGCTGGTCATGATCCTCTGCAGTATGATCGTCCTGGTCATAGCAGGGTTGATCACCGGAGAGAGAAACGCAGAGGCGCTGCAGGAAGAGGTCGGGATCCTTCCGTTGCTGGTCAGTCTGCTGGCCTATGTGATTGCACTGCTGTATCAGCGCCGGTATGTGGTTGTCGAAGAAGCACGCTTCGGAAAAGGAAAGAACCGCTGGAAGGTATGGCAGATCGTTCTGGCCTGTGCCCTGGCGACAGGAGCCGGTATGCTGTGGAGTCACGTGATCCAGAGCAGCTTCCTGATGGAATGGTTTCCCGGCTATACCCTGCACGCTGCCGGTGCCTTTGAAGGGCAGCCGCTGCCGCTCCTTCTGGCGGCAACCGTGGCGGCCGGCCCTCTGGCGGAGGAGTGGATCTTCCGCGGGATGACATACCGCCGGGCCCGCGCGGTGATGAACAAACCGCTTGCCATGCTGCTGTCGGCCGTATTATTCGGGGCCTATCATGCCAATATGATCCAGTTTGTCTATGCCCTGCCGCTGGGTATCCTGTTTGCCTGGTATTACGAAAAAAGCGGCTCTCTGCTGACGCCTGTGCTGGCACATATGGCAGTGAATTTTGGGGCTTGCATTTTTTCGGCGTTCTGATATAATACACATGTTGCACATAGGGCTATCGCCAAACGGTAAGGCAACGGACTCTGACTCCGTCATTTCCAGGTTCGAATCCTGGTAGCCCTGCTTCAGAAGACCTCCGCGGATCAGTTCGCGGAGGTTCATTTTTTCCTTTATTTATGCGGGTTTGCGGGTTTTTCCTCATTTTTTCTGCTTTTTTCGGAACGGACTAAACGAGAAACAACTCTCAAACAATTCTGACAACAAGGGCTTATTTTCAATATAGACGCCTGAAACAGGCGTTTTTTTAATGAAAGCATGTGGAAAAGCGTCAGTGATCTGGGTAAAGAAGACTCAAAACTATACTTGCATGAGCAATGAGCATCTGCGTGACGACAACAAGAGCATGTTATAAAGCCGATACACCGGTGGCTGCAGCAAAATCAGGTGGGAAACCGGCGGGCTATCTGGTATGATTTGATAAATGATAAGGGGTATGCTGGGAAAGATGGTTTATGAAAATGACAGGGATGGGATCTGAAGTCGTATTTCCCCGGGGCTGTCGCATTACCCCGTTGCCTGATGACCCGGCAGGAGGAGACAAAGAGAATGGACGTTATTAAGATACTGGCAGCAGAACTATCGATCCACCATGCACAGGCAGAAGCGGCCGTCGGGCTGATCGACGGGGGAAATACTATACCTTTCATCGCACGGTACCGTAAGGAAGCAACCGGATCCCTGAACGACGAAGTCCTTCGGAAGCTTTTCGAACGGCTGAATTATCTGCGGAATCTGGAAGAGAGAAAAGAAACGATCCGGGAAAGTATCCTCGAGCAGGGGAAGATGACGCCGGAGCTGGAGAAGGCGATCGAGGCGGCGCAGACACTGGTGGCGCTGGAGGATCTGTATCTCCCATACCGGAAAAAGCGCCGCACCCGGGCATCGGTGGCTAAGGAAAAGGGCCTGGAACCGTTAGCAGAGATCATCCGATCCCAGACAGCAGGATGCACGCTTAATGAAGCAGCCGCGCCGTATGTGTCGGAAGAAAAGGGCGTCGCATCTGCCGAAGAAGCGATATCCGGAGCTTGTGACATCCTGGCGGAACAGATCTCCGAAAATGCGGCGTACCGTTCCTGGATCCGTGACAGGACACGGGAGATGGGGCATGTCGTCTCCTCTGCGAAAGAAGAAGGCACAAAGTCGGTATATGAGAACTACTACCGTTTCGAAGAGCCGGTAAGGACGATCGCGGGACACAGGATTCTGGCCATCAACCGAGGGGAAGCAGAGAAATACCTGTCGGTTAAGATTACCGCGCCGACAGAAGGGATACACCGCTTCCTGGAAAACAAGGTGATCCGGAAGGAAGAGCCTTACTGTGTGCCTGCTCTTCAAAGTGTAATCCGGGATGCATACAGCCGTCTGATCGCGCCGGCAGTGGAACGGGAGATACGGAATGAACTGACAGAAAAGGCGGAAGAAGGCGCCATTGCTGTCTTCGGGAAAAACCTGAGGCAGCTGCTGATGCAGCCTCCGATCGCCGGACAGACCGTATTGGGATGGGATCCGGCTTTCCGGACGGGCTGCAAGCTTGCGGTTGTAGACCCGACAGGTAAAGTGCTGGATACCGCAGTAGTCTATCCGACGGCACCGACAAACGAGAAAAAGATCGCGGCAGCAAAAGAAACGGTAAAGCGGATGATCCGGCAATACGGAGTCACCCTGATCTCTGTCGGGAACGGGACCGCATCCCGGGAATCCGAACAGGTCATAGCGGATCTGCTAAAAGAGATCCCGGAGAAAGTATCCTATGTGATCACCAATGAGGCCGGCGCATCCGTATATTCCGCGAGCGCCCTGGCGACAGAGGAATTTCCGGAATTTGATGTGGGGCAAAGGAGCGCCGCATCGATCGCCCGCCGTGTACAGGATCCTCTTGCGGAACTGGTCAAGATCGATCCCCGCTCGATCGGTGTCGGCCAGTACCAGCACGATATGAATCAGAAAAAACTGGGCGAAGCGCTCTTTGGCGTGGTGGAAGCCTGTGTCAATGAGGTGGGAGTCGACTTGAACACGGCATCCGCGCCGTTGCTGGAGCACGTGGCAGGGATCACGAAGACCACAGCCGCAAACATTGTGCGGTACCGGGAAGAAAACGGGATATTCCGTTCCCGGAAGGAACTTAAGAAAGTGCCGAAACTGGGACCGAAAGCCTATGAACAGTGCGCCGGTTTTTTGAGGATCACGGGAGGGGAAGAACCGCTGGATGGAACAGCGGTGCATCCGGAAAGCTATCCGGCTGCAAAGTCCCTCTGCCGCATGCTGGGCATATCCATCGAAGATATGCTGAAAAAAACAGCGGCCCGGGAACAGGAAGAAAAGAAACTGATCCGGGCGGAACAGCAGACGGGATATCTGGCATCGGAACTGGGAATCGGTGAGCTTACGCTGAAAGACATCCTGGCGGAATTAAGAAAGCCGGGCCGGGATCCCCGGGAAGAAATGCCGCGGCCTGTGCTTCGAAGCGACGTCCTGTCCATGGAGGATCTGAAGGAAGGTATGGTGCTGAAAGGCACCGTGCGCAATGTGATCGATTTCGGTGCGTTTGTGGATATCGGTGTGCATCAGGATGGGCTTGTGCATATCTCGCAGCTGACGGAAAAAAAGTTCGTGAAGCATCCGCTGGAAGTGGTCAGCGTAGGCGACGTGGTAGACGTGAAAGTGTTAAGCGTGGATCCGGTTAAAAAGAGGATCGCGCTGTCCATGAAGATTTGATTAATTATGTGATATACTTTAGACGATTGTTGTAACCCATTATTTAGCAATCCTGAGAAAAACGGGATTGCTTTTTTATACAAATACATAATTTGCAAATTCCATATGCGCGGCGATTCCTATGCATTTTACTATGAGTAAGGCGGTGATGAGCTATGGAAAGACTGAAAAAATACCCGTACCCGTCAACCGCGAGCTGCAGCTTATCATTGACGAGTCTGACGTCAATCAGGAAAAGCTTCTTTCCATGATCCAAAAGACGAAGAAGAATCTGCCTTGCAGGAATCTTGCGGAGAGGTTCATCCTACGATAAGATAAGATTCAAGTTTCAGTGGTACATACCGGAATTGTGGATCGAATGAGGAAAAGATGAAGCGGAGGGAGATAACATGCAGCATGAATGCAAAATAACCGTACTGGAAACAAAATGCTTTCCTGACCTTCAAGAACAGTATCTTGCCAATCCCAAATCCGGTCCCTGCCCATTCTTCAAACCGGGCGATACCTTCTTGCTCAAACGAACGCCGCAGCAGGACGATTTCTATCATCTGATGAACGGCAAATTCTGTGGTGAGGCGTGGGATGCTGTGAGCCGCTATGTTTACACGGCTCTGCAGGGCGGCTCAATTATGAAAGGCTGGACCAATGATGACCGCATCATGATCGCTTGCTGTAACGACGGTACACGGCCGGTCATTTTCAAGATCGAGCGGATCGACATTCCGGAGAATGATGAGGAGCGGGAGTGGCTGGCGAAGCAGAACTTTAGAAATACAGCCGAGGATGCCTATACAGGCTGAGATGCAAAATCAGTATTTTGAGAGGAGAACGGTAATCATATTATGGCGGTGGAGGATCTTTGATGGGATACTGTACATGGGCAGGAATGAATGAGGCCAACAGGATATATCATGACACAGAATGGGGAATTCCTGTGCATGACGACAGGCAGATGTTTGAGCATCTTACGCTGGAATGCCTGCAGTGCGGGCTTTCCTGGGATCTGATGCTGAAAAAACGAGAGATCTTCCGGCAGTGTTTTGAAAACTTTGAGTACGATAAGATCGCAGACTATGGAGATGCCGATGTGGAACGGATCCTGAACAAGGAAGGCATGATCCGTTCACCGAGGAAGATCCGGGCTGTCATCAGCAACGCCGGGTGTTTTCAAAAAGTCCGTGAGGAATTCGGTAGTTTCTGTGCGTATCTCTGGGGATTTACCAAGGGAAAGACCATCCTTTATCAGGGGCACACAAAAGGCCCGGTCCCGGTAAGCAACGGCCTGTCTGACCGGATCAGCAGAGACCTGAAAAAACGAGGCTTTAAGTACGTAGGAGCAGTCACAATCTATTCTCATCTGCAGGCCTGCGGGATCATCAATGATCATGACAGAGAGTGTCCCTGCTTTAGGGAGATTGTCAGCAGGTATCCCACCATCACTAAGCGGCGGGACAATGAGGTCTATTAAATATGAACGCAAAACGCGGCTTTGTGCCGGACGATGAACGGAACTTTTCATCGGAGGCGGTCCTGCTTATGAGAAAGGCTTCCGGTCATATCCGGTATCTTATCAATGAAGGATACGATAAAAAGCAGGCAGCGGTCTTTGTAGGAAATCATTTCATGCTGTCTGAGAGGCAGCGGCTGGCTGTCATGCGGTCTGCTGCAACGGACGCGCAGCTGGAAAGTCGGAGGGACAGAATGATCCTCGTATCCGAACTGGCAGGAAAAGAGGTGTGGATCGACGGGTTCAATACGATGATCACGCTGGAAGTAATGCTCTGTGATTCTCTTCTGTTTTCCTGCATGGATGGTACAGTCAGGGATCTTGCCGCCCTGCGTGGTACATACCGGCTGATCCCGGAAACAGAAAAAGCTGTACGAATGCTGTATCAGGTCCTGGAAGTATCTGGTATCCGGAAAGCGACCATTCTCCTGGATGAACCGGTATCAAATTCCGGCCGGCTGAAATGCCTGCTGGCAGAAATCGGAGAAAAATATAATTTTGACTTGAATATCCAGATCCGGAAAGATGTAGACAGGTTTCTGTATGATAAGGAAAACGTTATTTCGTCGGACTCCGTTATCCTGGATCGCTGCAAAAGCTGGGTGAACCTGGTATCCTGGTGTATGAAGGAAAGAGGTATAAACGGGATCCGGGTGTGGGAAAAAGATGAAGGAGAACGGTTCAAGTGACAGAAATGAAAGGGAATAACAGTTGAAGTATTATTTTGCACCTATGGAAGGCATCACAAAATACCCTTTCCGCCG
>JAIKYQ010000163.1 GCA_024683035.1 Eubacterium sp.
GCGATCACCCGCTCGTAGCCTGCACGCGTAAAGTCGTGTCCGAAATCCGGCTTACGATTCTGCGGATACGTCATCGGTACGAATTTGATCGACGGCACCGCATATTTCCAGTTCTCCCCCACAACCTTCAGGCTGTCGCAAAGGCTCGGGAATACGATCGCACTGGCGCCTTCATAGGTCCCCTTGATCCCCAGCTCCACGATCGACTGCACAATACTGCAGATGAAAGCCGGGAAATACTGTTTGGCATCCTGCAGCTGCAGATCCCCGCCCCAGACGCCGAACGGAACGGCGCCCATGGAATGAATGATCTCCTCCGGCGTATAATACGAAACCAGGACGATCTTCTTTCCTTCTTTCAGGTATTTATCTTTCTGAGCTTTTGGATCGGATGCAACCGCATGAAACTTATCCAGAATACTCTGTAACATCTAGCTCTCCTCTCATTTCCTAGCTTCCATGATCTCTGTCAGCCCCTGTACGCGGGTATCGTACTGTGCTTCCGAGAAGTTCCGCGGATCTGCCTGGTCGCCGTCGAAAGACGTGACCGGGATATCGCACATGTCGCCGATCTGGCGGCTCATCTCATACATGAAACCGCTCCACAGCTTGCAGCTGCGGTTCGTGTGCACCAGCAATCCTTCCACGGAATTGTCCTTCGCCAGCTTCACACGCTTGTCACGGGCATGCTCCAGGTTGATGGCGTTCGGCACGTTGCAGTATGCTTTGACCATGCCGTCGAAATCGTCGTAGATAAAGCCGAAGGCATCCGCATAGATCGTCGTGACCATGTTGATGTTGCGGCTCTTCAGGCCGGTGCTGGTAGCCCGCAGATACGGCCAGCAGGCAATGCCCTCAAACATGATCCTGTATTTTTCTTCTACCCGGAAGGTACTCTTGCCTTCTTCATGATTCTGCTGATACTCCTTATACAGCAGCTCCATGGTTTCCGCCGCTTCTTTCTTGCCGCGGGCCGTGACCATGACCGCCATATGATTCAGCAGGTCAAAGCCATTGAACGGAGAAGGCGTGTACCGGGCCATGGCCGTCGCCGCCAGCCAGGCACGGCTGGAACGGCCGGAGTATTCCATGACCTCTTTGAACCGCTCGTCTGACCACTTGTTCCCGGAAATCTCCTCCAGCTGATGAATGGCCGCCCAGAACTGTGCCCGCACATAGGCCAGCTCCGCATCCGATACCTCGTAGTCCGGATTGAACGGCACGTCGATCAGGATCATGGGAATATCCAGCTCCCGGGCCAGATTCTCATACCATTTGATCATGCAGTTGCAGATGTTGTTGCAGCACAGCACATAATCCGGCTGCGGCATATCCTGCTCCGGACACTCTTTGATCTTTGCATAGGCCAGGCTGATCCGGGCATACGCACAGATATCATTGGAGTAGCCGTCCGCTTCGCTGATCTCGCACATCCGCTGTCCGGCACCCCGGGCCGCAATGCCGGCCGCCTGATTTTCCGGATACACCACGTTCAGCCCCAGCGTTTCCGGGATCTCTACCGGAAAATTACTGGAGCACCAACCCACCAGCTCGCCGCGTGCCTTTGCTTCGATCGCATCCGTATACGCATGCTTCGCAATCTCATTCAGCTTGTACTTTGCCGAATTCGGATCCACCGGCGGACGCTGTTTCTTTTGTTCTTCTGCCATGTAGTCTCCTTCCTGCTGCTTCCTTTTCCTGTTGCTTCCCCTTTGGGGGTATCTTTTCAGGCTCTGCCTTCGAAATCACTTTTTCATAATTGACTCAATTTAACTTCTCGTAAGCATACCGCGCCGCCCCAAGCGCGCCGAAAAACTGAGCCAGCGGCGAGAACAGGATCTCCACGCCCAGCTGCCGGGCCAGTGCGTTCCGCACACCGGCATTCTGTGCCACCCCGCCGCTCATCGTCACATCCGGCACCATGGGAATGCGCTTGGCCAGAGAAGCCGTGCGCGAGGCGACGGACTCGCAGATGCCTGCGAGAATATCCGGCATCGGTGTGCCGTTGGCCAGCTGACTGATCACTTCACTCTCTGCAAACACCGTACAGGTACTGGAAATCTGCGCCGGTTCTGCTGCCTGCTCCGCCATCATGGCCATATCCATGATAGAGATCTGCAGAACGGAGGCCATCACATCCAGAAACCGTCCCGTACCGGCCGCACATTTGTCATTCATCAGGAAATCCTTCATCTTTCCGTTCTCGGAAAGCGAGATCACCTTTGCATCCTGTCCGCCGATATCGATGATCGTACGCACACCCGGGAAAATATGATGGGCGCCGAGCGCATGGCAGGACAGTTCACTCACGTTATGATCGACATTCTCCACCCGGTTGCGGCCGTAGCCGGTCGCAGTGGACGCCGCGATCTCTTCCGGTTTCAGGCCGGCCACGATCAGTGCCTCCGCGCGCGAACGCTCCGGACTGGCCGTACCGATCCCGCCATTGTAGAGGGATGTCGCCACGATGTCCGTCCCGTCCTTCAGGATCACGCATTTGGAGGTCGTCGACCCGATATCAATGCCAAATGTATATACACTCACTTAGTGTTTCTCTCCCTGTCTCACGCTTTATTGATCCGGATCCTGCCAGATATACAGTGCGCCGCTCTCCAGCATGGCGTCGATCTTCGCATCGTCGTAGCCGGCTTCCTGCAGGATCTCGCGGCCCTGCTCGCCGATCATCGGAGCCGTCCGTCCGTCCAGATCGCCTTCACTTTCCAGACGCACCGGCGTATGGGTGGCTTTGCGCACGACACCGTTCGGGCAGGTCACATCATAAAATGCTCCTACCGCATGCGCCTGCGGATCTTCCATAATATCCATCCAGGTATAGGCAATACTGTGCGGAATATCGCCGGCACGCAGCATGTCATCCATCTCATGGACGTCATGCTCTGAGAACGTCTTCTGGATCTCATCGATCAGCTCGGGGATCAGCCCATTTGCGATCATATCCGCCTGCGGATAGTATTTGCCGCACTCGATCAGATCTTCGCGGCCGATCGTGTGCATGAACTGCTCGAACCGCGGATTGTAATCCGGGCACGCACACTGAATGATGCGGTCCTCTTTCGTCCGGTAGGCCCCGTTCAGCGGATTCAGATTGTCATAGATAGAAAGCGGATACTCCCTGGCCTGTCCGTCATACTGGACACCCAGCAGGAGCATAGACATGTTGAAGATCGCCGTCTCGTACAGACTGGTCGTGACAAAATCGCCCTTACCCGTCTTTTCCCGATTCAACAGCGCCGTCACAATACCCATCGCCAGCATCAGGCCGACGTTGTTGTCGCCCACGCCCGGGATCATGGCGATCGGGTCATTGCCGCGGCGGCGCAGGTTCTGCGTATAGCCGCCACGCCCAAAGAACGCCGTAAAGTCAAAGCCCGGCAGATCCTTGTCCGGACCGGTCTTGCCGTATCCCAGGATCATGGCATAGACCAGCCGCGGGAACCGATCCTTCAATGTTTCATAATCCAGGCCCGCGCGCTCCAGAGCCGCCAGCCGCCAGTTCGTCAGCAGCACGTCCGCGCCTTCCAGCAGTTTGAAAAGGGCTTCTTTTCCTTCTTCCGTTTTGGTGTTCAGGGAAATGCAGCGTTTATTGCCGTTCAGATATTCCCAGGCCACGTTTTCCTTGATGTTCTGCGGGCGGCCTTCCTGCTCCTGCGTATAGCGGATCGGATCCCCCTTCGGCGCCTCCACAATGATGACGTCCGCGCCATGGTCTGCCAGATACCGTCCCGTTGCCGCCGCTGCGATAAAGTTCGCCAGCTGAATGACCCGCACACCTTCCAGAGCTTTTCTCATTCCTTTTCTCCCTTTTCTTAATGCTGTTTATTCTTGCCTGACTTTATCCGAACTGGTCTGGAACAGTTTTTCATGCTCCCCCGATCATTCAGATCTTATTTAGAACGCGAACAAATCATCCGATCATTTTTTGAACATGATTAAATCAGAACACGATTCAAGTATAATCCCGAACCCCCGTGCTCTGTTATGATGGTTTTAAGATTATATATTCTCTCACGGAATATACAATTGACAAAACGCGATATCTGCTATACGATTTAAACAAGCCATTTTTAAATAACATAACGATATATGGTTATATTATATAATACTTCGTTTCATTTGTCACAAGTAACGTGATGATTACAGTGCCAAAAATACAAATCGCGCGTAATCGCATCACATGCTCTTTAAAAAACCTGGAGAGGCCATGAATCCATCACTAGCTCCTGTCGCGTTTCAACAGATTTATGTCTTTCTTGCTGCCGTAGAAGAAGGCGGCTTCGCCAAAGCCGGCAATCGTCTGCATCTGACACAGTCCACCATCAGCAAAAACATATCAAAACTGGAACAAGCTCTGGATTTTCCGCTGTTCTTCCGGACCACGCGTGAAATCCACCTTACGCCGGCCGGACACGAATTATACGAATGCTGGAAACCGCTGATCCAGGAACTGGAAGCCGGCTATCGGACAGCACGGGAAATGCAGACACAGGAAATCTCTGTGCTGAATCTGGGTGTTGTCAATACCGTGGCACCGCAGGTCTATCTGAACGACGCCATGAACACCTTCCACACCCGCTACCCGGATAAAACCCTTTCCCTGGGAACCGGTCATATCTGGGAACTGGAGCAGAAGCTGTCAGACGGTACCTTTGACATGGTCATCCTGCCGGATTTTGAACACTACTGGGCCGAAGGAAAAGGCTACCCGTGGCAGTACGTGGTCCGTTCTACCGCCAATGTCCTGGTATCCGAAGATCATCCGCTCAGCAGCCGGGAAAGCCTTGTGATCCAGGACCTGCTGGACTGCAGCTTTACGGCGTTCCGGAATCACGGCGACAACTACTGCACA
This sequence comes from Eubacterium sp., assembly GCA_024683035.1. GTDB lineage: Bacteria > Bacillota > Clostridia > Lachnospirales > Lachnospiraceae > Bilifractor. The sequence goes on from JAIKYQ010000163.1 coordinate 4,868, forward strand.
CAGGATCTGGAAGACCGCTTCGCTCCCTACGACAAAAAACCGCAGATCGTCTACCATTATGATTCCGCGCATGACATGAAATACCAGTTCCACAAACACAAATCCGTCGTGGCCTTTATCGATGCATTCTTCGATTATCCGCTGCTGCCCACCGTCCGGCGCATCCCGGTCACCGACCAGCAGAACGGCATGATCTGCGTCTGGAATCCGCGCCGTGAAAAAGAACTGCTGCGGAAATTCATCAAGCACTGCCTGCCG
>JAIKYQ010000191.1 GCA_024683035.1 Eubacterium sp.
AACAATACGGTGGATCATCCGAATACGACGCTCTGGGATCTGTACGAATCGCTGGATATGCTGCGCCGGGTCAATTCACCCAGCTTCCGCATGCTGTTCGACATCTATCATATGCAGATCATGCATGGAGACGTGACAAGATATATGCTGGATAACCTGGACCTGATCGCGCACGTACACAGCGCGGGGAATCCGGGAAGAAATGAGATCTTCCTCGGCGAGCTGGATTATCCGCACATTTTCGAAGCACTGCAGGCGGGCGGCTATACCGGTGCGTTCGGACTGGAATACAGCCCGACGATGCCGCAGGCAGAGGGCCTGGAAAAGATTCGGACTATGTTTGCGTAACAGACTGCGGTCTGCGGAGGTCAGGCACCAAAGCTGTATGCGGCAGGTACCTGGCCTCTTTTGTCCGGATAGTACCGGCTTAAGATGGCCAGAGAGGCGTTCCGGGACAGGATATCCTGCGTGGTGAGCAGGGCCTCCTGCTGGGAAGGAAGCTGCTCTTCTTCAAACAGGATCCGGTATTCACGCGGCGTATGTCCGTATTGTTCGTGGAAGCCCCGGTTGAAGTATTTCATATCTGAAAAGCCGCAGGAAATACAGATGTCCAGCAGGGACAGATCCGTGCAGAGCAGGAGCTTGCGGGCTTTTTCACAGCGCATTTTCAGCAGGTAGGTCTGGAAGGGCATTCCAAACGCATCGTGGAAAAAATGGGACAGATAACTGAGGGTCAGGCTTTCTTCCCGCGCGATATCGGAAAGCAGCAGCTTCTGCGAGTAATTGAGATCGATATAATTCATGATCCGGCGCATCTGGTTTGCCTTGTTCTGTGAACGGTTTTTTTCCTTCTCCGGCATAATGGTATGCGGGAACCGGGACAGGATGTGATAGAAAAGCAGGTTGATCTGCGCAATGGCCTTCAGTTCGTGGAACGGAGGATGGCGGAAATGCAGATCTGCGATATCCAGCAGCAGATCTCGCAGGATCCGGTTCTGATCCTGGGAGACCGGCAGCTTGTCCTGGACGAATTCCAGATTGTCGATCTGCGGGAAATACGTGCTGAAGAACGAGGCGCTGATCTGCAGGATCAAAAGCAGCGTGGGCTGCTGCGCAATGAATTCGTGACTCTGGAACGGATTGACGATAAACAGATCGTCTGCACTAAGAGACAGGGAAGTATCCCGGTAGTTGATCTTCATCCCGCCGGAGAGAACGAGGCAGATCTCATAGTCCTTATGGACATGAGGCGCCCGGTAGAGCAGGTTGTTGAAAAAGATCTTGTAGCTGGTCAGACCGTGAGAAATGATCTCATATTCTGTTGCCACGGCGGTTCCTCCTTCTGGATCCGGCTGCTTGCGCACTGTTTCGCACATGGCGTTCTCGCAGCACTGTGATCAAAACAGCAAACTTATCGTACTTCCACATAAAATATCTACTGGTTTCGTTCATTATAACATTATATACTGAATACATATACACATTTTTCTGTAGAACGGCATTCTATTAAGAAAGGGATGAGAAAGTATGAAAAAGTTAACGTATGGAATGGTTGGCGGCGGTCCCGGAGCATTTATCGGTGACGCACATCGTCGTTCGATCGCGGTGGACGGCTGCGCCGAGCTGGTAGCCGGCTGCTTCTCCCGGACACCGGAAAAGAGCGCGCAGACAGGAGCGGAGCTGGGTATTGACCCGGAGCGCTGCTACGCGTCTTATGAGGAGATGGCAAAAGCGGAAGGGGCACGTGAAGACGGCATCGATTTCGTCGTGATCGTTACGCCGAACGTCAGTCATCATCCCGTGGCAAAGGCATTCCTGGAAGCCGGGATCCACGTTTCCTGCGATAAGCCGCTCTGCCTGACGAACGAAGAGGCGGATGAGCTGGTACAGCTGGCTAAAGAAAAAGGCCTGCTGTTCCTGGTGACCTATACCTATATGGGACACGTCACAGCCAAACATGCCAAAGAATATATCAAAGCCGGAAAACTCGGCGAGATCCGTGCTGTTATGGCGGAATATCCGCAGGGCTGGCTGGCCTTCGAAGGGGAAAACGGCGGCAAACAGGGCGAATGGCGGACCGATCCGAAACAGTCCGGCGGCGTCAACTGTCTCGGCGATCTGGGCACTCATATCGAGAACGCGGTCGCCACGCTGACCGGCCTGAAGATCAAACGCCTGCTGGCCAAGCTGGATGTGGTCGTCCCGGGCCGTGTCCTGGATGACAACGACTATGTCATGGTCGAATTTGACAACGGTGCGACCGGCATGTTCTGGTCCAGCCAGATCGCCATCGGCCACGACAACAGCCTCCGTGTCCGTATCTACGGTACAGAAGGCTCCATCGAATGGTTCCAGGAGGAATGTGAAAAGATCACGATCATCGAAAAAGACGGCACCATGATCGAGCGTCACCGCGGCAACGGCGGCATCGAGCCGGATGCAGCCAAATACGGCCATCTTCCGTCCGGACATCCGGAAGGATGGTTCGAAGCCATGGGCAATCTGTATCATTCCTTCACCGCCTGTGTACAGGCCAAGAAGGATGGAACCTTTACACCGGATATGATCGATTATCCGACCGTGGAAGACGGAGCCGAAGGCGTGAAATTTGTACATTGCTGTCTGGAATCCACCAACAACGGAAATGTCTGGGTAGATTTCAAGTAAATCTGGTTTTACAGCAGACAACGCAGCGGAGCGATCCGTGATCAGCAATAAAACTATCTATAGATAACAGGAGGGAAAAACTATGGCAAGACCTGTAACACTTATGTCCATTCAGTGGTCAGACCTGAGTCTGGAAGAGATGTGCAAACTGGGTGCGGAAATGGGATACGAAGGCCTGGAGCTGGCCCCCGGCGCCCATGTCGATATTGAAAAAGCGGCGGAAGATCCCGCTTACTGTAAAGAAGTCCTGGCTACGCTGGACAAATACGGCCTGAAGACCTATGCGATGTGCCTGCATCTGCCGGGCCAGTGCGTCGGTGATCTGTATGACTCCCGTCTGGACGGCTTCGCACCGGCAGAATGCGCCGGCGATCCGGAAGCGATCCGCAAATGGGGCATTCAGCAGATGATGATCGCCCCGAAGGCTGCCAAGAACCTGGGCATCAAAGTCCTTACCGGTTTCATGGGTTCGCCGATCTGGAAATTCTGGTATTCCTTCCCGCAGACCTCGGAAGAGCAGGTCGAGGCCGGCTTCCAGGAGATCAAGGATCTCTGGACACCGATTTTTGATGAATTCGACAAATACGGCGTGAAGTTCGCGCTGGAAGTCCATCCGACCGAGATCGCATTTGACTACTGGAGTGCCAAGAAGCTGCTCGAGGTCTTTGACTATCGTGAGACCCTCGGCTTCAACTTCGACCCGAGCCATCTGCTGTGGCAGGGCGTGGATCCGGCTGTCTTTGCCCGTGATTTTGCGGACCGCATCTACCATGTACATATCAAAGACGTAAAACTGAACTTCGACGGACGCAACGGCGTGCTCGGTTCCCATATCACATTCGGCAACACCCGCAGAGGCTGGAACTTCGTTTCTCCGGGCCACGGCGATGTGGACTTCGACGCGATCATCCGTGAGCTGAACCAGGCAGATTACCAGGGACCGCTTTCCATCGAATGGGAAGACAGCGGCATGAACCGTGTCTTCGGTGCTACGGAAGCCTGCGAGATGACCAAGAAGATCAACTTCCAGGCATCCGACGTTGCATTCGACAGCGCGATCAAGACAGACTGAGCGGCTAAAGAAGCAATCGCTGCCGATCACAAGAAAAGAACCAGAAAAACCGGCTTACAAACAGCCGGTTTTTCTGTATTATAAGAGCAGAACGTCTGGACGAATCCATGGGTCGGAAGCAGTGTCCGGCGGTTTGGAAGGAGAAAGGTATGATCTATACAGTAACATTTAACCCCTCGCTGGATTATATTGTGACCGTAGATGATTTCACGGCCGGAAAGACCAATCGCACCACATCGGAGCTGATGCTGCCCGGCGGCAAGGGGATCAATGTTTCTACCGTGCTGTGCCATCTGGGCATTCCGAACACGGCCGTCTGCTTCACAGCCGGGTTTGTAGGGGATGAGATTGTCCGGCGGCTGCAGGAGACCGGGATCCGGGTGGAAACGATCGGTCTTCCGGAGGGCAATTCCCGGATCAACCTGAAGCTGCGCTCGATCGACGGGACAGAGATCAATGGCATGGGTCCGGCAATCCCGTCCGACAAGCTGCAGGAGCTGATGGAAAAGCTGGATCAGATCAAACCGGGAGACATGCTGGTTCTGGCGGGCAGCATCCCCGCGTCCATGCCGGGGACAGTGTACAGGGATATCCTGGATCGGCTGAAAGGTCGGGGAATTGAGGTCATCGTAGACGCGGAAAAGGATCTGCTGATCCCCGTACTGGCATACCGGCCGCTTCTGATCAAACCCAACCAGCACGAGCTGGGGGCTGTCTTTGGTGTGGAACTGCCGGACCGGGAAAGTGTTGTCCCGTATGCAAAAGAGCTGCAGATGCGGGGTGCCCGCCATGTACTGGTCTCCATGGCTTCCAAAGGCGCCGTCCTTGTTGCGGAAGACGGCCGGGTGTTCCAGAGCGATGTGCCGAAAGGCACGCTGGTCAATGCCGTCGGAGCCGGGGATTCCATGGTGGCCGGTTTTCTTGCCGGCTGGCTCCGGAAGCAGGATCCGGAATATGCGTTCCGCATGGGATTGTGCGCCGGCAGTGCCAGCGCGTTTTCCGAATATCTGGCAACAGAAGAAGCTGTGGCAGAACTGTACAGGGCAACGTTTGGGGAATGAGCACGGAGCCTCTGCCGGATCTGCATTCGAATCTGCATTTGTGAGGAAGTCTGTCGTGAAAAAGTATAGAGCGCCCGTGGTGATGCTGGCAGTCTTTGAGATTGTAGCCATTACCTTGTGGATGACGAAAGACAATATATTCTACCTGATCAACTTCAGTTACATCGGATGTTCCATTGCACTGGGGATGTTTCTGTTTATCCGAAAATACAAACATGCCCGGCGCATCGTGCAGCTGCTGGTCGGTCTGTACATGCTGGTTTATCTCGGACTGATCTGCAGGGAGAATATGCAGATCGAAGGGTTCTGGTATTATCTGTTCACAGGCGTCTTTGAAGCGGCGACGATCCATTATGCGGTGGCAAAGATCTTCGGGCCGCTGCTTTTCGGACGGGGATGGTGCGGTTATGCATGCTGGACAGCGATGGTGCTGGATTTCCTGCC
>JAIKYQ010000021.1 GCA_024683035.1 Eubacterium sp.
TCGATATCATCGGCCGTGGTGCCGGCGTTTACATGGATACGGTCATCATCAAAAACATCCTGAAAAACCTCGTCCAGACGTTCAAAGATTTCTTGTTCTCCCATGATCGGTTTCCTCCTGAATTCACTTTTTAGATGTAGAAAACTGCAGTCTGCAGGAAACTGCGGTTACAGTATACTAGATAAAGACGAAAAAAACCATCTGTTTTGCAGAATAATTCCGGACGTGTTCTGCAGAATCATGCCGGGTGTTCATTGACAGAAATTGAAAAAGAGAATACACTTTTTAAAATGAACTTTTTTTAAAAGTTTAGGGGTTTCATACAAGGGGGAGTATAAAGTGTCAAAAGCGGACGATCGGCTTTTCTCCAAAAGACGGCGTCATTCCATGCGGGCCTGGCAGAATCTGCTGGTCGTGGCCGGCATCTCCATTTTTATTGTTTTCATGGCCATCCTGTCGCTGCTGATTCCGGACAGGACGTTTTCGTCAAAAGAAAACCGCACGCTTGCACAGGCGCCGAAGTTTTCGGCGGCAGCGCTGACGGACGGCTCATTCTTCAGAGATCTGTCTTCGTACCTGCAGGATCAGTTTGCGGGCCGGGACGGCTGGGTCAGTGCGCGTCTGCAGGAAGAAAAGATGGTCGGCAGACGGCAGGTAGGCGATGTCTTCCTGGGGCGTGACAACTATCTGTTGGAATCACCGGCAGTCTGTGATCAGGCCAGAGCCGAGCGCAGCACGGCGGCCATCCGTCGTTTTGCAGAGGCATATCCGGATCTCCGCATGGTGATGACGCTGGTTCCCTGTGCGGCGGCTGTGTGGCCGGAATACCTGCCGAAGGGAGCGCCGGTGCGAGATCAGCTGGCAGACATCGGAAAGATCGAAACAATGCTGGACGGGGCGGTTTCCTTTGTGGAACTGCAGCAGGCGCTGCATGCCGAAGACGGTACGCAGATCTATTACCGGACAGACCATCACTGGACCAGCCGCGGGGCACTGGCCGCATTCCAGGCCATGCAGGGCGCGCTGGGTATAGAAGGCGGCAGCTATGAAAGCCTGCTGGTTTCCGACAGCTTTCAGGGAACGCTGGCTTCAAAAACAGGCAGCCATGCTGCCAGAGATGCGATCGAAGTTTTCCTTCCGACGGATCAGGATCTGAAGTATTACACATACTACGCCGATACGCAGGAAAAAGTCACCTCAGTCTTTGTCAACAGCAAGCTGGATGAAAACGACCAGTATCAGGTCTTTTTCGGCGGCAATCATCCGCTGATACAGATCCGCACTACGGCGGACACCGGCCGGAATCTGCTGCTCTTCAAGGATTCCTATGCCAATTCCTTTGTCCAGTTCCTGCTGCCGTACTATGATCGGATTGTGGTGGTCGATCCCCGCTACTATTACGACAATATAACCGGCCTGATCAATTCGGAAAGCATCACGGACGTGCTGTTCCTGTACAGTATGAACATTTTCGCCGAAGACTCGTCTCTCGCCGATGTGCTGGATGCGGCAGGCGGCCAGTCCTCTGAGACACCGGCAGCGGTGCAGGATGATGCAGGGCAGGAACCGGCCGCAGAAGAACAGTACACAGAACAACAGGCCATGGAAGAACAGTATACAGAAGAGCCGGCTGTGGAAGAACAGTATGTAGAAGAACAGCCCGCAGAAGAGGCGTTCTATGAAGAGCAGGAAAGCGAGGTGGGCGTATGACGATACCCTTCTCGCGGAAACAAATGCTGCTGGTCGTGATCGCTGCGGCAGCGGTTATCGTAGGGATCACGGTTTTCCTGCTGACGCGCAGCAGCCAGAATAAAGAAGCTGTGATGGCCGGGCGTGAGACATTGAGCCGCATGGAAAATGGCGACCCGGTTTCGGTGGATAACCGTCTGGCAGAGATTGAAGTGGAAAAGATACGGGCCAATGCAGAGGTGCTGCGGCAGGAGCTGCTTCAGAACGAAGACATCGTCTGGCAGCAGTTTACGGATTTTGCCATTCTCGGCGATTCCCGGGCAGAAGGATTCAGTGCCTATGAATTTCTTCCGTACGACAGGGTTATGGCAGAGAAGGGCATGATGATCAGTTACCTGTACGATGACAATATGCTCCACACGCTGCAGATGATGCAGCCGACCAAGGTCTGGCTGGTGTTCGGCAACAACGATATCGGAAACAGCCAGAATCCGGACTGGCTGGACGGCTGGATTGCTGATTACGGCGAAGCAATCAGGCGGATGCAGGAAGTGCTTCCGAACTCGATGATCTTTGTCTGCGCGATTCTGCCCGTGGTTGAGCCGGCCGCATCGGAGCCTTATTACAGCGCCATCCCGGAAGTGAATCAGGCTCTGGCCGGCATGTGCGTCCAGACCGGCGCGGTTTTTGAAGACGACACGTCCCTGCTCGAAGGACATGCGGAATACTATGAACCGGACGGCATGCATTTCAGCTATTCCTTTTATCCGGTATGGGCAACCAATATGCTGCTGACGTATTACGACCAGATCGGCGGTGTGGAAGTGGCCAGAAGAAGTATGGAAGAAGCGCAGGCAAACAGCCAGGAGACTGCGTATACGGAAGCGGAGACCGGCGGAGAAGACGGCTGGTCTGA
>JAIKYQ010000106.1 GCA_024683035.1 Eubacterium sp.
CCCATGGAATATATGCGCCAGCTGTGCAGCCGAACCGACTTCCAGCGACGTCCCGCCTATGATCAGGCAGTCCGCCCGGTTTGCCAGATCCAGCGCGTTTTCATAGGCGGGATGCGGCAGCGTTTCTCCGTACAATGTCACGTCCGGCCGCACCATATGGCCGCATACCGGACATTTCGGTATCGGATCCTTACTGTCAAAAACAAAATCGGCGCCGTATTCTCTCCGGCATGAGACACAGTGATTGATCAGCGTTGTGCCGTGGATCTCCTGCACATTGACACTGCCGGCTTTCTGATGCAGACCGTCGATATTCTGGGTGATCACACCTGCCAGAGATCCTTCCGCCTCCATCCGGGCCAGTGCGTAATGCGCCGCGTTTGGCTCCACATGCCTGGCATCCAGGTTCTCCCTGTAATACGCAAAAAACAGCTCTGTCTCATTCCGGAGACACTCATGGCTCAGCAGATACTCCGGCCGGTATTTCCTGTATTTCCTGTCGGTCTTCCGGTACAGCCCGTTTTTACTGCGGAAATCAGGTATTCCGCTCTCTGTAGACACACCTGCTCCGCCCAAGAAAACAACATACTTCGACCAGGTGATCATCTCCCGGAATGCTTCCATCTTCTGCGCCTCTGTCAGGCCGTTAAAGTATTTGTGTTTTTCTTTTTCTGAGCGGAACTCTCTGATCATGTTTCGTGCGTCCTTCTTTCCCATCTGCTGCACAGTCTTAACGGCGGTGCCGTTTCCTGTAATCTTTGCGGATCGGGGCAAGCAGCTCTTCGTCGTCCAGCATGGCTTTCAGAGCCCGGGCCGATCCGGCCGTGCGGGCGCAGCTGACGGTTTCAGAAAGAACCTCATAGTTCAGTCTCGTCCCGACGCTGTCACACTCGTAATCCACCGCCCGGTTCCTGTCGATACCGAAACGGGCCGCTTCTTTTGCCGCATCAATGTTTGCACCCAGGAACAGGAACTCCCAGTGGTACTGCTCCTTCTGTCTTTCGATCATACGCCGTACTTCACTGTAACCGTACCGGCGGCTGGCGTTCTCCATGCCGTCTGTCGTGATGATAAACAGTGTCTTTTCCGGCACATCCTCTTTCCTGGCATACCTGTGTACATTTGCAATATGCCGGATCGCCCCGCCGACCGCATCCAGCAGGGCCGTACAGCCGCGGACATAATACTGTCTGTCCGTCATGGGTTCTACCTTTCTGATATCGACCCTGTCGTACAGTACTTCCGAAACATCATCGAATAAAACGACGGAAACAAATGCTTCGCCTTCTTCTTTCTTCTGCTTTTCGATCATGCTGTTGAAGCCGCCGATCGTGTCCGCCTCCAGCCCCTGCATGGATCCGCTCCGATCCAGGATCATAACCAGTTCTGTCAGTCCTTTTTTCATTTTGCGTTCCTCCTTTGTTCTTTTGATGATACAAGGATAACGCAACGAAAAAAGGAACTGGTCGCGCGGCAGGCGACATTTGCGGGCAGCCCGGCTGTCCGGCATGCCGAATCGTCTCGTATGATCCGAAACGGCATGTGTTATCTCAAATACTTATCCCTCTGCCAGCGTTTTTCCCATCTGGTACACTTTCTTTATTTCCTCCGGGAACACCGTCTCATGGCGCCTCTTCTTCGCTTCCGGATCAAACAGCGTCCACGGCCAGTCTGTCTTGCTGTAATCCTTCAGCTGCAGCGTATCGCCGCTGACAAAGACGTCCGTCGGTCCCACAAAACGGCTGAGCGTCTGCTGATAATTCTGCAGCAGACCCGTATACATGGTATCCGGCGCATTGCTCGTCATAATAAGCAGTACCGGAATCGGATGCTCATTGCAGCATGGCGTTTCCATGTTATAGGTCAGGTTCTGGAAGATCAGGCGCTCGTATAACGCCCGGAAGGAAGCCGTCAGCTCACTGAGATAGTTGGGAGAACCGATGATCAGCCCATCGGCTTCGCGGATCGCATCCAGCACCGGGGCCAGTCCGTCCCGGCAGATGCAATGCCCCTTGAACTTCTCTTTCTTGCATCCAAAGCAGGAAATACAGCCGGTGTACTTCTCCAGCCGGAACAGATCAAACCGCTCTACAGCAGCACCGGCGTCCTGAGCCCCTTTGGCTGCTTCGGTCAGCAACGTATCCGTGTTCCATCCCTTTCGGGGACCCGCATTTACAACAATGATCTTTTTGCCCATTTTTTCCTCCTCATCTGCTGTCAGTTTTTTAAGAACGAACATGCTTCCCCAGAATTGCCTCGCGGACAAACACATATTCCGTTTCGCCGGATCTGATCTCATCGAACCTGTATCCGCTCCAGCAAAACGCTTTCAGCTGTTCCGGTTCGTGAATCTGTCTCTCCGCCATAAAGCGGACCATTTCACCTCTGGCCATCTTGGCATACACTCCTTTTTGCACTACCTTTCCATTTTCCAGTTCTCCAAAAACGCATGTGATATACCGGTCCGCCGGGCACAGATAACGCTCTATGCATCGGCTGTACTCTTTTGATGCCAGGTTAATGATCACACCGCTGCCGTCCCGTACCTCTTCGTACAGACTGCTCCCCCAGAAGCCATAGAGGCTGCCGCTTCCTGCGATGTCCGCTTTTGCCTGCATCTCCAGCCGATAAGGAGTAACTCCGTCCATCGGCTTCAGCACACCATAGAACCCGGACATGATCCGCAGATGTTCCTGAATATAAGCATGCTGACTTTCCTCAAAAACAGCAGGCGCCATGTACGTATACTGGATCCCGTCGTAAGACAGGATGGCCGGGGTCAGGGCCCGATGCAGATCCATAGACCGGATCCGTGCATAATTCTCTCCGGCAATGCTGTCGCTGCATGCCCAGAGTTTCTTTGCTTCTGCATAAGACAATGACAGCATCCAGTCAAGAAGCATCCCTGCTTCCTTAAGAAAAACCGGGCGCGTCAATGCTTCGAACGCGTCCGTATCCGTCTTCATCTTTTTTGCAGGAGAAATGATGATCTTCATTCGTATACTCTGGCAATGATGCATGCAGCTGTATGTGTAAAAATCAGCCGGCTGCCGCGTGTTCTACGGGATTATCTTCATATGGTTGGACCTAGACACCGGCAATACCTTTCGGCACTCCTCCCAGAACCGGCCGATATATTCATATTAACGGTCTCTATTCCATATCGCAAGCTTTTGCAATAAATGAAGATGCCGGGAAACCTTATAAAGGCTTCCCGACAAGTAAGGGGCTAGTCATTATAATGGCTCTTGCAGGAGGCGATAATCGCTACTTCCCCTTCCACTTTGTAAACGATTCTGTTCCCGCCGTCTATTCGGCGGCTCCACCATCCACTTAAGTTTTCTTTTAGTGGTTCGGGTTTTCCAATCCCGTCAAATGGACTTCTCTGTATATCTTTAATCAACGTATTGATCCTCTTTAAAGCTTTTTTATCCTGTGTCTGCCATGAAAGATACTCTTCCCATGCGCGCTCATCCCACAGTATTCTCATAGGCTCAATCCTCGATCAGCGCATGTTCAGCTAGAGAAGCTTTACCTGAATCAATCTCTGCCATCACTTTCTTAAGGTATGTCATGTTAGCTTCAGAATAAAACGGATCAACAGATACCTCAAATGGTATTCTTCTTTCCCGGCGCATCTTCTTTGCAAAAATTGTAAATGCCGTAGACATGCTCATTCCCAGATCCTTACAGACTTCTTCCATTCCCTTTTTGTCTTCTTCATCCAGGCGGAAGTTCACTAACACTTGTGCCATCAACAGCACCTCCTTTCTGGATCTATAATAGCACTGTATAAAGCATTTGTAAAGCATTACGCTTTATTTTTAGTGAGGTTCCTCCTTTGATCTTAATTCCAGCGCCTCTGTGAACCGGTCCAACACTTCCTTCATATCCTCCGGCAGGCGTCTCCGGCATTCTGCCTTCAGCTCTCCCGGTACACCGTAGAACGCTTCTGCGATCCCGCCGGCGATGCAGGTCAGGGTATCGCAGTCTCCGCCCAGAGACACCGCTGTCCGGATCACATCCTCGAAGTCATTGCCTTCCAGAAACGCCGTAATGGCTTCCGGGACTGTCTCCTGGCAGCTCTCCACGTGATGATACCCGGGGCGGATCTCATCACAGGTACGGGACAGGTCATATCCGAATTCCCGGACGATGTACTCCCGGATCCCTTCTTTGGTACTTCCGGTCCTGGCCAGGAAGATCGCTGCCGCCGTGGCTTCCGCTCCTTTGATCCCTTCCGGATGATTATGGGTGACTTCCGCCGTCAGGCGTGCTGCCTTCCTGGTCTCTTCCAGCGTATCGAACAGCCATCCCGCGGAAGAAACCCGCATGGCGGATCCGTTTCCCCAGCTGTTGTACGGCTGTGGATCGTTTTCTTTCAGCCACCAGTAAAACCTCCCGCCGTATCCGGCATCCGGGTATTTCCGTCCCCACTTCTGCATAGACCGCACGACCACCTTTTGTATCTCTTCGTCAGTTCCGCCTGCCGTCTCCAGCAGTGCTTCCGCCACCGCAATCGTCATGACCGTATCATCTGTAAAATGGGATCTTTTTCTGAACAGCGGAAACTCCTTGCTTTTATTGCCTCTGTCAAACTCATACGGTGCCCCGATCATATCTCCCAAAATTGCTCCGTACATGGCGCCTCCTTTCTGCCCGGCCTCAGCCGGATTCTGTGTATCTCTCCTGTTGTACACAGTATAGCCGGCGGTATGACCCAGCGTGTCGTTTTAAAAGCGACAACGGAATATCCAAAAGCCGGCCCTTCCGGACCGGCTCACTTTGGCAAAATAATCATTCTTCCCATTCACTCATCCGAAAACAGCGTAGGCTGTCTGTAATGGAACAATGCCGCATCGATCTGCTGCACGTTATAATTGTGATGGGTCACAAAGTATTCTATGATCAGATCCGTTGTGTTGCTTGGTGAGAAGGTCAGCCCGGCGCGCGACAGCAGATCCAGCATCTCCTGCTTATCGAGTTCCAGGGCAATAGCCAGGGCAAATGCCGTGCTTTTCTTCGGCTGATAATCCGGGTTGCATCGAATCTTGGAGAAGACTTTCCTGTCTATGCAGGCCCGG
>JAIKYQ010000214.1 GCA_024683035.1 Eubacterium sp.
GTGCCGTAGTAGTCCTGAACGTCACACAGGAAATGCTCAAACTCCTTCGGATAGGCCTCATCAGAAGAGTTGATTGCCAGGTCATGGATCAGCTCCGCGACCTGCTCCTGTTCCTGCTTCGTGCGAAGGACCGGCATCATCCCGGCAAAGATCTCAATGGTCCGGTAGTAATCCGAACTGGCGTAGTTGAACATAAAGAACATCTGATACTGTGTCATCATTTCTGCTTCTCCCTTCTGGCAGCCCTGCGCTGCCTGCGAACTGCTTTCCTGATCTTCTCAAGAGCAAGCTGCATCTCCATATCGATCCGGAAATGGTAGAAGAACTGCTCATAGTTGCTGCCGGGTTCTGTCTCTCGGTACTCGATGTGTTCCAGGACCGTATCGATCTCGTCCCGGTACGCATCATTGACGGTCATGGACCGAATCTTAGACAGACGGTCCTTCGTGTCACTGAGGCTGGCCGAGCCCCAGTTGTAGAGGATCTCCCTCTGCCTGTTGGTTAACTCTCTCATGGTGTAGTCCTCCTTGAAATAGATTTAGGAGCAGTCATGAGCCTGCTCCTATGTAAAAAGGCCGTCCTGATGGTAGTCAGCACAGCCTTTGCGTTTAATATTCAATTTTGAAGGTCAAGACCTTATAAAATCCGCAAGATTACAGCGCAGAGCAGTAATCCCTATTACGATCTTCTCCGCGATATGCGGCAGGATAAACAGCACGAATCCAACGGCCAGCATTTTCAGTGCTTCGGGTCCGGAAGCGATCCCAAAGAGGAAGGATGCTCCCGCGACAAGTGCAAAGAGAAGAGAGAGAAGTCCGAAGATCCCTCCGGCCAGACCGGTCAGGAAGATCCCAATCCATTGGACCAGGGTAATGACTGCGATCAACGGCAGTGATAATGTTTTAAGTGTCAGCTTGATTGCCTTTCTCATTTTGCTTTCCTCCAACGGTGGGAGGATCGCCAGGCGCGAGTGCGATCACATCGGTGATTTGGCAGTCCAGTGCCTCGCAGATCCTCGCCAGCGTATTCATACTGATATTTTGTTCTTTGCCCATATTAGCGATCATATTCGTGGTCAGCCCGGCCTTCTGGCGAAGCTTTTCCTTGGACATGCCGCGATCAATCAGTGTATGCCATAGCGGCTTATAGCTGATATACATATTCTTCCTCACTTTCAGCCGCCTGACGATGAATCATGCCGGCGGTAGTTTTTTTCAAAAAATGGTTCATATGTATCATAGCATTTACCTCTCGATTTCGCAATATTCCCTTGTGTTCTCGAATCGGCCTGTCTGGACTGGACTTCCTTTCCGTATGTAATTGTTTTCCTTGCCTTTCAATACTTCCATCTAATCTGGCATGAAATGCTTCATGCCCTGGGACTTCGCGCCGGGGTTATCGTTGCCGTAACCTTCGAGCAGGTTGATCGCACCCCAGATGCCAAGACCGGCACCCAGTGCCACGACAAGAGTCTGCAGTACACCGACTGCGCTGTTGAAAAATGCCATATGCGGCCTCCTTTGATGTTCCCCGTTCGGGGTGGTCTTTTGTCTGACGATCGCTTTCCGTGGTCAGCCCCTCTCTTCAGTTTTGCCACCGTTGGCTTTGGGCATATGCAGAATGCTTTTCCAGACACCATAGGCTCTGCCTATGTAAAGAGGCAGCGATGAAACTGCCTCCGCAGCCCGCAGGCTGGCTTAAATTTCCACCACATCAAAGGCTTCTTCCTTCTTCAGCTTCATGCGCCGGTGGACATACTTTTCGATATCAAATGTGTACTTCGGATCAAAGTCCGCTGTGTATTTATAGTTCGGATGCTGTGTGATGTCGTACTTATCCGACAGGAACGGTCTTACTCCACGAAGCTGCAGGATACATTTGCTGCCGTTCATAACGGCTAGCTCATCCCGGCTCATCAGTTCTTTCCCGAGCTTGCTGTAGTTTGTACCATAGCTGGGACTGTTACCACGGGTATCGGAAGTGTTAAAGGTATCGATCGTTTCCTTCCCGAGTGCCTCTGACAGTTCTTTCAGTGTCGTCGGTTCCGCTCCGCCGAGGAATATCTGGGAGTCCATGTTGCCGATGATCGTGTCGGCATTGTCCTTGTAGATCGCCTTCAGCTGGGACCGGGCCTGCAGTACAAGACATGCGGAGATCTCACGGCTTCGGATCGTTGCCACAAGCTTTTCCAGGTTCGGGATCTGTCCGATATTGGCCGCTTCATCGATCAGGCACCGGACATGGACCGGGAGCCTGCCGCCGTAAACGTCATCCGCCTTTTCACAAAGCAGGTTGAAGAGCTGGGTATAGATCATGGAGATCAGGAAGTTAAACGTGCTGTCCGTATCGGACATGATCAGGAACAGCGCTGTTTTGCGGTCTCCCAGAGTGTCCAGCTCCAGTTCATCGTATGCCGTCAGCTCCCT
>JAIKYQ010000224.1 GCA_024683035.1 Eubacterium sp.
ACGACTATACATACGCGATCTATAACCAGCCGCAGAGCGGCCGGACAGACAGAAAGCTGCTGGAGGTCCTTCAGAGACAGGGGTTCAAGCAGATCGTGATCGACGGTACGCCGACAGGCTGTTATGGAGTGGATATGAAAAGCCCGGTGACCCTGATCCAGAATATGAGCACCGTTCTGAAGAGTCCCCTGAACAAGAATCCGCGGATCGAAAAGGTTCTCAAAAAAGCCCACGAGCGGCTGCAGTATTCCCTGACCGGCATGTTTCCGGATACGTTGGTTCTTTCATTCAACTCTTTCGTGCTGCACAACAAACTGGTGCAGATGATCACGAAGGGGAACGGCGTTCCTTCGGAAGAAGGCGAAAAGCGTGTTCTCGGACCGTATATGTGCGTTCCGTTCGGAAAGATCCTGAATCATATGGCGGTGCCGAATACCGTCACAAAAACACTCCATCTGGAAAAGTGTTTTTCACCGGATCTCTCCGGTTTTCATATCAAGGAATACCCGAATTATGCAGGAATTGAAGATCAGGTCAGAACGATCCGCTCATTTTGCCGTCCGGTGATCCTCGTGGATGATATTCTTCACAAAGGATACCGTATGCAGAGACTGGATCCGGTGCTGACCGACAACGGCGTACAGGTCCATAAACTGATCGTGGGCATCCTGTCCGGAAACGGAAAGGATCTCATGTCCGTTCAGAAAAGAGCCGTCGACAGCGTTTATTATCTGTCGAATCTGAAGGCATGGTTTGTGGAGTCTTCCATGTACCCCTTTATAGGCGGGGACGGAGTGGAACGGCATACCGGAACGATCGATGACGATTTTACGGCGATCAATCTGATCCTTCCGTACGTTTTGCCGGGATTCCTGTCGAAGAGCTGCAGCAAGGCGGCGATATACGATTTTTCGATGGTGTGCCTGGAGAATGCCAGAGACATTCTGAAGGCGCTGGAAGAGGAGTATCAGAAAGAATTCCAGCGGAAGCTCACATTGCGGCGGCTTCCGGAGGTCATCAATGCGCCGAAGCTGACAGACGTCGGCCAATGTCTGGATTTTGACAGGACGCTGGCGGCAAGCACCTATGTGGAGGATGATATCGAACGTCTGCAAAGGCTGAAAGGACTGATATGAGAAGACTGCACGAACTGTATCAGGGCGATATAATCCGGAGGGACCATTCGTTCATTGTGCCGGGATACCGACTGCTTTCCGGCCGGAAGCATCGCATCCACATACTGGCTATGGGTGATGTGGGGGGGACGCTTGCTTTGGCGATTCGTCTCGTCGGGAGCGACGTCGTTTCGGAAATCGGGATCTGCGATATCAATGAGAAGAATATCAGCCGGTGGGAACAGGAACTGAACCAGATAACAATGCCGGATGATCCGTCGGCGTTCCCGGAAGTGGTGCCGGTGCAGGTCAAAGACCTTTTTCAGTGCGATGCGGTTGTTTTCTGCGCTTCAGCCGGCGTGCCGGATCTGTCCCGGAAGGACGTCGATGTACGCATGGTACAGCTGGAGAAAAACAGGGAACTGATCGACGGATATGCGGCAGCTGCCGTCCGGGCAGGCTATGAAGGAGAGTTTTTTGTGGTTTCCGATCCCGTAGACCCTTTGTGCAGGGCGGCGCTTCAGGGAGGGATCGGCAGCAAGCGGATCCAGGGCTTCGGACTGGGCGTGATGAACGCGCGGGCGGCATACTATGCGCGCCGGGATCCGGCTTTCGCATCGTACCTTACAGGCGGACGTGTGTTTGGCCCTCACGGAAAGGACCTGGTTGTCGCAGATGATATCAATCATTACGATGATGCAAAATCAAAACGCCTGACGGAAATGACTGTTCAGGCCAATGTGATGATCCGGGAGACGGGTTTCAAGCCATATATCGCACCGGCGGTTTCTTCCGGAGCGCTTTCGATCCTGGAAAATCTCCGCGGTCACTGGCAGTACAGCTCTGCCTGGTTTGGCGGGGAAGACGGGACATTTCTGGGGATGCGTAACCGGCGGACGGA
>JAIKYQ010000226.1 GCA_024683035.1 Eubacterium sp.
CGGCTTTCCGCGCAGGGAAGAAAGTGCCTGTGATGCCTTCGACGGCGGACACAGCTCCAACTCGATCTCTGCCGGACTCGGTTATGTACGGGCCAGGGATCTGCGGAAACAGCACTACGCGGTGGTCTCTGTGATCGGAGACGGTGCGTTTACCGGAGGTATGGTTTTTGAAGCACTGAACAATGCGGCGGAACTGGATACCAACTTCGTGATCATACTGAACGACAACCATATGTCTATTTCTGAAAACGTCGGCGGCATGTCGCAGTATCTGGCCAGGCTCCGGACATCTCCGACCTATACCGGCTTGAAAAGCAGTGTCCAGAAACATCTGGAACAGATTCCCGGCATCGGAGAAAACCTGGTCGACCGGATCCGGCGTACCAAAAGCAGCATCAAACAGCTGGTGATCCCGGGCATGCTGTTTGAAGAAATGGGCATCACATATCTGGGACCGGTTGACGGGCATGATACCCGTTCTCTGATCCGTGTATTCCGCGAAGCCCGGAGAGTACGGGGCGCCGTGCTGGTACATGTCATCACGGAAAAAGGCCGCGGGTATCTGCCGGCCATGCGGGAACCGGAACTTTTCCACGGCCTGGGACCGTTTGATATCCAAACCGGGAAACCGCTGGAAGACGGATCGGACGGAGACCGGAAAACCTGGACCGATGTATTTGCCGAAACGGTCACAGAGCTGGCGGAAGAAGAAAAAAAACTGGTGGTCATTACGGCTGCCATGCGGGAAGGCACGGGCCTGAAAGCATTTTCGGAAACATATCCGGAGCGGTTTTTTGATACCGGTATCGCCGAAGAGCACGCGGTTACCTTTGCGGCGGGCCTGGCACTGGGAGGACTGATCCCGGTTGCGGCCATTTATTCGGCCTTTTTGCAGCGGGCCTTTGACCAGATCATGGATGACGTCTGCATGCAGAATCTGCATGTGGTCTTTGCCGTGGACCGGGCCGGCCTGGTAGGAGCGGACGGGCGTACGCATCAGGGATGCTTTGATCTGTCCTATTTCTCCATGCTGCCGGGCATGACGGTCATGGCGCCGAAAGATGCACAGGAGCTGCGGGACATGCTGCGTTTCGCCGTATGTTCCTGTTCCGGGCCGGTAGCGGTCCGGTATCCCAGAGGAGAAGCCTGGGACGGCATACTGCCGGACGGACAGGCAGAAGGACCGCTGCAGCCGGAGACCGGAAGAGCCATCCGATACGGCAAGGCGGAACTGCTGCACAGCGGAAGGAAAGTCGCATTGCTGGCTGTGGGAGCCATGGTGAAGACAGCATGCGAAACAGCGGAACGTCTGCGGCGGGCGGGAATGGATCCCACCGTCGTGAACATGCGGTTCATCAAACCGCTGGATACGGAGATCCTGCGCGAGCTGGCAGAAAACCATGCCTGGTTCGTTACGCTGGAGGAAAACACCGGCTGCGGGGGATTCGGCGCCGCTGTCCTGCGCGCGGTTTCGGAAGATAACCTGCCCGTCCGGGTGATGACGGCCGCTGTCCCGGATGACTATATTCGTTTCGCGTCCGTTGCGTCGCAGAGAAAACGCTGCGGTCTGGATCCGGAAAGTCTTTCGGAGAAGATCATAGAAAGCTGCGGGAGAGAATGTTAAAAGTCCGGGTTTTGTGTTATGATAAACAGTATTCTGCACATGCCAAATCAGGAGGAAAGAATGATGATGAACAAGGTAACAGAGGCGATCACGTACATCGGTGCAAACGACCACGACATCGATCTTTTTGAAGGGCATTTTGAAGTACCGCTCGGGATGGCCTATAACTCATATGTGATCAAGGACGAAAAGACAGCTGTCATGGATACGATCGACCAGAGCAAAACACAGGAGTGGCTGGATAATATCGCAGCCTGCCTGAATGGTGCCGCGCCGGATTATCTTGTTGTGCAGCATATGGAGCCGGATCACTCGGCATCGATTGCTGCTTTTGCAGAGAAATATCCCACTGCCACGATCGTGGGAAATAAAAAGACCTTTAAGATGATCAGCCAGTTCTTCCCGGGGCTGGAAATTGCCAATATGCTGGAAGTGACGAACGGACAGACCCTGTCCCTGGGCAGTCATGAACTGACATTCGTGTTTGCGCCGATGGTGCACTGGCCGGAGGTTATGATGACCTATGACGCCTGTGATAAAGTACTGTTTTCCGCAGACGGATTCGGAAAATTCGGGGCACTGGACGTAGAGGATCCCGAAGGCTGGGCCTGTGAGGCCAGACGGTATTATTTCGGGATCGTCGGCAAATACGGCGCGCAGGTACAGGCGGTGCTGAAAAAGGCAGCCGGTCTGGATATCCAGATCATCTGTCCGCTGCACGGCCCGGTGCTGCAGGAAGATCTGGGATACTACATCAATCTGTACGATACCTGGTCCAGTTATCTGCCGGAGTCGGACGGCGTCTGCATCTGCTATACTTCCGTTTACGGACATACGAAGAAAGCGGTGGAACTGCTGGCCGACACGCTGCGCAAAGCCGGTGTGCCGAAGGTGGCCTTGAATGACCTGGCCCGTGATGATATGTATGAGTGTGTGGAGGATGCCTTCCGTTATGACAAACTGGTGCTGGCGACCACGACCTACAATGCGGAAATCTTCCCGTACATGCGTGATTTCATCGATATGCTGGTCGAACGGAATTTCCAGAAGCGGACCGTGGCCCTGATCGAAAACGGTTCCTGGGCTCCGACGGCCATGAAGGTCATGAAGGGCAAACTGGAAAAATGCAAGGATATCATCTGGGCGAAAAATAATGTATCGATCCTGTCTGCCCTGAATGAAGAAAGCACGGCGCAGCTGATGGCGCTGGCAGAAGAACTGGGACAGGATTATGAAAAAGTGGTGGTGGAAGAAGAGAAAAAGATCGATCCGACCGCCCTGTTCAAGATCGGTTACGGACTATACGTCGTGACCTGCCATGACGGCAGCAAGCACAACGGACAGATCGTCAACACGGTTTCCCAGGTCGCCAATAATCCGGACAGAGTAGCGGTCAATATCAACAAGGCCAACTATTCCGCAGAAGTGATCCGGAAGACCGGCGTGCTGAATGTCTGTACCCTGAACGAGCAGGCACCGTTCAGGATCTTCCAGCATTTCGGTTTCCAGTCCGGAAGAGACGTCAATAAATTTGATAACTATGAGCATTTTGACGTGGCCTCCAACGGCGTGGCGTTCCTGACCAAATATGCGAATGCCTATATTTCGCTGAAGGTATTCAATACGGTGGATATGGGATCGCACTGGATGTTCCTCTGCGACATCACGGAGTCGGTAGTGCTGAATCAGATCGACACCATGACTTATACCTTCTATCAGAAGAATGTCAAGCCGAAACCACAGGAAGAAAAGAAAGGCTGGGTATGCGACGTATGCGGCTACGTATATGAAGGAGAAGAGCTTCCCGAAGACTTTATCTGTCCGCTGTGCAAACATCCGGCCAGTGATTTTTCCAAACTGTAAGAGGCAACTGACGTAAATCACAGGGCTGCTGCACGAAATCTACGACGTGTGACAGCCCTGTTCTGTTATACGGAGATGGGCAGTATATGAAAAAACAACGTCTGGATGTTTTGCTGGTGCAGAGAAATATGGCTCCTTCCCGCGAGAAGGCGAAAGCCCTGATCATGTCCGGAGAAGTGTTTGTAAACGGCCAGCGGGAGGATAAACCGGGTACGGTATTTGCGGAAGAAGCGGATATTGAAGTGAAAGCGGCAAAGCCGTTTCCGTATGTCAGCCGGGGCGGCCTGAAGCTGGAAAAAGCCGTGCAGGCATTCGGCCTGGCGCTGCAGGGAAAATGCTGCCTGGACATCGGCGCCTCTACGGGCGGGTTTACCGATGTCATGCTGCAGAACGGGGCGCAGCGTGTTTACGCCATTGACGTGGGATACGGGCAGCTGGCCTGGAAACTGCGTGAGGACCCGCGGGTCACGGTCATGGAAAAAACCAATATCCGCTACGTGAAACCGGAAGATATCGGCGAAAAGGCGGATTTCGCTTCCGTGGATGTATCGTTTATATCGCTGACAAAAGTACTCCCGGCTGCCAGGGAGCTGCTGACGGACGAGGCGGAAATGGTCTGTCTGATTAAGCCGCAGTTTGAAGCCGGGCGCGGACAGGTCGGGAAAAAGGGCGTTGTGCGGGATCCGGCCGTGCACCGGGAGGTGATTGAAAAGATCGTGCTGTTCGCAGAAGAAGCCGGTTTTGTTCCGCTGGCGCTGTCCCATTCACCGATCCGGGGACCGGAAGGAAATATCGAGTATCTGCTGCATATCAGAAAGAAAAAAGGCGGGGACGAAACGGCGGAAACAGGGGCCGCAGGCAGTGCAGAAAACGGAACCGCTGAAGCCGGATCAGAGCGTGAAATTTCGGCAGAGATTATTGCAGAGTGCGTGCAAAAAGCGCATAATACTATATAAGTCTGACAGGACAGACAGGTGTTTTGTTCTGCTGCACATCCTGTCTGTGGGGAGTGTCTATGAATTGCTTTTTTCTGATCACAAATCATTCCAAAGATCCCGGACTGACCTTTACGAAAAGTGTGGCGGACTATCTGTGCATGCACGGAGCCAAAGCGGCCATCCGGAAGCCGCAGGAAACAGAAAGCCGGCAGCATACCGATCCTTCTGAGGTGCCGGACGGAACCGATTGTGTCATCGTGCTGGGCGGCGACGGAACCATGATCCGGGCGGCCGGTGATCTGGTCAATTGCCAGATCCCGTTTCTGGGGATCAATCTCGGAACACTCGGATATCTGGCGGAAATTGACAGGAACTCGCTGTATCCGGCGCTGGATGCCCTTCTGGATGAACGGTATCAGCTGGAAAAACGGATGATGCTGCACGGTGATGTCTGGCATGGAGAAAACTGTGTATATTCCGGGGTCGTGCTGAATGATATCCTGGTCGTCCGGGAAGGCAGCCCGCATGTCATCACCCTGAAAAATTACGTGAACGGGAAATACCTGAATGAATACCGGGCGGACGGCATCATTATCGCCACACCGACCGGTTCCACCGGATACAGTCTGTCTGCGGGAGGGCCGATCGTGGCCCCGGACGCAGAACTGTTCCTGATGACGCCGCTGGCAGCACACACGCTGAATACGCGCAGTGTGATCCTGCCGGCCGCGGATAACCGCATACGGATCCGGATCGGCCCGGGCAAGGAACAGTCGACCGAACATGCCATGGTATCGTTCGACGGAAGAAATGAAGTGTCCCTGGTCACAGACGATTTTGTGGAGATCCGGAAAGCGGAGCGGCATATTGAAATAGTAAAAATCCGGAACGACAGTTTTCTGGAAACACTGCGGCGGAAAATGCAGTGAGAACAGTATCGGAAACCCTTGATAACGGAGAAAAGATATGAAACTGGCTAGACAGGCAGAAATCCTGAAACTGATCCATCAATGTGAGATCGAGACACAGGAAGAACTGGCGGAAAAGCTGAACGAGCGCGGGTTTCGTGTGACACAGGCGACTGTTTCCCGGGATATCCGCGAAATGAAGCTGACCAAGGTGACGGGGGACAACGGGAAAACCCGCTATACCCTGCTGCAGAAAAAAGAACAGGATACGGCCGGCCGGTATGTACGGGTTCTGAAGGAAGCTGTGCTGTCGATGGACACGGCCGAAAACATACTTGTGATCAAAACGGCGCCGGGCATGGCCATGGCGGCCGGTGCGGTGCTGGATGAAATGAACTGGCCTGAGATCGTGGGCTGCATTGCCGGAGACGATACGATCCTCTGTGCGATCCGCAGCCGTGATCTGACGCTGAAAGTCATGGATAAGCTGAAAACGCAGCTGGAGACATTCTGAGTGATTACCAATCTGCATGTAAAAAATCTGGCCCTGATCGACGAGGCGGATGTGTCTTTCCGGCCGGGACTGAATATTCTGACCGGCGAAACGGGAGCCGGCAAATCGATCCTGCTGGGATCCATCAATCTGGCGTTGGGGCAGAAGATGACCAGTGACATGATCCGCAGCGGTGCCGATCACGCGCTGGTCGAACTGGTTTTTGAGATCGGAAATCCGGAGATCCTGCAGAAACTGCGGGATCTGGGGGTCGATGCGGAAGACGGCCTGCTGATCCTTTCGCGGAAGGTGCAGGACGGCCGGAGTCTGTGCAGACTGAACGGAGAGACCTGTACGGCGGCGAAACTGCGGGAAATCTCTTCTCTTCTGCTGGATATCCACGGACAGCATGAGCACCAGTCCCTGCTGTATCCGGACCGGCAGAAGGCAATCCTGGATGCCTACGGAAAAGACCGGCTGGAGAAGCCGCTCGCCCGCATGGAAGACGCCTGGCACCGGTGGAAAGAAGCGCAGAAAGAGCTGGACGCGTACGCACTCGATGAACGTGAACGGCAGCGGGAGCTGTCTCTTCTCGAATATGAGATCAAAGAGATCGAGGAAGCCGCTCCCTGCACCGGGGAAGACGAAGAGCTGGAAAAAGAATACCGCCGTATGGCAAACGGCCGGAAGATCCTGGAAACCCTGCAGCAGATCCATCTGCTTACCGGAGATCATGCCGCCGGAGACGAAGTGGGCCGGGCAGTGCGTGAAATAAGCGCTGTAGCGGAACTGGACGAGAAACTGGGTCCGCTGGCAGAGGGGCTGAACGATATCGACGGACTTCTCAGTGATTTCAACCGTGAGCTGGTTTCCTATCTGGACAGTTTTACCTTTTCCGAAGAGGTGTTTTATCAGACAGAAAAGAGGCTGGATCTTCTGAATAACCTGAAGGCCCGGTACGGCAGGACCCTGGAAGATGTGCTGCAGTATCTGGAAGAGCAGAAACGGAAACAGGAAAAGTACGTCCGTTTTGAAGAAGGCCGCCGGGAAGCAGAAGAAGCCTGCCGCAAGGCACAGCTGGAAAGAGACGCTGCAGCGGAAATCCTTACCGGATTACGGAAAGAAACAGCGGCGGCGCTCACGGAGAAGATCGTAGAAGGGCTGCAGGAGCTCAATTTTCTGGCTGTGGATTTTGAGATCCGGTTTGACCGCAGTGAGCAGTGTCATAAAGACGGCTGGGATGAGATCACTTTCCTGATCTCCACGAATCCGGGAGAACCGGTCCGGCCGCTGTCCAGAGTCGTGTCGGGCGGAGAACTGTCGCGGATCATGCTGGCGATCAAGACGATCCTGGCGGATAAGGACAGTACGGAAACCCTTTTGTTTGATGAGATCGATACCGGTGTGAGCGGGCGGACGGCACAGAAGGTGGCGGAAAAGATGGGACAGATCAGCCGGACGCACCAGGTGCTCTGTGTGACGCATCTGGCCCAGCTGGCAGCGATGGCGGATCATCATTTCGGAATCTTCAAAACCGTCGAAAACGGAGCCGCACAGACACAGATCGGAGAACTGTCCCGGGAAGAGTCCGTGGAAGAGATTGCCCGTATTCTGGGCGGGGCGGAGGTTACGGAAACGGTTAGGAATAATGCCCGGGAGATGAAAGAGCTGGCCTGTCAGCATAAGGCGGCTGCAGGAACACACAAATAACAGAAATACAACAGCAATACAGAAAAGCAAAAACCAAGAGCAGCAAAAACATGGAGTGTTAAAGGAGGAATTGTTATGCATTGGATAGCAGGGGTTGTCATTCTTGTCATCGTCGTTATTCTTCTGCTCACCAACATCCGGATCGTACCGCAGGCGAGCGCGTTTGTCATTGAACACCTGGGGAAATACAAAACGACCTGGGGTGCCGGCCTGCATCTGAAGATCCCGATCATTGAGCAGATCATCAAGAAAGTATCGCTGAAGGAGCAGGTGCTGGATTTTCCGCCGCAGCCGGTTATCACGAAAGATAACGTGACCATGATGATCGATTCGGTCGTGTTCTGCCGTGTGTTTGATCCGAAGCTGTTCTGCTACGGGGTGGAAAACCCGATCGCCGGCCTGCAGAACCTGTCGGCCACGACACTGCGAAACATCATCGGTGAGATGGAACTGGACCAGACCCTGACCAGCCGGGAAGTGATAAACGGCAAAATGCAGCTGATCCTGGATGAAGCGACTGATCCCTGGGGGATCAAGGTGACCCGTGTGGAGATCAAGAATATCCAGCCGCCTGCAGAGATTGAAGCGGTTATGACAAAGCAGATGCGTGCCGAGCGTGAACGCCGTCAGACCGTTCTGGAAGCACAGGCGCATCAGGAAGCCGTTGTCAGCCGTGCGGAAGGTGACAAGAAAGCCAAGATCCTGGCTGCAGAAGCCGAGAGAGATGCCCAGATCGCACTGGCGCAGGGCCGTGCGAAGTCGATCGAGCTGGTGTATCAGGCAGAGGCCGATGGTCTGAAAGCTTTGAAAGAAGCGAAGGTCGATGAATCGGTTCTGAAGCTGAAAGGTCTGGATGCACTGAAAACCGTAGCAGACGGACGGTCTACAAAGATATTCATGCCTTCGGATCTGACAAAGACAGTCTCTACCCTGGGGGTAGTTTCGGAAGCGCTGGGCATCGGGGATGCAACACCGATCGATCACAGCGAAAAAGAAATGCCGGAAGCTCCGGCAGATCCCTGTCTGGATAACCATGAAAGCGGAATCAGCAAAGGGGCGGCGGAGGCCGGCAGAGAGATCTTCAGTGATCTCAGCAGAACAGCAGATGCCCTGTCTGATCTGTAAAATGTAAGGAGAAAGAAGTATTATGCTGAAAGCATTTGTCAAACCGGCCAAGCCGGAAGCGGAAGCGCTGGAACAGGAACGGAAGGCGGCACAGGAAAAACTGGCCGGATTCCAGATGAAGATCAAGGAAGCCGGGCTCCCGGTCATGGTGATCTTTGAAGGCTGGGGAACAGCCGGAAAAGGCGGTACGATCCGCCGTGTCATCCGGAATATCGATCCGCGCTTTTTCAAGGTGACGGCCATGGCGGCAAAGCCTTCGGAGGAAGAGCTGCGTTACCCGTTCCTGCACCGCTATCTGAAAGAGATCCCGGAAGCCGGCAAGTTCGGATTTTTCGATACATTCTGGATGCAGGAAGTGGTGCGGGAAAAGAAAAAAGGTGCCTTGACGGAAGAAGCGTATCACAAGTGGATCAACAGCATCAACACGGCGGAACGTTCTCTGACGGACAACGGATACCTTGTCATGAAGTTTTTCCTGCATATCAGCAGGAAAGAACAGGCTGCACGCATCAAGGAGCTGCAGAAGCATAAGGATACCGCCTGGCGTGTGAATGAAGAGGATCTGGAAGAGAATAAGCTCTATGATAAATACCTGGATGGATACGACCGCTATCTGGATGATACCAACCGTTCCATTGCTCCCTGGTATATTATCGATGCCAAGGATGCCAAATGGGCGGAACTCCAGGTACTGCGTTTCCTGAATCAAGGAATTGAGACAGCACTGCAGAATAAAGCGCTGGCTGTCCCGATCCGGCAGAACGTCTTCCGGCTGCTTCCCACGAAGAAGCTTTCGGAGATCGATCTGAACAAGAAGCTTACAGAAGAAGAGTACAAGAAAGAGCTGGAAGAGCTGCAGGATGAGCTGCGTGTACTGCATAACCGGATTTACCGGAAGAGGATCCCGGTCATCATTGCCTATGAGGGATGGGATGCAGCCGGAAAAGGCGGCAATATCAAGCGGATCACCCGGGCGCTGGATCCCCGCGGGTATGTGGTGGAACCGATCGCCAGCCCGGAACCGCACGAAAAAGCACGGCATTATCTCTGGCGTTTCTGGACAAGACTGCCGAAAGACGGACATATCACGATCTTTGACCGGACCTGGTACGGCCGTGTCATGGTGGAACGCCTGGAGGGCTTCTGCACGGAGAATGACTGGCAGAGGGCCTACAATGAGATCAATGAGTTTGAGCAGGAGCTGCATAACTGGGGTGCCGTGATCATCAAGTTCTGGGTGCAGATCGATAAGGATACGCAGCTGGCGCGGTTCACTGAGCGGCAGGATACCCCGGAGAAGCAGTGGAAGATCACGGACGAAGACTGGCGGAACCGCGAGAAGTGGGATGAGTATGAAGCGGCTGTCGATGAGATGCTGCAGAAAACAAATACAGATTTTGCTCCCTGGCATATTCTGGAATCCAACGACAAGCTGTACGCACGGATCAAAGCCCTGCGGATCGTGGTGAAAGAGCTGAAGAAAGCGTGCGACGCCAGGTAGCGTTTTTCTAAACGGTAGATCAGCTGCGTAAAGGTACCTTGTCTTTAAAGACGGACGGAGATCTCACCGCCGCGCAGTTCCTGTGTGGTACCGTCCGGGTAGCGGACATGCAGAGCGAAGTCATCGCCGATCCTTTCGGCGATGGCTTCTTTTTCGCCGGAAGCGGTGATCACGCGGATCGGGCGGCCGGTCACCAGACTGTCTTTCCGGTATTGGGAAAGATAGGCGGCATGGCCTTCCGGCCAGGCGGCACAGAGGGCGTCCAGTTCCCGGATCATCTCGGCGGCGAGTGCAGAGCGGGATAAGCGTTTTCCTGCAGCCTGATACAGAGAGCCGGCAATAGAGCGGAGTTCTTCCGGAAAATCCTGCTCTTCTTCCTGAACGTTGACTCCGATCCCGATGATGATGTCACGGATTTCGGCTGTTTCCGTTTCCATATCCATCTGCGTGAGGATCCCGCAGATCTTTTTTTTGTCCAGCAGCAGGTCGTTGACCCATTTGATGCCGGGGCGCATCCCGCATACGTTCTCAATGGCGTTGCAGATTGCCACAGCGGTCCAGGAAGTGAGAGCCGTCCAGTTGGCGGGGGAGGCCGGATCGGTGCCGAATGATTCCGGACGGATCAGAAGAGAGAGATAGATGCCCATGTTCTTCGGAGAAGCAAAAGAACGTCCCCGGCGTCCCCGGCCGGCCGTCTGTTCATTGGCCAGGGCGATCAGGCCGTTCGGTGCGTCCGGATGTTCCAGTACATATTCCTGCAGGCGGCGGTTCGTGGAGTCGGTTGATTCGAAATACAGGATATGATCCATGCGTCCGCATCCCAGAATGGCTTCCAACGCTCCCCGGGTGATCCGGTCCGGTGAAGACAGCAGGCGGTAGCCGCGGTTTGTCACGGATTCAATTTCGTAACCCTCTGCGCGAAGCGTTTTTACGGCCTGGTTCACAGCGGCGCGGCTGATCTGTAGGCTGCGGCTGATGGTTTCGCCGGATATATAGTTTTTGGACTGCAGCAGGGCAGCCAGCACGGAATCCTTCGTCATAAGAACAGATTACCCCCTTCAGGAAAGAATATGAAACAGCAGCAATCCGCCGATCACCAGCAGGATACCCACGCAGGTCATCATCAGGGCAAAGGAAAAGCCGGTGAAGATCGGTGCGGTTGTCTGTGCGGCACGTCTGCCGGCAGCAGACAGGGCACTGTGCTTCCGAGGCTCTGTTCCCTTGAATTCCTTGAGAAAGATCTGGCGAAAAAGCAGGATCAGACCATCGGTACTCACGGCAAGGAAAACAGCAATGCCGCGGCCGGCTTTAAACAGCAGACTGGCCAGCGGTGCGGAGATCCGGTTTTCTGCGAACGGGCGTACGACCGCTTCCCCTATTGCCGGCAGGATCTGCAGCAGCAGCGGCCGGTAGACCCGGTCTTCCAGATCCAGATTGGCCGGCCAGCGGTTGAGATACACGCCGCTGCGTATCAGCACGTTCCGGACAATAACCAGATAGACAGCAGCACCGATCCCCAGAGAGATCATGGAACCAGAGAGGTTTGTCCAGGAAAATGCATGAAAATGGGCAAACGTTTCTTCCCCGGTCATGAAGGAGGCCAGACGCCCGGAAACAGCCGGCTGTCCCAGAAGGATCATGCAGACGGAGGATAAAAGCACGACAGTGGAAGAAAGAGGATTCATGCAGGACCTGGATGCGGTATGGGAACGCTGGACGTCCGGATCTGTATTTTTCTCTACAAAAATGCAGATAAAGAGTTTCAGCATGTAGGCAAAAGTCAGTCCGCCGGAAAACAGGAAGATCCACTCGATCACATGGAGCAGAGAAGCCAGTGATGCTGTGGGAAGCGGAAACAGGCCGGACCAGGATCCGGCTTCTGCCAGCGACTCCCGGGCAACGACCAGGCCTTCATGCAGCAGTGTCTTGCTGAGATAGCCGTTAAAAAGCGGCACACCGCTGATGCCCAATGCACCCAGGGCAAAGGGGATCAGCAGCAGGGGTTTGTTTCGTCCGTACCCGCGGATGGCATTGAGATCCAGTTTGCCGAGTTTCATGACAAATACACCTGCCGCCATGAACAGGGTAAGCTTGATCAGGGAGTGATTGACCATGTGCAGGATCGTACCGCTGTGGGCCAGCTCCATACCTTCTGCCGTCAGGTGCCGGAGTTCTTCAGGAAGTAAGGCGCCCTGTTCGCCGAGAGCAGACAGCAGTACCAGAGTTCCGATGCCGACCAGGATAAAGCCGATCTGCGACATGGAAGAGCAGGCCAGCGTGCGTTTCAGGTTGATGCTGAACAAAGCCAGGATGGCGCCCAGCGCCATAGTGATCGTACCGGTGATCAGAATCAGCAGACCAAAATGGGAATACCCGAAAAAGCCGGGAACGGCTGTCATCAGGATGCCAAAGATACCGACTTTGGTCAGGATGCCGGACAGCAGCGCCGAGGCCGGTGACGGTGCGACAGGGTGGGATTTGGGCAGCCAGATATGCAGCGGGAACATGCCGGCTTTGGCACCGAATCCAAGCAGGATACAGATACCGGCAGCCAGGATGGGACGGCGGTCTGCAGAAGCTGTGATCGCCGCATGCAGCTCATTGTAAGTCAGCGTTCCGGCTGTCTGCGAAAGGAGGGCCAGTCCCATAAACAGGATAAGACCTCCGATGACAGCTATGAAAAAGTAGGTTTTGGCAGCACGGATCGCTTCCGGGGTCTCTTCGTGGATGACCCAGACAAAAGAAGTCAGGGACAGGATTTCAAAGAAAAAGAATGTTGTCATCAGATCCGCGGAAAACATGACGCCTTCCGTTGCCAGGAACGTCAGGAGTGTGAAGACACCATACCGCTTCAGATGGTGCGGCTCATGGCGGAAATACTCCAGAGAAAACAGAGAGGTAAGCCCCCACATCCAGACAGCGATCAGCCCATAGACGATCCGGAAACCGTCTGCCTGGAAATGCAGTCCGTTGATGAGCAGATGCTGCAGTGCCGTTGTCATAACAGACCCTCCCCGATTTTTGTCAGAAATGCCATCAGCGGAGCGGGATACAGGCCGAAAACAATCTGACATGCTGTGAAGACTCCCATGGGAAACAGCATACGCCAGCCCCCTTCCTTGCAGGCCTTCTGACCTTCATAATGATCCGTTCCCTTAATGGGAAAGAAGGCGCGCACACTGACGGACAGTCCGTAAATAGCACAGAGAAATGCGGAAATGATCAGGGCGCCGATCCCGATATAGGCAACCGGGGTGGCGGCCTCAGCGCCGGCCATCAGCAGTCTCCATTTGGAAACAAAGCCGCAGAGCAGAGGCATGCCCATCAGTGCCAGGGCACTGATCGTATAAAATACAAAAGTAATGGGCATCCGTTTTCCCACGCCATTGACTTCGGCCAGATAAGCCTTTCCGGTTTCTTCCATGAAGGAACCGATGCAGAGGAACAGGGTGATCTTCATCAGACTGTGGAAGACCAGATGGGCCAGTCCGGCGGTATAGCCGGCCGGCGTGAGAAGCAGAATGCCATAAAGCATATACGAAAGATTACTGACCGTCGACCAGGCCAGACGGCGTTTGACATGTCTTTCCCGCACGTCCATGGCGGAAGTAAAGAACAGTGTAAAGGCAGCGACGATCACGCAAACAGACTGCACCCAGGTACCGGCCAGCATACCCGGTCCGTAGGTGTACCAGGTCAGGCGGATCACGGAGAAAACGCCGGTATTGACAACAGCCACAGCATGCAGCAGTGCGGTCACAGGCGTCGGAGCTACCGAGGCAGCGGGCAGCCAGGCATGGAACGGAAAAACAGCCGCTTTCATGCCAAAGCCAAAAAAGCCGAACAGATAGAGCAGCAGTATGCCGGTTTGCCCGAACGCACCGGTAAGATCGCCTCCGTACCGGAAACTGCCTGTCTGCGCATACAGGCCGGAAACGACGACGGCCCCCAGGGCCAGGCCCGCTCCGGACAGCAGATAGGCAGCATATTTTCTGGCAGTAAACAGGCTTTCATGATTCTGATAGTGGGCGATCAGCGGCAGGGTAGAAAGACTGAGCAGTTCGAAAAACACGTACATGGTCAGCAGGTTGCCGGAAAAACAGATGCCCAGTGTGGCGGCATAGGTCATCAGGTAAAAGGAAAAGAAGGAACGCTGGCGGCGGTCATGTTCCATATAGGCAAAGGCATACAGGTGGACGAGCGGCCACATCAGGGAAACCAGTGCAGCATACAGCCTGCCGGCTCCATCCAGTCCGAACTGCAGAGTGAAACCGGGATAGAACGTATACAGGACCGCGTTCCCCCGGGAAACCGTAAACAGCAGGATCCAGACCAGGAGCGAAGTCGCGATGGCGGCGGACTCCATATAGACATGCAGGGTGTGCGAGGAACGGAAAGGGATCCGCAGCGACGCAAAACCCATAACAGCCGGAAGCAGGATGGCAGATAACAGCAGCAATGGATTCATACCAGCCCTCCGAAATACGACAGGAACGAACTGCCGAACAGTCCGATCACCAGTGAGACGACACAGAGACCGATCATCGGGATCCACATAAGCCGGGAGGAACTGTCCTGTACAGGATGTTCGTCATTGTCTACATCAATCTCTACTTCGCCCTCCACATCGACGGCATGGTGTTCTTCTCCCGGGAAAAAGCCGTTGATCATGATCGGGAAAAGATAACCGGCAGTCAGGAGAGCGGAGACCAGCAGGATGATCGGGGCCAGGATCGAAAAAGCGCCCAGGCCGCTGTTCAGCGCAGCCAGCGCCAGATGCCACTTGGAGGTAAAACCGCCCATCGGCGGGATGCCGACCAGTGACATGGCAGCAAAGGTAAAGCACCAGAGCGTGATCGGCATAACAGCACCGATCCCCCGCAGCTCCTGCACATTACGCTTCCCGTAATAATAGATGAAAGCGCCGGCACACAGGAAGAGACAGGATTTGGACGCAGCGTGCTGCATGACCTGCAGCAGGCCGCCGTTCAGTCCTTCCTGTGTCAGCAGGGAGAGCCCCAGTAGGACATAGGAAATCTGCGAAACCGTGGAGTAGGCCAGCCGCTTTTTCAGGACCGGCTCACGGAAGGCCATCATGGAGCCCATGAAGATCGTCAGCATGGCCAGACACATCCAGGCGGTCTGGACCCAGGTGCCG
>JAIKYQ010000227.1 GCA_024683035.1 Eubacterium sp.
GCAAACTTCTTTTACTATCACTGTCCGGTCTGTAAGGAAAAATTCAAATATGCGCAGGACCTGATCCCGGAGTTCGGAGAACGCTTTGGTTGCTGCCCGAAATGCGGTGCGCCCGGAGTCTTTGAAAAAGACAGCCCGCGCATACCGGAGGATAGTCAGTATTTTGAAGTAGAGGATTATTAGAACAAGCAGCAAGGCAGAAGGAGAAAGATACTTATGAAATCATATCAGGATATTAAAGAGATCCTTATCGCCGGCGGCGGCATGATGGGCAAGAATATTGCATTTGTCATGACCGGGAATCCGGCTTTCCGAGTGACGATCTACGATCTGTATCCGACGGATGTAGAGGCGGGGATCCGGGCCAACACAAAGCAGCTGGTAGAGCGCGGACATCTGACAGAGGCAGATCTGGCAGAGCGTCTGACACGGATTTATTTCACCACAGATATCGACGATGCGGCCGTTGCCAAAGCAGACCTGGTCATCGAAGCGGTATTTGAGGATATGGGCATTAAACGCGACATCTTTGCCAAACTGGAAGCGCGCTGCGCGGAAGATACCATTTTCTGCACAAACTCTTCGGTCATGAGCCCGAGTGAGATCAGTGCCGAACTGGTCCACCGCGAGAGATTCGTCGGTACGCATTTCTGGAATCCGGGTCACCTGATCCCGCTTGTGGAAGTGGTCAAAACAGACGCTACGGCCGACGGTGTTGCTGAAACCGTGATGGAAGTGCTGGCCAGTGCCGGCAAAAAACCGTGTCTGTGCAAGAAAGACGTTCCCGGATTTATCGCCAATCGTCTGCAGCATGCCCTGTGGCGTGAAGCCATCAGCATTGTGGAGCATGGCATTGCCGATGCCGAAACCGTGGACATTGCCATCAAGAATTCGTTCGGCCTTCGCCTGCCGCAGCTTTCAGCGCTGGAGAATTCCGATATGGTCGGTACGCAGCTCACATGGAACATTCACTCCTATGTGCTGCCGCACCTGGAAGACAGTCATGAACCGAGTCCGCTTCTGAAACAGATGCTGGATGAAGGCAAACTGGGCTTCAAATCCGGTGAAGGATTTATGAAATGGACGCAGGAAGAAATCGATGCCTGCAATGCAGACCTCAATTCCTATCTGATCCATATGCTGTATGAAAGATAAAAAATAATCTTGGATATGTGTTTTCTTTCCGGAAGTTTTGCTATATAATATAAAGTGAAACTAAACCGGAGGAAGTCATCATGTTCAATAGAAATCATGGTATGCAAAAGCTGTTTTCCTGGTGACGGGAGGGCAGCTTTTTCTATGCTTGATAAACATTTGACAGACTTCGGCGTGAGTTGTATTATAATATAAGTCCTTGCTTATGTTATAAAACGATCGGATCTTTTATATTAATTTAAGGAGGGAATGTATCATGTCTAAAAAAGTTGTTATTGCCGGCGCTTGCCGTACTGCAATTGGTAAAATGGGCGGTGGCCTGAGCACAGTTCCTGCAGCTGAACTGGGAGCAGTTGTTATTAAAGAAGCGCTGAAGCGTGCAGGCGTTCCGGCCGACAAAGTCGATACGGTTTTCATGGGCTGTGTCATCCAGGCAGGCCTTGGGCAGAATGTAGCCCGTCAGGCTTCCATCAAAGCCGGACTCCCGGTAGAAGTTCCCGCACAGACCATCAATATCGTCTGCGGTTCCGGTCTGAACTGCGTCAATCTGGCAGCAGCCATGATCAATGCCGGTGAGGCAGACATCGTTGTGGCCGGCGGTATGGAAAACATGTCTCTTGCTCCGTATGTCCTGAAACAGGGCCGTTACGGCTATCGTCTGGGCGACAACAAGCTGATCGACTCCCTGACAAACGATGCACTGACGGACGTTTTCAATCAGTATCATATGGGTATCACAGCTGAGAACGTTGCCGAGCAGTGGGGACTGACCAGAGAACAGCTGGATGAGTTCTCAGCAAACAGCCAGCAGAAAGCCTGCGCAGCCATTGCTGCCGGCAAATTCAAAGATGAGATCGTGCCGGTCGAGATCAAGACCAAAAAGGGAACGGTCGTTTTCGATACAGACGAAGGTCCGCGTGAAGGCACCACAGCGGAAAGCCTTGCCAAACTGAAACCCGCTTTCAAACGGGACGGCGGCATCGTGACAGCCGGCAACGCTTCCGGCATCAACGACGGCGCAGCAGCCATGGTCGTTATGAGTGAAGAAAAAGCAAAAGAACTCGGAGTCACGCCGATGGTTACCTGGGTAGCCGGAGCACTCGGCGGTGTCGATCCGGCCATCATGGGTGTCGGCCCGGTTGCTTCCACCAAGAATCTGTTCAAGAAGACCGGCTTTACGATCGACGATATCGACCTGATCGAAGCCAATGAAGCTTTTGCGGCACAGTCTCTGGCAGTCGGCAAGGAACTCGGATTTGATCCGGCGAAGCTGAATGTCAACGGCGGCGCCATTGCCCTGGGACATCCGGTCGGTGCTTCCGGTGCCCGTATCCTGGTCACTCTGATCCATGAGATGCTGAAGAGAGATGCCAAGAGAGGTCTGGCGACACTCTGCATCGGCGGCGGCATGGGCTGCTCCACCGTGGTGGAAAAGGAATAAGCCCCTGATTACATGTGCATTGCTTCTGACGGCTTAAAAGCCGTCAGAAGTCTGTAGTATCACCTTACCGGTTAACTTTGTTTATCGTAAGTAGTCATGTCACAAAGAGGAGGGAACAAGCAATGGGATATGTAACATATGAAGTGGAAGGTGCAGTCGGCATTCTGACGATCGATCGCCCGAAGGCTTTAAACGCACTCAACAGCGAGGTTCTGGAAGATCTGAATGCGGCTCTTGACCAGGTTGATCTGGATACAGTCCGCTGCCTGATTCTGACCGGAGCAGGAGAGAAATCTTTCGTGGCCGGTGCTGATATCGGCGAAATGAGTGATCTTTCTGTAGCGGAAGGAACTGCCTTCGGTAAGAAGGGTAACGATATTTTCCTGCGTATCGAGAAGTTCCCGATCCCGGTGATCGCTGCTATCAACGGTTTTGCACTCGGCGGCGGCTGCGAGCTTTCCATGAGCTGTGATATCCGTCTCTGCTCTGAAAATGCCATGTTCGGACAGCCGGAAGTCGGTCTGGGGATCACACCGGGCTTCGGCGGCACACAGCGTCTGGCACGTATCGTGGGTCTGGGCGTTGCCAAAGAACTGATCTATGCCGCTACCAATATCAAAGCGGACGAAGCATACCGTATCGGTCTTGTCAACCATGTATATCCGCTGGAAGAGCTGCTGCCGGCTGCCAAGAAACTGGCCGGGAAGATCGCACGCAATGCGCCGATCGCTGTCCGCAGCTGCAAGAAGGCTATCAACGAAGGTATGCAGGTAAGCATCGACGAAGGCGTTGCCATTGAAGAAGAGATCTTCGGTAAATGCTTTGAGACTCATGACCAGAAAGAGGGCATGAGTGCGTTCCTTGAGAAGAGAAAAGAAAAGAATTTCACAAATAACTAAAACCAAGGAGGACAGAAACATGAAAGTAGGAGTTATTGGTGCCGGTACGATGGGTTCCGGTATCGCACAGGCATTTGCACAGTGTGCTGACGTAGAGAAAGTTTATCTCTGCGACATCAAGCAGGAGTTTGCTGACGGCGGATTTGCCAAGATCAAAAAAGGTCTCGACAAAATGGTCCAGAAGGGCAAAATGGAACAGGCTGCCGCAGACGCTATCACCGGAAAGATCTCTACCGGTCTGAATGATATCTGCGTAGATGCAGATCTGATCGTAGAAGCAGCTCTGGAAAATATGGATCTGAAGAAAGCCTGCTTCAAACAGCTGCAGGATGAGATCGTAAAGAATGAGAACTGCATTTTTGCTTCCAATACTTCTTCGCTGTCCATCACAGAGATCGGCGCTGACCTGAAGAAGCCGATCATCGGAATGCATTTCTTCAATCCGGCTCCGGTTATGAAGCTGGTTGAGATTATTGCCGGTATCAATACACCCGCCGAAGATGTTGCGAAAGTCCGCGAGATCTCCCTGGCACTGGGCAAATCCCCGGTTCAGGTCAACGAGGCTGCCGGTTTCGTTGTCAATCGTATCCTGGTTCCGATGATCAATGAAGCCATCTTCGTGTATGAGTCCGGTGTTTCTGATATCGCCGGTATCGACACAGCTATGAAACT
Source organism: Eubacterium sp. (assembly GCA_024683035.1). Classification (GTDB taxonomy): domain Bacteria; phylum Bacillota; class Clostridia; order Lachnospirales; family Lachnospiraceae; genus Bilifractor. The sequence goes on from JAIKYQ010000227.1 coordinate 4,168, forward strand.
CGGCTGCAACCATCCGATGGGCCCGCTGGAACTCGGCGACTTCATTGGTCTGGACATTGTTCTGGCCATCATGGATGTTATCTATCACGACACAGGCGATTCCAAATATCGTGCCTGCCCGCTCCTTCGCAAGATGGTCCGCGGCAAGAGACTCGGTGTCAAGAGCGGCGTCGGTTTCTACGATTATTCCAACGGTGTGCGTGACAAAGT
>JAIKYQ010000003.1 GCA_024683035.1 Eubacterium sp.
CCTGCCGGGAGATCCGGGCAGATGCGCTTCCATCGCAGCGTTGTTTGATTCACCGCATCATGTGGCGCAGAATCGGGAATTCAATGTCTATACCGGTACGCTGCTCGGGGAAACGGTGACAGTCTGCTCTACCGGGATCGGCGGACCTTCGGCTGCGATCGCTATGGAAGAACTGCATAATCTGGGAGCGGATACGTTTCTGCGCACAGGTACCTGCGGAGGGATTGCTCTGGAGGTGCAGTCCGGCGATATCGTTGTGGCGACCGGTGCCGTCCGTTACGAACATACGTCTCTGGAATATGCACCGCTGGAGTATCCGGCTGTGCCGGAGTTTGACGTGACCTGTGCCCTGCGGGAAGCTTCGCTGGCACTGGGCAACCGGACGCATCTCGGTGTTGTGCAGTGTAAGGATTCCTTTTACGGACAGCACAGTCCGGAAAAAAGCCCTGTTGCCGGAGAGCTTCTGGCAAAATGGGAGACCTGGAAGAGGTTAGGCGTAAAGGCTTCGGAGATGGAGTCGGCGGCGCTGTTCGTGGTTGCAGACGCGCTGGGCTGCCGCTGTGGTTCCTGTTTTCATGTCATCTGGAACCAGGAACGGGAAAAAGCCGGTCTGGATCAGAATATGAGTGAAGACACCAGCATGGCTGTCCGGGTGGCAGTGGAAGCTCTCAAACGACTGATCCGGCAGGATCAGGAAAAGAGCGGACAGGATTAAATAAAGAGCAGACAGGAATAAAAAACAGACAGGAATAAACAGATCAGACCGGAATAAAAACTGCCGCATGTGCGCGGCAGTTTTTCTGCTTTATGATTTGAAACAGTGGGTTTCAGCTCTTGCTTTGCCGGAGTGTCGGGAAGAGCAGCACATCCCGGATGGCGGCGCTGTCCGTCAACAGCATGACCAGCCGGTCAATACCGTAACCGATCCCGCCGGTCGGCGGCATGCCGACTTCCAGGGCATACAGGAAATCTTCATCGGTGTGCTGGGCTTCTTCATCGCCGGCAGCTGCATTGGCATCCTGGGCGGCAAAGCGTTCTCTCTGATCGATCGGGTCGTTCAGCTCGGAATACGCATTGCACATTTCCCATCCGTTGATATACAGCTCGAAACGCTCGACCTGTTCCGGATGGCCCGGTTTTTTCTTGGTCAGCGGCGAGATCTCGATCGGATGGTCCATGATAAAGGTCGGTTGGATCATCTTGTCTTCGCAGTATTCGTCAAAGAAGAGATTGATAATGTCGCCGCGTTTATGGAAGCTTTCGTACTCGATATGCCGTTCGTCGGCCAGGGCACGCGCTGCCTCGTCGGTTGTGATCTGATCAAAATCCACACCGGCACATTCTTTGATGGCATCGATCATAGTCAGACGGCGGAAGGGTTTTTCCATATCGATTTCCGTTCCCTGATAGGTGATCACGGCGCTGCCGCATACGGTGCGGGCCACATGACGGAACATGCTTTCGGTCAGCTCCATCATGCCGTTGTAATCCGTGTAGGCCTGATAGAGTTCCATCAGCGTGAATTCGGGATTGTGCTTGGTGTCCAGACCCTCGTTCCGGAAAACACGGCCGATCTCATAGACCCGTTCGAGACCTCCGACCAGCAGACGTTTCAGATACAGTTCCAGAGAAATGCGCAGCTTTTTGTCTTCGTCCAGGGCATTGTAGTGCGTGACGAAGGGGCGTGCAGCAGCTCCGCCGGCATTGTCGACAAGCATCGGTGTTTCGACTTCCATGAAATCCCGTCCGTCCAGAAACTGCCGGATCTCCCGGATGATCTGCGAACGTTTGATGAAGGTTGTGCGGACGTCATCGTTCATGATCAGGTCTACATAGCGCTGGCGATACCGGATATCGGTATCCTGCAGGCCGTGGAATTTTTCCGGCAGCGGCTGCAGGGATTTGGTCAGCAGGACCAGCGACTGGATATGGATGGAAACTTCGCCGGTCTTTGTACGGAAGACAAAGCCCTTTACACCCACGATATCGCCGATATCCATCTTCTTAAAGGCTTTGTACCCTTCATCTCCCAGATCGTCACGGGAAACGTAACACTGGATCCGTCCCCATTTATCCTGAATATGACAGAAGGATGCCTTACCCATGACACGTCTGCTCATCATGCGCCCGGCAACAGAAACGGGCGTATCCATCAGATCGTCTGCATGTTCCAGAATGTCGATGCTGTGATGGTCGACATCATAGGTGGTGATCAGGAAGGGGTCATTCCCGGTTTCCTGCAGCGTTTTCAGCTTTTCCCGGCGCACTTTCAGGATCTGGTTCAGATCCTGCGGTTTCTGCTGGGTGTTCTGCTGCGGGTTCTTCGGATTTTTATCATTCTGATGTTCTGCCATGGTATTCCTCTGTTCTATGGTTTTTTGCGGTCATATCAGAGCAGACAGCAGCTGCTGCCTGTCCCTGCTGTATTCGATTCAGCGTTTTACGGAAAGGATCTTGTATGTGATCTCACCGGCCGGTGTCTGCACCGTCACTTTATTGTTTCTTTCCCTGCCCATCAGGGCAGCGCCGATCGGAGAATCATTGGAGATCCGGCCTTCCAGACTGCTGGATTCGGTCGGGCCGACGATCGTCAGTTCCATTTCCTCTTTTGTTTCCAGATCACGGATCTTAACACGGCTGCCGATGCTGACCTTTTTGGCATCGATCTCATCTTCATCCACGACTTCTACGATTTTCAGGATGTTTTCAATCTCATCGATCCGGGCTTCAATATCCCGCTGTTCATCTTTGGCGGCATCGTATTCTGCGTTTTCGGAAAGATCTCCCTGTTCGCGGGCAACCTTGATCTTATCGGCAATTTCACGCCGGCGGTTTACCTTGAGATCCTGCAGCTCTTCTTCCAGATCGCGAAGACCTTCATAGGTAATGAGTTTTTTCTCTTCCATATGCTTTTGTTCTCCTTCTTCCAGACGTATGGCATCGGTAACATATTATAGGAAATAAGAAGTTTCTTGTCAATATTCCCCGAAGGGTATAAAATGCCGATTTCCGGCCGGCTTTTTTGTGGAAAAAAACCAGAGGACAGAGTGGGAAATCCGGAGTATGATGTATGGGAATCCGACAGGGGATAAAACACACAACGCGGAAAACGATACATTTCCGTTTGGCCGGAAAGGAGCCTCATGGAACAGATCAGAATTCGGAACATGAAGGAATCGGATATTCCTGCCGTTCTTGTGGTGGAACGGGAAAATTTTTCGATTCCATGGAGTGAAAAAAGTTTCCGGGATATGCTGCAGCGGCCAGAGTCCCTTTTTCTGGTGGCGGAGCGCGCCGATCCCGCAGAAAGCAGGGAGATACCGGATAGCGAAGTACTGGGATACGCCGGTGCTGTCGTCGCCGGAGCGGAAGGAGATGTTACCAATATTGCGGTTTTGGACAGGGAAAAGCAGAAAGGGATCGCGACGGTCTTGCTGAAACACCTGATTCGTGAGACAATAGCAAAAGGTGTGCAGGATTTGTTTCTGGAAGTACGGGAGCATAATGTGCCGGCCCTCAGACTGTATGAAGCAGCCGGATTTGTGCCGGTCGGCCGCAGGAAAGGGTATTATGACAGGCCGAAGGAAGACGCCGTGCTCATGAAGAAAGCCCTGCCGTAAGGGAACCTGTCTATTGTCCGATGTATACCGGAGACCGTCCGGATTCCGCATTGCCTGCGGTGTATGCAGAGGATACACAAGTTGTGGGAGAATCAGTATGTTCAGTACATCATTCGATATTTTTCTGACCATTATACTCAGTGTTCTGGCCGTTGTTTTTCTGCTGGGCAAGGGCAGGGGCATCATGGATGCCTTCGGTGGAAAAAACCAGGTGAAGAAAAAACGTTCGCCGGAGGAAGAAAGATGGTATCAGCGGGCGATCGGTCTGTTTATCATCCCGTTAGCCGTTGTAGAGGCCATCAGCATTTTTGTGCCGAGTTCTGCCATGGGGATCGTGCAGGTTGTCGTGGTCGTGGCAGACCTGATCGTTTTTGTAAAAATGAC
>JAIKYQ010000006.1 GCA_024683035.1 Eubacterium sp.
GAAAAATCCGAAATCCAATCTTGCTTCCATGGGCATCTACATTTTCAACTGGGATATCCTGAAAAAATACCTGGAAGAAGATGAAGCAGATCCCGAGTCCGAAAACGACTTTGGCAACAACATCATTCCGAACCTGCTCAGCGATAACCGCAGGATGTACGCGTATCACTTCAGCGGATACTGGAAAGATGTAGGAACGATCCCGTCTCTGTGGGAAGCAAATATGGAAATACTGGATCCCGAACATTCCGGCATCAACCTGTTCGACGACAACTGGAAGATCTACAGCCGCAATGCAGGAATGACCGGCCACAAGATCGGCAGCAGTGCCGTGGTTGAGAATTCGATGATCACAGACGGCTGCCGGATCGACGGTACCGTGCAGCACTCCGTATTATACGCCGGCGTTAAGGTCGCACCCGGCGCCATCGTTAAAGACGCTGTCATCATGGGCGGCTCTGTCATCAAAGCAGGCGCCGTCGTAGAACATTGCATCGTGGCTGAGAATGCTGTGATCGGCAGCAACGCGAAAATCGGTGTACAGAAGGACGGTGAAGCCTTCGGCGTAGCGACGATCGGCCCGGGCGTATATGTGGGCGACGATGCCGTGATCGGTTCCAATGCAATGGTAAAAGAAAATGTAAAGGATGGTGAAGTGCAATGGTAGGAAACAAAAGCGCTCTGGGCATTATTTTCCCGAATAACTACGACAGCCTGGTTCCCGAACTGACCAGTATCCGCCTGATGGCTTCCATCCCGTTTGCAAGCCGCTACCGTCTGATCGATTTCGTACTGTCCAGTATGGTAAATGCCGGGATCGACAATATCTCCGTTCTGTCACAGGCAAATTACCGTTCGCTGATGGATCATCTCGGAGCAGGACGTGAATGGGACCTTACCCGTAAAAACGGCGGCCTTACTCTGTGGCCTCCGTTCGCACAGAAAAGCATGGTATCCTACAAAGGCAGGATCGACTCCCTCGCTCACATCATTGCCTTCCTGGAGGCACAGAAAGAGCAGTATGTGATCATGACGGATACGAATATCGCCGCCACCTTTGATTTCAAATCATTTATTGATGCGCACATCGCCAGCGGTGCCGATGTCACGGTCGCTTATACCGTAGAAGAAATCCCCGCACCCGCAAAGGCCAGGAAACAGATGGCCAAGGACATGATGTACTTCACGTACAAACTCGACGAGAACGGCCGTGTTGCAAAGGTTTCCATCAATTCCCAGGAAGACGGTCTCCAGAACTTCGGCATGAACATCTACTGTCTCTCCAGGGAATATCTGGTCAATATGGTCAAGGAAGAATATGTGAATGGGGCTGTCTATCTCGAGAGAGATGTCCTGATGAAGAACCTGGATACCATTCATGTGCAGGGTTACAAATTTGAGGGATACTATGGCCGGATCCATGACATGAAATCCTATCTGGATGAAAACTTAAGACTGCTCGATGATGAGAATCTGAATGCTCTTTTTTCCACCTGCCCGGTATATACCAAACTGCGTGACGATAATCCGACCCGGTATATTGCCGGCGCCAAAGCCGTGAACACCATGGCCGCCGACGGTTGTGTGATCGAAGGCACCGTGGAAAATTGCGTGCTGTTCAGAGGCGTTAAGATCGGCAAAGGCGCCGTTGTCAAAAACTGTGTCCTGATGCAGGATACCGTGATCGGTGCCGGCGCATCTGCCGAGTACATCATTACGGACAAAGATGCCGTGATCTCGGACGGCAAGAGCGTGAAAGGCAGCGATTCTTATCCGTTCTATATCTCTAAAGGGCAGGTCATATAACCCACCTCATTGTCCTGTAACGCAAAAAGAAGTCCGGCAGGGTGCCGGGCTTCTTTTACGTCTTTGACTATGGTCCTCAATAATAATTCACGGTGACCCGTTTTCCCATCTCTTTCAGAGATGCCGTAAGCTCTTTTACCAGGTTCATTTTGATATGGAAATTGATCGGCAGATCCGGATTCTGATGTGCCGGGTTGACCGCCCTACCCACATAAAAACCAATGTCCGTTGCTTCTTCAAACAGCATCCTGCAGATCTGTGACGCACCGTCTTTTTTGATGCTCCATACCTCGTACTGGCTGTTATCCTGCAGATAATCCTTCGCAAATTCCAGCACTTTGCTGACGGTCATGACTCCTTCCGTGACCAGATCCACGCCCTCGATCGTGGAAGTCGGCGGCACGCCGGAGCTGTCAAAGGAAGTATTTGCCCGCAGCGGTTTGTGCAGCCACCGGGCCGCAATAGAGGCCGTTGTCCCTCCGCAGACGATGTGTCTGCCTTCCTTCGAGAAGAACAGACTCATCATACGGTCCGCATCGTCTGAATCGGACGGGGGCCCGAACAGCACATTCACCGGTGTACGCCTGCGGATCTTCACGACACAAGCCGTCGCATCGTCGCCCGGTTCACCGCCGTACAGCTTGATACACTCATCGACCAGGATCGTAGACAGTGTTTTGGCCGTGTATCCTACGGGAGCCAGCACCTCCAGCGACAGGCCGGCTGCCATCATGGTGGAAATGATCCGTGCCGTCAGTGTAGACAATATGCTGGCCTTCACGCCGCTGCCAAGCCCGTCCGCCAGAACGATCACGGCAGAATCCGGATCGCCTTCTTTTTCTGCGATCTCAACATGATCCCCGCACAGCTGCTCCCCGGCATGGTTAATGCTTTTATATCCGATATCGGCACACAGCTCATTCATCACAGATCGACTCCTTCAGCTTTGTCAGGGCCACCTTGGTCTCTGCTGCTGTTTCTCCCAGCAAAGAGGCGATCTCCTGCACGATGCGCATCTGTTTGTCCACTACTTTATCCGCCACTTCCACGGTCTTGCGGCTGATCTCTTCCTTGCGCGTCCGCTCCTCTTCTTCTGCCGTTATATCCCGCATGAGGGCAATGATCATATGGCCTTCTTTTGTCGGCACGACCGTCTGTTCCACATACCGCCCGTACTGCGCCAGAATACAGCTTTCCACGCCGTCTATTGCCATATAGGTATATCCGGGTGCATCCATTGCCATCGTCTTCAGAATGCCTCCCGGTGTTGGGAAGAAGCGTGCCCGTCTCTCTTCCTTCGGTGTAAGCTCCTGTCTCAGTTCGATCTGCGCTTCCTGCAGCCAGGCTGTCAACTCCTCAAAAGTCAGAACGGCATCTACCAGGTCGTCATCGCGCTCTGCCTCATCTTTCTTGGCCACACAGGGGCCGATAAAGACAGTCTTCGCCTCCGGATGCCTTTGCTTGATATCCTGGCAGTGTGCCTTCATCGGGGATAACACGTCCGCCAGGTACGGGAGCTGCTGCGGAAAGTATTTCTGGATCAGGAGATTGACCGAATGACAGCAGGAAGAGATCAGGATGTCCCGTTCTTCTTCGTTCAGGATCCTGTCATATTCCCGCTTGACGATCGTCGCTCCGACAGCCGTTTCTTCCACATCGGCAAACCCCAGCTGCTGCAGGGCTTCCCGCATGGCCTCGATCCCAACCCCTTCATAATTGGCAATAAACGATGGCGCCAGACTGACATAGACCGGAGCACCGCTCTGGATCAGCACGCGTACTTTTTCCGTCTCATCAACAATCTCTTTGGCATTCTGGGGACAGACCACAAAACAATGACCGCAGAGAATACACTCGTCCCCGATGATATGAGCCTGATTCCCGGAAAACCGGATAGACTTGACTGGACAGTGCCGGATACACTTATAACAGTTCTTGCAGTTGGACTTTTTAACCGAAGACAGTTGGTCATCTCAAATTGTTAATTATATATCCATACGGTCATCCATACTCTTCTGTGTTCTATATTTTCCAGATCCCCGTCATGTAATGGCCGTCGTGATTTACCGGGATATCAGATTATTATAAGTCTCACGTTGTGGTATGACAGCCGAGAGAAATGTGTTCGTTCAGAAACTCAAACCATCATAGAAGTGTATAACCCGGAACAGATTGAAAACCCGGAAATTTTTGCTATGATACTTCTTGAAAACATGAAAAAGAATGCCGGAACATATATGACTGCATAGGAGATACTGCATGGGCTTATTTGATTTTGCAGACGCATTAACCGATAAAAAAGATACTTCCTACGGATACAAGACGTTTAAAAACACACGCGGATGGGACAACGACACCATCCTTAAACTCCTTACAGCCGCAGGCACACCTTTCGGCGCACCCAAGATGGGATGGATCCGGGCATTCGGCAAAGAACGCCAGGTTGTGGTTTTTAATAAGGCGCATAAAGTGAATTACATCTACGTCGATGCCACCCCTAAAAAGATCATCGTAAGTATGGCACCAAAACCGGGCCAGATCGGCGGTGCCCGTGAACACATCGACCCGGAAGATGTCGCTAAAACGGACGCCAACACGATAGGGGCGACTCTGTCTTCCATGGAGCCAGTCGAAGAGATAATAAGAATCGTCGGCAATCTTCTGGGCTGTTAGTCGAAAACCTTTTGGACTGTCAGAAGCGGCTATTCTTCCTCTATGCCTTTTTTCTTCAGCCAGCCCCGGAAAAGTCCCCCTTCGAAAAAGGATATGATGATAAAGAAGGCGTCTGCAAACAGAATGAAAATAAACGACGGGATCAGGATCCGCGTGTATTTCTTTCCGGAACAGCTGCCCTTGCGGATATAAGAGCCCATGCGGATGAGATAGAACAGCACGCCCAGATTGAAGTACAGCAGAAGCGCTGCACTCTCTCCAAAACTGATCCACGCGTCTTTCGGGAAAAAGCTTCCGGTATGTACCGCGCTCAGTACGATGTTCACCAGCAGCAAAACAATATCCACGATAAACAGGATCCGGGTCACATTCAGCATCACACCACCGCCGATCCCGACTCCGCCGCCCCAGGACAGGCCGGCGCGGCTGCAGAAGTGCTCAAAGCTCTGCATCAGCGGTTCATTCTGCCGCCCTTCGATGAAGCCGTTGTTGGCGATGCAGTACAGATTGAGATGGATCTCATTCTCTCTGCAGAACACTTCCATCTCCTCCATAAACCGGAGTACGTGAGAAGGGATGCCGTCTACGTAAAGCGGAAGGCCAAAGACCACCGCCTGCGCACCCCGGAGCTGTTCCAGGATACGGCCGTGATCTGCCGGTGTCCGCAATTTTTCCGTTGCTTTTTTCCCGCCCACGAAAAGGCGCTGCAGGGCAAGAAAATATGCAGAGGCACAGAAACGTTTTTTAGGACTGCAGTTGATGAATACCGTTTTCATACCAGCGCCTCCAGTTCTTTAAGATCCTGCATAAACAATACCTCTGACCTCTCAAAACCGTCGTTGATCGCGTTGCGTTCCGCCCGATACCGGAAGGTGGCTTTCTCGGCCTCGGTCATATCCCCATAGACGATCACCTTCCAGAGGTCATGTCTGCCGTAACGCAGCGTGTGGTGCATCTGTCTGCCGCGGTAGGTGCTGAAGGGAGTAGAACTCCCGATGGAGCGGTCCAGCACGTTTTTAACAGCCGGACTGTACTCGCCGTACCGGTTTTTCGTGATGATCACCAGCTCATCCGCCTGACCGATGATCCGGCATGCCTGCCTCAGTTTATCCTTCATAAAGCATTCCGCCGGATGTTTTGTCCAGCATCCGAAACACCCCTGACAGGCTGCATACTTTCCGTCTGCTGCGATCATACGGTCACTTTTTGCTTCCAGTATTTCATCGTATGAATTGTCCAGATCGTGTATGATCACTTTCATCGTATGTCCTCCTTCGCAGCAGCAAGCAAGGCGCCGTCCCACGCACGTTCCAGATGCTCCGCAATCAGAGCCTCGTCATATTCCAGCGCATTGTTCGCAATGATGCTCGCATATCCGTGGGCAAACAGCGCAACAGTCAAAAATACGTCTTTTGTCTGTTTCCTGTCCAGCCCTGCCCCTTTCTGCATGGCGGCCAGGACCGGCTCCAGTTCCTCTGAATCGATCATATCCAAAAGACTGCTCTCCTTTGCATAGCCCGACTGAAACAGAAAACGGAAGAGCTGCGGTTCTTTCACGGCAAAGCGGATGTAATTGAGACCGATCCCCAGGATCGGATCCAGTTCCGAAGGGATGTTCATCAGGTATTCCGTGTGCTTACGGTCGGCCTCCGCATAGGCGGCCCGCTTCAGGCTGTCGATCGTCGCAAAATGGTACATGACCGGCTGTGTGGAGCAATGCAGCCGGTCAGCTACCGTTCTGGCATTCACCTGCTCGAATCCTTTTTGCCTGACCACTGCAACTGCAGCATCCACGATCATATCCTTTGTAACCTTCGATTTCGGCGGCATGCAGCACCCCTCCCTATTTATAACTATTGTTATATAACCAGAATTATACTATGATTTTACCACCTGTCAAGGCAGACAATAAAGGAACCCGGAAGCACCTGCATCGGATGGGCACTTCCGGGTTCCTGTTGTTTACGGCAATTACCGCATTCTCACACCATGCTTCTCTTTTAAGGTTCCCTGATACGCACGCGCACGATATTCGGTTTCCCCCTGTCCTGATCGTATTCGTATGTCAGATCCTCTACAGAAGCCTTCAGCAGCCTGTAAGATAAATCATTTCCGCCTTCTGCCGGATTAAATCTTCCTCCGGCATAGCGTACGGTAACAACGGCACGCTCTTCGGATTCGGCGTACTCGATCAGAACATGGCAGGGCTCCTTTGCCAGCACACCCCAGAGCATCTGCTGCAGCAGTTCCTCGAAAGCCAGCCGTATGCGGTATTTGATACCTGAGGGGATCAGATTGCTCAGACAGAAGCGGTCGATCCTGGTTCCGGCACCGATAAAGTCATAGTCCTGACAGTCGATGTTGAATTCCAGCACCTTCAGCTGCCGGATGAACTGCCGTGTACGGTCTTTCTGCGGGACATCAAAAATCTGCTCCCGCCTTTATCCCTGTAGAAAGATACTCATCCAGACAGGTCAGATCGGGATTCTCTGCCATCATATACTTTACAAGCGCTTCCGCAGATGCATAGGCATCGATCTTACCCTTCCGCATGGCTTCGAGCATATCTGCGTCAGCACCGAAATAATGGATCTCCGCATTTGGAAAGCGCTCTTCCGTCTGAAGGGCCTGCACGCTTCCTGTTGTAACGCCGATCCGTTTTTCCTCGAGGTCGGAGAATGACACGATCGTTCTTTCCGCCCTGGCCCCGCAGCCGGTCATCAGGCACATCGCCAGCATGATCATGGACAGCATTATCAGAACTGTCTGTTCTTTTCTTTTCCTTTTCAAAGCGTACTTCCCCTGCTGCGCTTATCTGTTTAATTCTGTTATGACCGCTCCGAGATCAGCATTGATACAGACAGACCGGTCACGGATCTCTTCCGGACAGAATGCTTCTCCCTCATTGATGCAGGCATAGGCTGCATCCGGATCCTTTGCTGCCATCTGCCAGAAAGGATATTTGATGATCCCGGGCGTGTTATAACCGACTCCCAGCTCCAAAAACAGTACCGTTCCCTTTCTGTTTCGCAGAAACGCCATATATCGTTCTGATGCCTGATGCCAGCCTTCATCTTCTACAAAGCGATCATCGGAACGCAGATTCATGGTCATCGGTTCCCCGCAGACCGGGCAGTACGGGATCAGGTCAGAAGGGATCCTCATCCGGAGCTGATCATAATCCGTTTCTCCGGTCTCTGTCTTTGGAACAAGCAGCTCTCCTCTTTCCCCTATGGAGAACCCCTGCGCGATCAGCATTTTCACCACTTTTTCTTTATTGTTGTAGGTCCTTTTATGACAAGGCCTGCTGCACTGCCAGAGTCCGTAGTCGCCCTGCGTATAGAACAGACGGTTTTTATCAAAGCCGTTTTTCTGAAACTGATGATCCACATTGGTAGTCAGGACAAAATAGTCTTTATGCCGCACAAGTTCGAACAGGTCCGCATAGACCGACGATGGCGCCTGCATAAACCGGTTGATATAAATATTCCTGCTCCAGAAAGACCAGCTTTCTTCCGGCGTATCGTAAGGGTAGAATCCGCCCGTATACATATCGGAAAACGAATACTTTTGTCCGAAGTCGCCCAGGTATTTCCGGAATCTTTCTCCGGCATACCGGAAGCCTGCTGCCGTGGATAACCCGGCTCCTGCTCCTATGACCACCGTATCGGCATTCTGCAGCAGCTGTCCCAGCCTTTCAATCTCTGCTGAGCATGTCTCTGTAGATCGCGAAGTCGATATCTTTCCAGACATTGAAGATCACCTCGATTTTTGAATTTGTCTTTTCTTTATACCGTCTGACTGTTTCGACTGCGATCTCCGCCGCCCGTTTATTCGGAAAACGGAAGACCCCGGTTGATATACAGCAGAAGGCAATGCTCTTTACATGGTTTTCCTCTGCCAGTTCCAGACAGGAACGATAGCAGGATGCCAGCTGCCTTTCTTTTTCCTCTGACAGCTCTGCTTCCACCATCGGTCCGACCGTATGGATCACATACCTGCAGGGCAGATTATATGCCGGTGTGATCTTTGCCCGGCCCACCGGTTCCTCTGTTCCCTGCCGGTCCATGATCTCCGCGCAGATATTCCGCAGCTGTATCCCGGCATACGTATGAATACAGTTATCAATACAATTATGACACGGCAGATAACATCCTGTCATCCCTGCATTCGCGGCATTGACAATGGCATCACACCGCAGCGTCGTGATATCGCCCTGCCAGAGATACAGACCCTCGCGGAAAGGGACAAGATTCCGGAGATCCACGATCCCTTTCCGGTCTATCTCCTCCCGCAGATAGGTATCCTGGATCGTCAGGAAATCCTCTTTTGCCGGAGATGCCGGCCGGATATTCAGCAAAGAACGAAGCAGCCGCCGCTGCTCCTGTTCATTTTCCGGCACACCTATATTTCTGAACCGCTCCTGCTCGTTCAGAAGCATGCGTATCATGGTGATCCGTCTTTGTGTCTGATCCATCAGCAGTTCCTTTTCATTCAT